>NZ_JBFPKP010000023.1:0-106701 GCF_040948855.1 Paraburkholderia sp. BR10882 | reverse complement strand
GCGAAGTTGAAGTGTTTGTGATGATGCAATCTCCCCGCGGCTAGACGGAAAGACCCCATGAACCTTTACTGTAGCTTTGCATTGGACTTTGAACCGGTTTGTGTAGGATAGGTGGGAGGCTGTGAAGTGTGGACGCTAGTCTGCATGGAGCCGTCCTTGAAATACCACCCTGATCTGTTTGAGGTTCTAACCTTGGTCCGTGATCCGGATCGGGGACAGTGCATGGTAGGCAGTTTGACTGGGGCGGTCTCCTCCCAAAGGGTAACGGAGGAGTACGAAGGTACGCTAGGTACGGTCGGAAATCGTGCTGATAGTGCAATGGCATAAGCGTGCTTGACTGTGAGACTCACAAGTCGAACAGGTGCGAAAGCAGGTCATAGTGATCCGGTGGTTCTGTATGGAAGGGCCATCGCTCAACGGATAAAAGGTACTCTGGGGATAACAGGCTGATACCGCCCAAGAGTTCATATCGACGGCGGTGTTTGGCACCTCGATGTCGGCTCATCTCATCCTGGGGCTGTAGCCGGTCCCAAGGGTATGGCTGTTCGCCATTTAAAGAGGTACGTGAGCTGGGTTTAAAACGTCGTGAGACAGTTTGGTCCCTATCTGCCGTGGGCGCTGGAAGTTTGAGGGGGCCTGCTCCTAGTACGAGAGGACCGGAGTGGACGAACCTCTGGTGTACCGGTTGTGACGCCAGTCGCATCGCCGGGTAGCTATGTTCGGAAGAGATAACCGCTGAAAGCATCTAAGCGGGAAACTCGCCTCAAGATGAGACTTCCCCGGGGACTTGATCCCCTTGAAGGGTCGTTCGAGACCAGGACGTTGATAGGTCAGGTGTGGAAGCGCAGTAATGCGTTAAGCTAACTGATACTAATTGCCCGTAAGGCTTGATCCTATAACAGGTGTGTTTTTAAAGACGCACGGTTGAGATCACGTGTCGGTCTACGTTAATGCTTCAGCATTTACGTAGAACCCACACTATGTGTGTTGTGCCTGAAACAACACAACCCCAATTCAGCATCACCCTCTTTACGCTTCTTCCCGATTGGCTGTGGCGCGAACACAAAGCGCGACGCAGCAACCCGTCATGCCTGATGACCATAGCGAGCTGGTCCCACCCCTTCCCATCCCGAACAGGACCGTGAAACAGCTCCACGCCGATGATAGTGCGGATTGCCCGTGTGAAAGTAGGTAATCGTCAGGCTCCTCTACAAGCGAGACCCCGGCCCTAAAAAGCCGGGGTTTTTGCTTTTCCGCTCTCCCTATAAGTGAGAGCGTTGTGGGTTCTGCTCCGAACAAAGTGCTTGACACTTATCGGATGTTCCCCCATAATCATCAGTTCTCTGCGGAGGGGTGCCCGAGTGGCTAAAGGGGGCAGACTGTAAATCTGTTGGCTTACGCCTACGTTGGTTCGAATCCAACCTCCTCCACCAGAATTCAGCTGTAGCAGTTAGTGTTGGGTCGGCAGTAGCCGGCGAACCTCGCGGGTGTAGCTCAATGGTAGAGCAGAAGCCTTCCAAGCTTACGACGAGGGTTCGATTCCCTTCACCCGCTCCAGCGAAGCATTAAAGCGGTTCAGAGCAGTTTTCGCCCATGTGGCTCAGTGGTAGAGCACTCCCTTGGTAAGGGAGAGGTCGGCAGTTCGATCCTGCCCATGGGCACCAGCCGGTATCTAGCGGGCCTCAGAAGCCTCGCATCGAGCAGGCAGCAGCAAGCCAGTGATTGTTTGCGCGCCCCGCGCAACGTACGGAAAAATCCTCTTAGGAGTCGAAAATGGCCAAGGGTAAGTTTGAGCGGACCAAGCCGCACGTGAACGTGGGCACGATCGGTCACGTTGACCACGGCAAGACCACGCTGACGGCAGCGATCACGACGGTTCTAACCGCCAAGTTCGGCGGCGAAGCGAAGGCGTACGACCAGATCGACGCAGCGCCGGAAGAAAAGGCGCGTGGCATTACCATCAACACCGCGCACGTCGAGTACGAAACGGCTAACCGCCACTACGCACACGTCGACTGCCCGGGCCACGCTGACTACGTGAAGAACATGATCACGGGCGCGGCACAGATGGACGGCGCGATCCTGGTGTGCTCGGCCGCTGACGGCCCGATGCCGCAAACGCGTGAGCACATCCTGCTCGCCCGTCAGGTTGGCGTGCCTTACATCATCGTGTTCCTGAACAAGTGCGACATGGTCGACGACGCCGAGCTGCTCGAGCTGGTCGAAATGGAAGTGCGCGAGCTCCTGTCGAAGTACGACTTCCCGGGCGACGACACGCCGATCATCAAGGGTTCGGCCAAGCTGGCGCTGGAAGGCGACAAGGGCGAACTGGGTGAAGTGGCGATCATGAACCTGGCCGACGCGCTGGACACGTACATCCCGACGCCGGAGCGTGCCGTTGACGGCGCGTTCCTGATGCCGGTGGAAGACGTGTTCTCGATCTCGGGTCGCGGCACGGTGGTGACGGGTCGCGTCGAGCGCGGCATCGTCAAGGTCGGCGAGGAAATCGAAATCGTCGGTATCAAGCCGACGGTGAAGACGACCTGCACGGGCGTGGAAATGTTCCGCAAGCTGCTCGACCAGGGTCAGGCAGGCGACAACGTGGGTATCCTGCTGCGCGGCACGAAGCGTGAAGACGTGGAGCGTGGCCAGGTGCTGGCCAAGCCGGGCTCGATCACGCCGCACACGCACTTCACGGCTGAAGTGTACGTGCTGAGCAAGGACGAAGGCGGCCGTCACACGCCGTTCTTCAACAACTACCGTCCGCAGTTCTACTTCCGTACGACGGACGTGACGGGCTCGATCGAGCTGCCGAAGGACAAGGAAATGGTCATGCCGGGCGACAACGTGTCGATCACGGTGAAGCTGATCGCTCCGATCGCGATGGAAGAAGGTCTGCGCTTCGCAATCCGCGAAGGTGGCCGTACCGTCGGCGCCGGCGTGGTTGCAAAGATCATCGAGTAAGTTTTTGCCAGTCTCGTTGATCGACTAAGTGGTTTCGGGGTTGGCGATGCCGTCAACCCCAAAATGGTTTAGGGGTATAGCTCAACTGGCAGAGCGTCGGTCTCCAAAACCGAAGGTTGGGGGTTCGATTCCCTCTGCCCCTGCCAACTTCTCGCGCCTCGGCGCGTTGTTCTTTAAGGTGTTATGGCGAATCCTTCCGTCGAAACTGTTAATACTTCCAGCGACAAGCTGATGCTTGCGGCGGGCGTATTGTTGGTTGTGGCCGGGTTCGTAGGGTTCTACTGGCTCGGTAGCCAGGAGTGGTATGTCCGCGGTGCAGCGCTCGCAGTGGGCGTGATCGCGGGGGTGGTAGTCGGTCTTCTCTCGGCGCCCGGCAAGAGCTTCATCGCGTTTGCCAAAGACTCGTACAAGGAAGTTCGCAAGGTCGTCTGGCCGACTCGCAAAGAGGCCACGCAAACGACCCTGGTGGTCTTCGGTTTTGTGCTGGCCATGGCCATCATTCTGTGGGTTTGCGACAAATCCATCGAGTGGGTGATTTTCTCGGCGATTCTGGGTTGGAAATGATATGAGCGATACACCGGCATCCCCGAGCGGAAAACGTTGGTATGTTGTGCACGCCTACTCCGGCATGGAGAAGAGCGTGCAACGTGCGCTTCAAGAGCGTATCGAACGTGCTGGCATGCAGGACAAGTTTGGCCAGATCCTCGTTCCGACTGAAGAAGTTGTCGAGGTGAAGGGCGGTCACAAATCGGTGACCGAACGTCGTTTCTTCCCGGGCTACGTCCTGGTTGAGATGGAAATGACGGACGAAACGTGGCACCTCGTGAAGAACACGGCAAAGGTGACCGGTTTCGTCGGCGGGGCGCGTAATCGCCCGAGCCCGATTTCGCCGCGCGAAGTCGAAAAGATCATGTCGCAGATGCAGGAAGGCGTTGAGAAGCCGCGCCCCAAGACCCTGTTCGAAGTCGGCGAGATGGTCCGCGTGAAGGAAGGTCCGTTCACGGACTTCAACGGCAGCGTCGAAGAAGTCAACTACGAAAAGTCGCGCGTCCGGGTCTCCGTCACCATTTTCGGTCGCGCCACACCGGTCGAACTCGAATTCGGCCAGGTCGAAAAGCTGTAAATCGAATACTACGGATCGCGCCTCGAGTGCGATCCGTTTTTCCGCGCTTACGGTCCGCGTTATGGCCGTAGAGGAGCGCCAGTAGTCCAGTCGGCTGTAGATGTCGCCAAAGCAGTTGGCACAGCGAAGATTGTGGTGAACGCGCGCTACCACTCACCAGAACGCTCACGCGTTCCAAAGAGGTTTTCAACATGGCAAAGAAAATCATCGGCTTTATCAAGCTGCAGATTCCTGCAGGTAAAGCCAATCCGTCGCCGCCGGTCGGCCCGGCACTGGGTCAGCGCGGCCTGAACATCATGGAGTTCTGCAAGGCGTTCAACGCGCAGACTCAAGCCATGGAACCGGGTCTGCCGGTTCCGGTCGTGATCACGGCATTCGCGGACAAGAGCTTCACGTTCATCCTGAAGACGCCGCCGGCTACGGTTCTGATCAAGAAGGCAGCGAAGGTCGACAAGGGTTCGGCCAAGCCGCACACCGACAAGGTCGCTACGATCACCCGCGCGCAAGCCGAGGAAATCGCCAAGACCAAGATGCCGGACCTCACGGCAGCCGATATGGACGCAGCGGTCCGCACGATCGCTGGCAGCGCCCGCTCGATGGGCATTATCGTGGAGGGCGTGTAAATGGCTAAGGTTTCGAAGCGTCAAAAGGCACTGGCTGCCAAGATCGACCGCCAAAAACAGTACCCGATCGGCGATGCACTGTCGCTCGTGAAGGAATGCGCCACGGCGAAGTTCGACGAGTCGATCGACGTTGCAGTGCAGCTCGGCATCGATGCGAAGAAGTCGGACCAGGTCGTTCGCGGCTCGGTCGTTCTGCCCGCTGGTACCGGCAAGTCGGTCCGCGTCGCAGTGTTCGCGCAAGGTGAAAAGGCTGAACAAGCCAAGGCAGCAGGCGCAGAGATCGTCGGTATGGAAGACCTCGCCGAGCAGATCAAGGGCGGCAACCTGAACTTCGACATCGTGATCGCTTCGCCGGACACGATGCGCGTCGTCGGTACGCTCGGTCAGATCCTTGGCCCGCGCGGCCTCATGCCGAACCCGAAGGTCGGCACCGTGACGCCGGACGTGGCGACCGCGGTCAAGAACGCGAAGGCTGGTCAGGTGCAATTCCGTGTCGACAAGGCCGGTATCATCCATGCCACGATCGGCCGTGCATCGTTCGAGCCGACCGCGCTGCGCACCAACCTGGACGCGCTCCTCGACGCGCTGACCAAGGCGAAGCCGGCAACGAGCAAGGGCGTGTACCTGCGCAAGATCGCTGTCTCGAGCACGATGGGCGTTGGCGTTCGCGTCGACCAGACGTCGCTCGCAGCGTAATGGTTTTGCCGCGCTGAGGCCCGAGAGGGCGGCAGCGCGGATTTAAAGGGCTTTGGGCGGTTGTGCAGCGGCAGTAAGCGCGGTGCAACCGGTTGTCAAAGACCGTTGGCGGAAGTGCAGCAGTTGGGTGCTTCCTTAATGCAAAGCCAACGCAGATGGCGAACCCGAAAAGGTTTTGAAGTGCTGATGTGAGCGGATGCAGGCGGTAACGCCTGACGATGCAAACTGATTTACTCCGGACTGGTCGGTCGCCGTTGTTGAACGCGGCACATGATGCGAAAGCGAAGTGTGTCGAATCTGGAGGTTAACCGTGCCACTGAACAAAGAAGGTAAGCAGGCCGTCGTGGCTGAAGTCTCCGCGCAAGTCGCGAAGGCTCAGACCATGGTGCTGGCCGAGTATCGTGGAATCGCGGTTGGCGATCTGACCAAGCTGCGCGCGAAAGCGCGTGAGCAGCAGGTGTACCTCCGCGTGTTGAAGAACACGCTGGCGCGTCGCGCTGTCGAAGGTACCCCGTTTGCTCCGCTGGCAGAGCAGATGACTGGCCCCCTGATCTACGGCATCTCGGAAGATGCAATTGCTGCTGCGAAGGTCGTCAATGACTTCGCGAAGGGCAATGACAAGTTGGTCATCAAGGCTGGTTCCTACGAAGGCAAGGTGATGGACGTGGCAGGCGTGCAAGCGCTGGCCAACATCCCGAGCCGCGAAGAACTGCTCTCGAAGCTGCTGTTCGTTATGCAAGCTCCTGTTTCCGGCTTCGCGCGTGCTCTGGCCGCGCTGGCGGAGAAGAAGCAAGCAGAAGCTGCCTGATTTCAGGCAGACGAACGAGCAAGAGCAAGCGAGAAAGATCGCTAGCTGTTTCCGAATTCAAATCTGGAGTAATTTCAAATGGCAATCGCAAAAGAAGACATCCTCGAAGCCGTTGGCTCGATGTCGGTTCTTGAACTGAACGAACTGGTCAAGGCGTTCGAAGAGAAGTTTGGCGTGTCGGCAGCTGCTGTGGCAGTCGCTGGCCCGGCAGGCGGCGGCGCTGCTGCTGCTGCTGAAGAGCAGACCGAATTCACGGTCAACCTGCTCGAAGCCGGCGCAAACAAGGTTTCGGTCATTAAGGCCGTTCGCGAACTGACGGGTCTCGGCCTGAAGGAAGCGAAGGACCTGGTCGACGGTGCACCGAAGCCCGTGAAGGAAGCGGTGCCCAAGGCTGCTGCTGAAGAAGCGAAGAAGAAGCTGGAAGAAGCCGGCGCGAAGGCTGAAATCAAGTAAGTTTCAGCGCGCTGTGCGAAGGCTGGCGGTTTTTACACCGCCGGCCTTTTTGTGCTTTGTGGGTTCTGCGTTTTTGTGTTCGATTTTTTAGAAGTCGGAGGCGGGATGCGGGACCCAGAAGCCAAAGAAAAACGTCTTTCGCCGGGTGAGTGCCTCAAGGGCACGATCCTTGCGCACGACGCTTCTCTTTGTCTTCTGAAGCGACTGCAGAAGGCAAGTTTGGTCGGGCAGCGGGCACGTTATGACAAGCCGAAATCCGTTGCCGTCAGCCAGCGGTTGGTAGAGGCCAACCACCAAGCTTCCAGGGCTCGCGAAGCCATCGGGTCTCAGTCGGTGAACACTCGGGTCGTCCTACCCGCCGTGATTCGGAGATCGTATGCACTATTCCTTCACCGAGAAGAAGCGTATTCGCAAGAGTTTCGCGAAACGCCCCATCGTTCACCAGGTTCCTTTCCTGCTGGCTACCCAGCTTGAATCATTCAGCACATTCCTGCAAGCAGAAACGGCGACCGCACAACGCAAACCGGAAGGTCTGCAGGCAGCGTTTTCGTCCGTTTTTCCTATTGTTTCCCATAACGGCTTTGCTCGTCTAGAGTTCGTCAGCTACATGCTGTCGTCGCCGGCATTCAACATCAAGGAATGCCAGCAACGCGGCTTGACGTACTGCTCGGCGCTGCGCGCCAAGGTCCGTCTCGTCCTGCTCGACAAGGAATCGCCGAGCAAGCCGGTCGTGAAGGAAGTGAAGGAGCAGGAAGTGTACATGGGCGAAATTCCGCTCATGACGCCGACTGGTTCGTTCGTCATCAACGGCACCGAGCGTGTCATCGTCTCGCAGCTGCATCGCTCGCCTGGCGTGTTCTTCGAACACGACAAGGGCAAGACGCACAGCTCGGGCAAGCTGCTCTTCTCGGCCCGTATCATTCCTTACCGCGGTTCGTGGCTCGACTTCGAGTTCGACCCGAAGGACGTGCTGTACTTCCGCGTCGACCGTCGCCGCAAGATGCCGGTCACGATCCTGCTGAAGGCCATCGGCCTCACGCCGGAACAGATCCTCGCGAACTTCTTCGTGTTCGACAACTTCACGCTGATGCCGGAAGGCGCGCAGATGGAGTTCGTGCCGGAGCGTCTGCGCGGTGAAGTCGCGCGCTTCGACATCAGCGATCGCGAAGGCAAGGTCATTGTCCAGAAGGACAAGCGGATCAACGCGAAGCACATTCGCGATCTCGAAAGCGCGAAGACGACGTACATTTCGGTCCCCGAAGATTATCTGCTCGGCCGCGTTCTCGCGAAGAACGTCGTCGACGGCGACACGGGCGAAGTGATCGCGAACGCGAACGACGAGATCACCGAAAGCGTGCTCGAGAAGCTGCGCGAAGCGAAGATCAAGGACATCCAGACGCTCTACACGAACGATCTGGACCAGGGTCCGTACATCTCGTCGACGCTGCGTATCGACGAAACCGCCGACAAGATGGCCGCGCGCATCGCGATCTACCGCATGATGCGTCCGGGCGAGCCGCCGACCGAAGAAGCGGTCGAGGCGCTGTTCAACCGCCTGTTCTACAGCGAAGAAGCGTACGACCTCTCGAAGGTGGGTCGTATGAAGTTCAACCGCCGCGTCGGCCGTGACGAAATCGTCGGCCCGATGACGCTGCAGGACGACGACATCCTCGCGACCATCAAGATCCTCGTCGAGCTGCGCAACGGCAAGGGCGAAGTGGACGACATCGACCACCTCGGCAACCGTCGCGTGCGTTGCGTGGGCGAACTCGCGGAAAACCAGTTCCGCGCGGGTCTCGTGCGCGTCGAGCGTGCAGTGAAGGAACGCCTCGGCCAGGCCGAAAGCGAAAACCTGATGCCGCACGACCTGATCAACTCGAAGCCGATTTCGTCGGCGATTCGCGAGTTCTTCGGTTCGTCGCAGCTGTCGCAGTTCATGGACCAGACCAACCCGCTCTCGGAAATCACGCACAAGCGTCGTGTTTCCGCACTGGGCCCGGGCGGTCTGACGCGTGAGCGCGCAGGCTTCGAAGTCCGCGACGTGCACCCGACCCACTACGGCCGCGTGTGTCCGATCGAGACGCCGGAAGGTCCGAACATTGGTCTGATCAACTCGCTCGCACTGTACGCGCACCTGAACGAATACGGCTTCCTCGAAACGCCGTATCGCAAGGTTGCAGACGGCAAGGTGACCGACCAGATCGACTACCTGTCGGCGATCGAAGAAGGCCGTTACGTGATCGCTCAGGCGAACGCGGCAGTGGCGGAAGACGGCACGCTGACCGACGAACTGGTTTCGTCGCGTGAAGCGGGCGAAACGCTGATGGTCACGCCGGACCGCATCCAGTACATGGACGTGGCGCCGTCGCAGATCGTCTCGGTTGCAGCCTCGCTGATTCCGTTCCTCGAGCACGACGACGCGAACCGTGCACTGATGGGCTCGAACATGCAGCGTCAGGCCGTGCCTTGCCTGCGTCCGGAAAAGCCGGTCGTCGGTACGGGTATCGAGCGCACGGTTGCGGTCGACTCGGGTACGACGGTTCAGGCGCTGCGTGGCGGCGTGGTCGACTACGTCGACGCAGGCCGTATCGTGATTCGTGTGAACGACGACGAAGCGGTTGCTGGTGAAGTGGGTGTGGACATCTACAACCTCATCAAGTACACGCGTTCGAACCAGAACACGAACATCAACCAGCGTCCGATCGTGAAGATGGGCGACAAGGTTGCGCGCGGCGACGTGCTGGCTGACGGCGCATCGACCGATCTGGGCGAGCTCGCGCTCGGCCAGAACATGCTGATCGCGTTCATGCCGTGGAACGGCTACAACTTCGAAGACTCGATCCTGATCTCGGAGAAGGTGGTTGCGGACGACCGTTACACGTCGATCCACATCGAAGAACTGAATGTCGTTGCACGCGACACGAAGCTCGGGCCGGAAGAAATCACGCGCGACATTTCGAACCTCGCGGAAGTGCAGCTTGGCCGTCTCGACGAGTCGGGCATCGTGTACATCGGCGCGGAAGTCGAAGCGGGCGACGTGCTCGTGGGCAAGGTCACGCCGAAGGGCGAAACCCAGCTCACGCCGGAAGAAAAGCTGCTGCGCGCGATCTTCGGCGAGAAGGCTTCGGACGTGAAGGATACGTCGCTGCGCGTGCCCTCGGGCATGAGCGGTACGGTCATCGACGTGCAGGTGTTCACGCGTGAAGGCATCCAGCGCGACAAGCGCGCACAACAGATCATCGACGATGAACTGAAGCGCTATCGCCTCGACCTGAACGACCAGCTGCGCATCGTGGAAGGCGACGCGTTCCAGCGTCTCGCACGCATGCTCGAAGGCAAGGTCGCGAACGGCGGTCCGAAGAAGCTCGCGAAGGGCACGAAGATCGAGCGCGCGTACCTCGAAGATCTGGATCACTACCACTGGTTCGACATCCGCCTCGCGGACGAAGAAGCAGCGGCGCAGCTCGAAGCGATCAAGAACTCGATCGAAGAGAAGCGTCACCAGTTCGATCTGGCCTTCGAAGAGAAGCGCAAGAAGCTCACGCAAGGCGACGAACTGCCGCCGGGCGTGCTGAAGATGGTCAAGGTGTACCTCGCGGTGAAGCGCCGTCTGCAGCCTGGCGACAAGATGGCAGGCCGTCACGGTAACAAGGGTGTGGTGTCGAAGATCGTTCCGATCGAAGACATGCCGTACATGGCCGATGGCCGTCCGGCAGACGTCGTGCTGAACCCGCTCGGCGTGCCGTCACGGATGAACGTGGGTCAGGTTCTCGAAGTGCACCTGGGCTGGGCCGCGAAGGGTCTGGGCTGGCGTATCGGCGAGATGCTTGCGCGTCAGACGAAGGTTGCAGAGCTGCGTGAATTCCTCACGAAGATCTACAACGAATCGGGCCACAAGGAAGACCTCGACAGCTTCAGCGACGACGAGATCCTCGAACTCGCGAAGAACCTGCGCGAAGGCGTGCCGTTCGCAACGCCGGTGTTCGACGGTGCGACCGAAGAGGAAATGGGCAAGATGCTCGATCTGGCATTCCCGGACGACGTCGCCCAGAACCTCGGCATGACGCCGTCGAAGAACCAGGTGCGTCTGTACGACGGCCGCACGGGCGAGATGTTCGAACGTACGGTCACCGTGGGCTACATGCACTACCTGAAGCTGCATCACCTTGTCGACGACAAGATGCACGCGCGTTCGACGGGTCCGTACTCGCTCGTTACGCAGCAGCCGCTGGGTGGTAAGGCGCAATTCGGTGGTCAGCGCTTCGGTGAAATGGAAGTGTGGGCGCTCGAAGCGTATGGCGCTTCGTATGTGCTGCAGGAAATGTTGACGGTGAAGTCCGATGACGTGACGGGCCGGACGAAGGTGTACGAAAACCTCGTCAAGGGCGACCACGTGATCGACGCGGGCATGCCGGAATCCTTCAATGTGCTGGTGAAGGAAATCCGCTCGCTCGGCATCGACATCGACCTCGACCGCAACTAATCGGACTACGGAGAGAAGGCAATGAAAGCTCTGCTCGATCTATTCAAGCAAGTCCAACAAGAAGAAGTTTTTGACGCGATCAAGATCGGTCTGGCCTCGCCGGACAAGATCCGCTCGTGGTCGTTCGGCGAAGTGAAGAAGCCGGAGACGATCAACTACCGTACCTTCAAGCCGGAACGGGATGGTCTGTTCTGCGCGAAGATCTTCGGGCCGATCAAGGACTACGAGTGCCTGTGCGGCAAGTACAAGCGCCTGAAGCACCGTGGCGTGATCTGCGAGAAGTGCGGCGTTGAAGTCACGCTGGCGAAGGTGCGTCGCGAACGCATGGGCCACATCGAGCTGGCCTCGCCGGTCGCGCACATCTGGTTCCTGAAGTCGCTGCCGTCGCGTCTGGGCATGGTGCTCGACATGACGCTGCGCGACATCGAGCGCGTGCTGTACTTCGAGGCATACGTGGTGATCGAACCGGGCATGACGCCGCTGAAGGCGCGTCAGATCATGACCGAAGAGGATTACTACAACAAGGTCGAGGAATACGGCGACGAATTCCGTGCCGAAATGGGCGCGGAAGGCGTGCGTGAACTCCTGCGCGCGATCAACATCGACGAGCAGGTCGAAACGCTGCGCACCGAGCTGAAGAACACCGGCTCGGAAGCGAAGATCAAGAAGTACGCGAAGCGCCTGAAGGTGCTCGAGGCCTTCCAGCGTTCGGGCATCAAGCCCGAATGGATGGTGCTCGAAGTGCTGCCGGTGCTGCCGCCCGAACTGCGTCCGCTGGTGCCGCTGGACGGTGGCCGTTTCGCGACTTCGGACCTGAACGACCTGTATCGCCGCGTGATCAACCGTAACAACCGTCTGAAGCGTCTGCTCGAGCTCAAGGCGCCGGAGATCATCGTCCGCAACGAAAAGCGGATGCTCCAGGAAGCGGTTGACTCGCTGCTCGACAACGGTCGTCGCGGCAAGGCGATGACGGGCGCGAACAAGCGTCCGCTGAAGTCGCTCGCCGACATGATCAAGGGTAAGGGCGGCCGCTTCCGTCAGAACCTGCTGGGCAAGCGCGTGGACTACTCGGGCCGTTCGGTCATTGTGGTGGGTCCGACGCTCAAGCTGCACCAGTGCGGTCTGCCGAAGCTGATGGCGCTCGAACTCTTCAAGCCGTTCATCTTCAACAAGCTGGAAACGATGGGCGTTGCCACGACCATCAAGGCTGCGAAGAAGGAAGTCGAGAACCAGACGCCGGTGGTGTGGGACATCCTCGAAGAGGTGATCCGCGAGCACCCGGTGATGCTCAACCGTGCGCCGACGCTGCACCGTCTTGGCATTCAGGCTTTCGAGCCGGTGCTGATCGAAGGTAAGGCAATCCAGCTGCACCCGCTCGTTTGCGCGGCGTTCAACGCCGACTTCGACGGTGACCAGATGGCCGTTCACGTTCCGCTGTCGCTCGAAGCGCAGATGGAAGCGCGTACGCTCATGCTCGCGTCGAACAACGTCCTGTTCCCGGCCAACGGCGATCCGTCGATCGTGCCGTCGCAGGATATCGTGCTGGGCCTGTACTACGCCACGCGTGAAGCGATCAACGGCAAGGGCGAAGGCATGACGTTCACGGGCGTGTCGGAAGTGCTCCGCGCGTACGAGAACAAGGAAGTCGAGCTGGCCTCGCGCGTGAACGTGCGTATTACCGAAATGGTCCACAACGAGGACAAGTCGGAAGGCGCACCGGCATTCGTGCCGAAGATCTCGCTGTACGCAACGACCGTTGGCCGCTCGATCCTGTCGGAAATTCTGCCGCCGGGTCTGCCGTTCTCGGTGCTGAACAAGCCGCTGAAGAAGAAGGAAATTTCGCGTCTGATCAACACCGCGTTCCGCAAGTGCGGTCTGCGCGAAACGGTGATCTTCGCTGACCAGCTGATGCAGTCGGGCTTCCGCCTGGCAACGCGCGCCGGTATTTCGATCTGCGTGGACGACATGCTCGTCCCGCCGCAGAAGGAAACCATCGTCGGCGAAGCCGCGAAGAAGGTGAAGGAGTACGACCGTCAGTACATGTCGGGTCTCGTCACCGCGCAGGAACGCTACAACAACGTGGTCGACATCTGGTCGAACACGTCGGAAGCGGTCGGCAAGGCGATGATGGAGCAGCTCGCGACGGAACCGGTCATCGACCGCGACGGCAAGGAAACGCGTCAGGAATCGTTCAACTCGATCTACATGATGGCCGACTCGGGCGCGCGGGGTTCCGCAACGCAGATTCGCCAGCTCGCGGGTATGCGCGGCCTGATGGCGAAGCCGGACGGCTCGATTATCGAAACGCCGATTACCGCGAACTTCCGCGAAGGTCTGAACGTGTTGCAGTACTTCATCTCGACCCACGGTGCACGTAAGGGTCTGGCTGATACGGCACTGAAGACCGCGAACTCGGGTTACCTGACGCGTCGTCTCGTCGACGTGACCCAGGATCTCGTGGTCGTCGAGGACGATTGCGGCACGTCGAACGGCGTGGCGATGAAGGCCCTCGTGGAAGGCGGTGAAGTCGTCGAAGCGCTGCGCGACCGCATTCTCGGCCGTGTTGCGGTGGCGGACGTCGTCAATCCGGAAACGCAGGAAACGATCTACGCTTCGGGCGACCTGCTCGACGAAGACGCGGTCGAAACGATCGAAAGCCTCGGCATCGACGAAGTGCGCGTGCGCACGCCGCTCACCTGCGAAACGCGTTATGGCCTGTGCGCAGCCTGCTATGGCCGCGACCTCGGCCGCGGCTCGCGCGTGAACGTCGGCGAAGCCGTCGGCGTGATCGCGGCACAGTCGATCGGCGAACCGGGCACGCAGCTCACGATGCGTACGTTCCACATCGGTGGTGCGGCGTCGCGTGCGGCAGTGGCCTCGTCGGTGGAAGCCAAGTCGAACGGTACCGTGCGCTTCACGGCGACGATGCGTTACGTCACGAATGCGAAGGGCGAGCAAGTCGTCATCTCGCGTTCGGGCGAAGCCATCATCGCCGACGATCACGGCCGCGAGCGCGAGCGTCACAAGGTGCCGTACGGCGCGACGCTGCTGCAGCTCGATGGCGCAGCGATCAAGGCCGGCACGCAGCTCGCAACGTGGGATCCGCTCACGCGTCCGATCATCACCGAGTACGGCGGTACGGTGAAGTTCGAGAACGTCGAGGAAGGCGTGACCGTGGCCAAGCAGATCGACGACGTCACGGGTCTGTCGACCCTCGTCGTGATCGACGTGAAGCGCCGCGGTTCGCAGGCGGCGAAGAGCGTGCGTCCGCAGGTCAAGCTGCTCGACGCGAACGGCGACGAAGTGAAGATCCCGGGCACGGAGCATTCGGTGCAGATCGGCTTCCAGGTCGGCGCACTGATCACCGTGAAGGACGGTCAGCAGGTGCAGGTCGGTGAAGTGCTCGCACGTATCCCGACCGAAGCCCAGAAGACGCGTGACATTACCGGTGGTCTGCCGCGTGTGGCGGAACTGTTCGAAGCACGTTCGCCGAAGGACGCAGGTATCCTGGCGGAAGTCACGGGTACGACGTCGTTCGGTAAGGACACGAAGGGCAAGCAGCGTCTCGTTATTACGGACCTCGAAGGCAATCAGCACGAGTTCCTGATCGCGAAGGAAAAGCAGGTGCTGGTCCACGACGGTCAGGTCGTCAACAAGGGCGAAATGATCGTGGACGGCCCGGCCGATCCGCACGATATCCTGCGTCTGCAGGGTATCGAAGCGCTGTCGCGTTACATCGTGGACGAAGTGCAGGACGTGTACCGTCTGCAGGGCGTGAAGATCAACGACAAGCACATCGAAGTGATCGTGCGTCAGATGCTGCGTCGTGTGCAGATCACCGACAACGGTGATACGCGCTTCATCCCGGGCGAGCAGGTCGAGCGTTCGGACATGCTGGACGAAAACGACAAGATGAACGCCGAGGACAAGCGCCCGGCAACGTACGAGAACGTGCTGCTCGGTATTACGAAGGCATCGCTCTCGACCGATTCGTTCATCTCGGCGGCATCGTTCCAGGAAACGACCCGCGTGCTGACCGAAGCGGCGATCATGGGCAAGCGCGACGATCTGCGTGGCCTGAAGGAAAACGTGATCGTCGGTCGTCTGATTCCGGCTGGTACGGGTCTCGCCTTCCACAAGGCGCGCCGTGCGAAGGAATCGTCGGATCGCGAGCGTTTCGACCAGATCGCAGCGGAAGAAGCGTTCGAGTTCGGTACGCCGGAAACCCCGGCCGCCGAGCCGCAGCCGCAACAGCCGCATACGACGGACGAGTAAGCGCGGGGCGGCGCAAGCCGCCTTTCGCTGCGGGCTCCCATGCCCTCGCAAAAGCCGCCTGGTTTTCACCGGGCGGCTTTTTTATTGGCGCGCGCGTTTCTCGCTTACGCCTGCGGCCTCGTGCCGCAGTGCCGGCCCGCTCGCTGCGCACATCGGTGAGGCGTGCTAACGTAGCGCGCCAAGTCCGCCTGTGTGGGTCTTTTCGTACGACACTGGCGGCGTTTATCTGAATCTGGAGGCGGTAATCATGTGGGTGGTCGGGGGCGGTCTCATCCTGAATCTGGTGGCATGTGTCGCCAGCTTTTCGCAGCTGCTGCATCACGTCAGCAATCAGTCCGCGGCGAACTTCTTCGCGACCTTCCTCGTGATGTGGGCCTTCCTGATCATCGGTTTCATCATGCTGCTGGCGGGCAGGGTCAAGGGCGGCGCCGCGCTGCTCACGATCGGCTCACTCATGTTCGTCGGCGCCAACGTCGTGCTCTTCGGGGCGAGCGCATTCACGATCGCCGCCGCGGTCGTGGCCGTCGTGACGATCGTCGGTGCGTTTCGGATCGCGCGCCGGCGCCTCGCTGCCTGACGAGCCCGCTTCATCCTGGTTGTTCGCGTTCGCAATCTGCGCGCGATTTCCGCGGTTTCTCCTGGCCGAATGGCCAATCTTCACGGTAGCGGCGGTCAAGGCGCGTCCGGGTTGGTAAAATCCGGCCCACCGCCTTTGCTCCGCACGCTCACCGCCTTCATGTCCCGTTCCCTCGAAATCCTCAACGAAGTCTTCGGCTATCCCGCGTTTAGAGGGCAGCAAGCCGAAATCGTCGAGCACGTCGCAGGGGGCGGCGATTCGCTGGTGCTCATGCCGACCGGCGGCGGCAAATCGCTCTGCTATCAGATTCCCGCACTCGTGCGGCACGAAGCCGGGCTCGGTGCCGGCATCGTCGTGTCGCCGCTCATCGCACTCATGCAGGACCAGGTGGCCGCACTCACGGAAGTGGGCGTGCGCGCCGCGTATCTCAACTCGACGCTGAGCGGCGCCGAAGCGGCGGCGACCGAGCGGGCGCTGCGCGAGGGCGATCTCGACCTGCTTTACGTCGCGCCCGAGCGCCTCATGACGTCGCGCTTCCTCGACCTGCTCGAGCGCACGCGCATCGGCCTCTTTGCCATCGACGAAGCGCACTGCGTCTCGCAATGGGGCCACGACTTCCGGCCCGAATACATCCAGCTCTCGGTGCTGCACGAGCGCTTTCCGAACGTGCCGCGCATCGCGCTCACGGCAACCGCGGACGCCATCACGCGCGACGAGATCGCGCACCGTCTCGCGCTCGACGACGCCCGTGTGTTCGTTTCAAGCTTCGACCGGCCGAATATCCGCTACCGCATCGTCGAGAAGGACAACGCGCGCTCGCAGCTGCTCGACTTCATCCGCGCGGAGCATACGCGCGCCGACGGCACCACGGATGCCGGCGTCGTGTATTGCCTCTCGCGCCGCAAGGTCGAGGAAACGGCCGAGTGGCTGAAGGGGCAGGGCTTGCGCGCGCTGCCGTACCACGCCGGCATGGAATTCGAGGTACGCCAGAAGCACCAGGAGCTGTTCCAGCGCGAAGAAGGCGTGGTGATGTGCGCCACCATCGCATTCGGCATGGGCATCGACAAGCCGGACGTGCGTTTCGTCGCGCATCTGGATTTGCCCAAGAGCGTGGAAGGCTACTACCAGGAAACCGGCCGCGCGGGGCGCGACGGGCTGGCGGCCAACGCATGGATGGCCTACGGTCTGGGCGACGTGGTGCAGCAGCGCAAGATGATCGACGAGTCCGAAGCCGACGAGCAGCACAAGCGCGTGCAGACGGGCAAGCTCGACGCACTGCTCGGCCTGTGCGAAGCGGCCACATGCCGGCGCGTGCGCCTGCTCGCGTACTTTGGCGAAGAGAGCAAGCCGTGCGGCAACTGCGATACCTGTCTCGAGCCGCCCGCCACGTGGGACGCCACGCGTGAGGCGCAAATGGCGCTTTCGTGTGTGTTCCGCGCGCAGCGCGCGAGCGGCTTCAATTTCGGCGCCGGCCACCTGATCGACATCCTGCGCGGCAACCGCAACGAGAAGATCCTGCAGCGCGGGCACGAGAAAATCTCTACCTTCGGCATCGGCTCCGCGCTTTCCGAGCCGGAATGGCGCGCGATCTTCCGGCAACTGGTGGCATTCGGCTATCTCACCGTCGACCACGACGGCTACGGCTCGCTCGTGCTCACCGAGGCGAGCAAGGCGGTGCTCAAGGGCGAGCAGAATGTCACGATGCGTCGTTACGTGAAACCCACGCGTACGCGGACTTCGTCAAGCCGCACCAGCGAGCGGGCCGATCCGACCCTTGGCATGAGCCCGCGTCAGCGCTCGCGCTGGGAGCGCCTGCGCCTGTGGCGCACCGAAACCGCGAAGAGCGAGGGCGTGCCGGCCTACGTCATCTTCCACGACGCTACGCTGGCGGAAATCGCGCGCAACGGCCCGGAGTCGGTGGACGAATTGCGTGACATCCCCGGCATCGGCGCGCGCAAGCTCGAGCGCTTCGGCGAGGAACTCGTCGAGGTCGTCGGCGACGAATAAGGCGCGCTGTTCCCGCACCGGGTATTCCGGACGCCGCCGGATTGTCACGGCGCTGTCGCTTCCTCCGTCGTCCGAAATGTCGCAAGCCATTGACTCGCTTGGTCTTTTCGGAATATCATGCTGGGTTCCGGTCTTTGGGATGTCTGTGCTCGTCGATCGATTTGACGAAAACTAACGTCAAATACCCAGTCCGGAGTTCGATACGTATGGTTTTCCGCTTTGCCCGGAAATAAATGCGTCGATTTTGTTCAATTTCAGGAATAAACAATGCCAACCATCAATCAACTGGTTCGCAAAGGCCGCGCTTCGGAAGCTACGAAGAGCAAGTCGCCGGCCCTGCAGGACTGCCCGCAGCGTCGCGGCGTGTGCACCCGTGTGTACACGACGACGCCGAAGAAGCCGAACTCGGCACTCCGTAAGGTCGCCAAGGTGCGCCTGACGAACGGCTTCGAAGTCATTTCGTACATCGGTGGTGAAGGCCACAACCTGCAGGAACACTCGGTCGTGCTGATCCGCGGCGGCCGTGTGAAGGACTTGCCGGGTGTGCGTTACCACATGGTTCGTGGCTCGCTGGATACCCAGGGCGTCAAGGATCGTAAGCAGGCTCGTTCGAAGTACGGCGCAAAGCGCGCGAAGGCTGCGAAGTAAGAGTCAGGTGTCGTCGTGCTCGCAAGAGTGCCGGCGATAAAAGCGACAGGTGCCGGATTGGCCGGTGCTGTCGAGTAAGTGGTCACCCGACCAGGCTGGTAAGTCGTAATGGATGAATCGGGTTAGTTGGTGGCCGCGGAGCGCAAGGTGTGAACCCGCGCTTCAACTGAAAAGTTAAAGGAAGAAACATGCCGCGTCGTCGCGAAGTCCCCAAGCGGGAAGTGTTGCCGGATCCGAAGTTCGGCAACGTTGATGTAGCCAAGTTCATGAACGTGCTGATGCTCTCCGGCAAGAAGTCGGTTGCCGAGCGTATCGTGTACGGCGCTTTCGAACAGATCCAGACCAAGGGTGGCAAGGACCCGCTGGAAGTGTTCACTGTCGCGCTCAACAACGTGAAGCCGGTGGTGGAAGTGAAGAGCCGCCGCGTTGGTGGTGCGAACTATCAGGTTCCGGTCGAAGTGCGCCCCTCGCGTCGTATGGCATTGGCGATGCGTTGGCTGCGTGAAGCCGCGAAGAAGCGCAGCGAGAAGTCGATGGCCCTGCGTCTGGCAGGTGAACTCTCCGAAGCGGCCGAAGGCCGTGGCGGCGCGATGAAGAAGCGCGACGAAGTTCACCGGATGGCAGAAGCGAACAAGGCGTTCTCGCACTTCCGCTTCTAAGAGAAAGCCCCTACCGGGGTTTGCTCAAAAAACGGAAAAAATTCCGGGCGGGTGCGCTTATCGAGCGCCTCGCCCGTTTGTGTTCAGGCGCGTTGGGATCAACCCGGTCGGGATCGATCCGGCGCGCACCTCCCGATAGAGGATCAAAGTGGCTCGCAAGACTCCTATCGAGCGCTACCGTAACATCGGTATTAGCGCTCACATCGACGCCGGCAAGACGACGACGACCGAGCGCATTCTGTTTTACACCGGCGTGAACCACAAGATTGGTGAAGTTCACGACGGCGCCGCGACCATGGACTGGATGGAGCAGGAACAGGAGCGTGGCATCACGATCACGTCCGCTGCTACGACCGCGTTCTGGAAGGGCATGGGCGGCAACTACCCCGAGCACCGCATCAACATCATCGACACCCCGGGCCACGTCGACTTCACGATTGAAGTCGAGCGCTCGATGCGCGTGCTCGACGGCGCGTGCATGGTCTACTGCGCAGTGGGCGGCGTGCAGCCGCAGTCGGAAACGGTGTGGCGTCAGGCGAACAAGTACAAGGTTCCCCGTCTCGCGTTCGTCAACAAGATGGACCGTACCGGCGCGAACTTCTTCAAGGTCTACGACCAGCTGAAGAACCGCCTGAAGGCAAACCCGGTTCCGGTCGTGGTGCCGATCGGCGCTGAAGAAAACTTCAAGGGCGTCGTCGACCTCCTGAAGATGAAGGCGATCATTTGGGACGAGGCCTCGCAAGGCACGAAGTTCGACTACGTCGACATCCCGGCCGAACTCGTTGATACGTGCAACGAGTGGCGCGAAAAGATGATCGAGTCGGCTGCTGAAGCCAGCGAAGAGCTGATGGAAAAGTACCTCGGCGGCGAAGAGCTGACCGAAGCGGAAATCGTCAAGGCGATCCGCGACCGGACCATCGCTTGCGAAATCCAGCCGATGCTGTGCGGCACCGCGTTCAAGAACAAGGGCGTGCAGCGTATGCTCGACGCCGTGATCGACTTCCTGCCGTCGCCGGTGGACATTCCCCCGGTCACGGGCGAACTCGAAAACGGCGAGAAGGCAGAGCGCCGCGCATCCGACGACGAGAAGTTCTCGGCACTCGCGTTCAAGATCATGACCGACCCGTTCGTCGGCCAGCTGATCTTCTTCCGCGCGTACTCGGGCGTCGTCAACTCGGGTGACACCGTGCTGAACTCGACCAAGGGCAAGAAGGAACGCCTCGGCCGTATTCTGCAGATGCACGCGAACAACCGCGAAGAAATCAAGGAAGTTCGTGCAGGCGACATCGCTGCAGCCGTTGGCCTGAAGGAAGCAACCACGGGCGACACGCTGTGCGACCCGGCGAACCCGATCATCCTGGAGCGCATGGTGTTCCCGGAGCCGGTGATTTCGCAGGCCGTCGAGCCGAAGACCAAGGCTGACCAGGAAAAGATGGGCCTCGCCCTGAACCGCCTGGCGCAGGAAGACCCGTCGTTCCGCGTCCAGACGGACGAGGAATCGGGCCAGACCATCATTTCGGGTATGGGCGAGCTCCACCTCGAAATTCTGGTCGATCGCATGAAGCGCGAATTCAACGTGGAAGCGACCGTCGGCAAGCCGCAGGTTGCATACCGCGAAACGATCCGCGCTACGGCGAAGGACGTCGAAGGCAAGTTCGTCAAGCAGTCGGGCGGTCGCGGCCAGTTCGGTCACGCTGTCATCACGCTTGAGCCGAACGAGCAGGGCAAGGGCTACGAGTTCCTGGACGAGATCAAGGGCGGTGTGATTCCGCGCGAATTCATCCCGGCGGTGGACAAGGGTATCCAGGAAACGCTGAAGGCTGGCGTGCTGGCGGGCTTCCCGGTCGTCGACGTGAAGGTTCACCTGACGTTCGGTTCGTACCACGACGTTGACTCGAACGAAAACGCGTTCCGCATGGCCGGCTCGATGGCCTTCAAGGAAGCAATGCGCAAGGCAAGCCCGGTCATCCTCGAACCGATGATGGC
This sequence comes from Paraburkholderia sp. BR10882, assembly GCF_040948855.1. Taxonomy (NCBI): domain Bacteria; kingdom Pseudomonadati; phylum Pseudomonadota; class Betaproteobacteria; order Burkholderiales; family Burkholderiaceae; genus Paraburkholderia; species Paraburkholderia sp. BR10882. The sequence goes on along the minus strand of NZ_JBFPKP010000023.1, from coordinate 85,399 downwards.
TGTGGAAGTCGAAACGCCGGAAGACTACATGGGCAACGTGATGGGCGACCTGTCGAGCCGTCGCGGTATCGTCCAGGGCATGGAAGACATGGTTGGCGGCGGCAAGATCGTTCGCGCCGAAGTGCCGCTGTCGGAAATGTTCGGCTATTCGACGTCGCTGCGCTCGCTGTCGCAAGGCCGCGCAACGTACACGATGGAATTCAAGCACTACGCAGAAGCACCGCGTAACGTGGCCGACGCGATCATCAGCGCGAAGGCGAAGTAAGCATCGGCATTCAGTTGACCATGCGGCGAACCAGGCATGGGTCTGGTTCGCATCGCTCAGTCACCGATTCACCACTTTTTTGAAAGAAGAGAAACATGGCAAAAGGTAAATTCGAACGGACCAAGCCGCACGTGAACGTGGGCACGATCGGTCACGTTGACCACGGCAAGACCACGCTGACGGCAGCGATCACGACGGTTCTGACCGCCAAGTTCGGCGGCGAAGCGAAGGCGTACGACCAGATCGACGCAGCGCCGGAAGAAAAGGCGCGTGGCATTACCATCAACACCGCGCACGTCGAGTACGAAACGGCTAACCGCCACTACGCACACGTCGACTGCCCGGGCCACGCTGACTACGTGAAGAACATGATCACGGGCGCGGCACAGATGGACGGCGCGATCCTGGTGTGCTCGGCCGCTGACGGCCCGATGCCGCAAACGCGTGAGCACATCCTGCTCGCCCGTCAGGTTGGCGTGCCTTACATCATCGTGTTCCTGAACAAGTGCGACATGGTCGACGACGCCGAGCTGCTCGAGCTGGTCGAAATGGAAGTGCGCGAGCTCCTGTCGAAGTACGACTTCCCGGGTGACGACACGCCGATCATCAAGGGTTCGGCCAAGCTGGCGCTGGAAGGCGACAAGGGCGAACTGGGTGAAGTGGCGATCATGAACCTGGCCGACGCGCTGGACACGTACATCCCGACGCCGGAGCGTGCCGTTGACGGCGCGTTCCTGATGCCGGTGGAAGACGTGTTCTCGATCTCGGGTCGCGGCACGGTGGTGACGGGTCGCGTCGAGCGCGGCATCGTCAAGGTCGGCGAGGAAATCGAAATCGTCGGTATCAAGCCGACGGTGAAGACGACCTGCACGGGCGTGGAAATGTTCCGCAAGCTGCTCGACCAGGGTCAGGCAGGCGACAACGTGGGTATCCTGCTGCGCGGCACGAAGCGTGAAGACGTGGAGCGCGGCCAGGTGCTGGCCAAGCCGGGTTCGATCACGCCGCACACGCACTTCACGGCTGAAGTGTACGTGCTGAGCAAGGACGAAGGCGGCCGTCACACGCCGTTCTTCAACAACTACCGTCCGCAGTTCTACTTCCGTACGACGGACGTGACGGGCTCGATCGAGCTGCCGAAGGACAAGGAAATGGTCATGCCGGGCGACAACGTGTCGATCACGGTGAAGCTGATCGCTCCGATCGCGATGGAAGAAGGTCTGCGCTTCGCAATCCGCGAAGGTGGCCGTACCGTCGGCGCCGGCGTGGTTGCAAAGATCATCGAGTAAATCGGGTAGAATACCCGGCTTGCTGTAGAAGTTGATGTACCCAGGGACCACCTCGCGGCGCCTTGCCGCGGGGTGGTCCTGCGCTCTTTATATCGTCTGGCGGCGCAAGTCCGCCTCGCTCTTTTCAAGGAATCATCATGCAGAACCAAAAAATCCGTATCCGCCTGAAGGCTTTCGACTACCGCCTGATCGACCAGTCGGCTGCTGAAATCGTCGACACGGCGAAGCGTACGGGTGCAATCGTTCGTGGCCCGGTGCCGCTGCCCACGCGTATCCAGCGTTTCGACATCCTGCGTTCGCCGCACGTCAACAAGACGTCGCGCGATCAGCTCGAAATCCGCACGCACCTGCGCCTGATGGACATCGTCGACCCGACGGACAAGACCGTTGACGCGCTGATGAAGCTGGACCTCCCGGCTGGCGTGGACGTCGAAATCAAGCTGCAGTAAGAGCCTCCAGCGCCGCCAGAATCTTCGGGTGGCGCTAAGTCTTTGATTGCTTGCGGAAAACGAAAAAGGACGTTATACTTGACGTCTTTTCGCGCGTTTGCGCAAAAAATCGGTGTGTCCCCTTCGAGCCTTTACCTCGAAAACATGCCGGTACTTTGTAAATTAGCCCCGACCAATCGCAGTCGGGAATGGAGAAAACGATGAGCCTTGGACTCGTAGGTCGCAAGGTTGGCATGACCCGTATCTTCACGGCCGAAGGGGATTCGATTCCCGTGACCGTGCTGGACGTGTCCGACAACCGCGTGACGCAGATCAAGACTGTTGAAACCGACGGCTACACGGCCGTGCAGGTTGCTTTCGGTACTCGCCGCGCATCGCGCGTGACGAAGCCGCTCGCAGGTCATCTCGCCAAAGCTGGCGTTCAAGCCGGTGAAATCCTCAAGGAATTCCAGATCGACGCCGCTAAGGCCGCCGAACTGTCCGCTGGCGCCGTGATCGGTGTGGAACTCTTCGAAGAAGGCCAGAAGATCGACGTGCAAGGCACCTCGATCGGTAAGGGCTACGCCGGTACCATCAAGCGTTACAACTTCGCTTCGGGTCGTGCTTCGCACGGTAACTCGCGCTCGCACAATGTGCCGGGCTCGATCGGTATGGCGCAGGATCCGGGTCGCGTGTTCCCGGGTAAGCGCATGACCGGTCACATGGGTGACGAAACCGTGACGGTGCAAAACCTCGAAATCGCCCGTATCGACGCAGAGCGCAAGCTGCTGCTGGTCAAGGGTGCCGTGCCGGGTGCAAAGGGCGGCAAGGTTTTCGTGACGCCCGCCGTCAAGGCGCGCGCCAAGAAAGGAGCGCAATAATGGAACTGAAGCTCCTGAACGCTAATGGTCAGGAAGGCGCAGCTGTTAACGCGTCGGACGTCGTGTTCGGCCGTGACTACAACGAAGCGCTGATCCACCAGATCGTTATCGCCTACCAGGCGAACGCGCGCAGCGGCAACCGCGCGCAGAAGGACCGCGAACAGGTCAAGCACACCACCAAGAAGCCGTGGCGTCAGAAGGGTACGGGCCGCGCTCGTGCCGGTATGTCGTCGAGCCCGCTGTGGCGTGGCGGTGGTCGCATCTTCCCGAATTCGCCGGAAGAAAACTTCTCGCACAAGGTCAACAAGAAGATGCATCGCGCAGGTCTCTGCTCGATCTTCTCGCAGCTGGCCCGCGAAGGCCGCATCTCGGTCGTCGAAGAGCTCTCGCTCGAAGCGCCGAAGACGAAGTTGCTGGCCGAAAAGTTCAAGGCCATGGGTCTCGAATCCGTGCTGGTCATCACCGACACGGTCGACGAGAACCTGTATCTCGCGTCGCGCAACCTGCCCCACGTGGCAGTCGTTGAGCCGCGTTTTGCCGACCCGCTCTCGCTGATCTACTTCAAGAAGATCCTGATCACGAAGGCAGCGGTCGCCCAGATCGAGGAGTTGCTGTCATGAGCGAGATTCGCAAGAACGATCATCGTTTGATGCAGGTCCTGCTCGCACCGGTGATCTCCGAAAAGGCGACGCTGGTTGCGGAGAAGAACGAACAAGTCGTCTTCGAAGTCGCGCCGGACGCGAACAAGCAGGAAGTCAAGGCTGCTGTCGAGCTGCTGTTCAAGGTGGAAGTCGAGTCCGTCAACGTGCTGGTCCAGAAGGGCAAAGCCAAGCGCTTTGGCCGCTTCAACGGCAAGCGCAAGGACGTGAAGAAGGCGTATGTCTGCCTGAAGCCCGGCCAGGAAATCAACTTTGAAGCGGAGGCCAAGTAATCATGGCAATCGTGAAAGTTAAGCCGACCTCGCCGGGTCGCCGCGCGATGGTCAAGATCGTCAACAAGGACCTCCATAAGGGCGCGCCGTTCGCGGCACTGCTCGAAAAGAAGTCCTCGACGGCCGGCCGTAACAACAACGGTCGCATCACGACGCGTCACCAGGGTGGCGGTCACAAGCAGCACTACCGTGTGATCGATTTCCGTCGTACGAAGGATGGCATCCCCGCGAAGGTGGAGCGTCTCGAGTATGACCCGAACCGTAGCGCGAACATTGCGCTGGTTCTTTACGCAGACGGCGAGCGCCGCTACATCATCGCGCCGAAGGGCGTGACGGTTGGCACGCAGCTGATGTCGGGTTCGGAAGCGCCGATCCGCGCAGGCAACACGCTGCCGATCCGCAACATTCCGGTCGGTACGACGATCCACTGCATCGAAATGCTGCCGGGCAAGGGCGCGCAAATGGCGCGTTCGGCTGGCACGTCGGCAATGCTGCTGGCACGTGAAGGCGTCTACGCGCAGGTTCGTCTGCGTTCGGGCGAAATCCGCCGCGTGCACGTTGAATGCCGCGCAACGATCGGTGAAGTCGGCAACGAAGAGCACAGCCTCCGTCAAATCGGTAAGGCTGGCGCGAACCGCTGGCGCGGTATCCGCCCGACGGTCCGTGGCGTTGCAATGAACCCGGTCGACCACCCGCACGGTGGTGGCGAAGGCAAGACTGCGGCTGGTCGCGACCCGGTGAGCCCGTGGGGCACGCCGACGAAGGGCTATCGCACCCGCAGCAACAAGCGCACGACGAGCATGATCGTCCAGCGCCGTCACAAGCGTTAAGGAGTAGGCAATGGCACGTTCTATTAAGAAAGGTCCGTTCTGCGACGCCCATTTGCTGAAGAAGGTTGAGGCGGCTGCAGCTACGCGCGACAAGAAACCGATCAAGACCTGGTCGCGTCGTTCGACGATCCTGCCGGACTTCATCGGTCTGACGATTGCCGTGCACAACGGCCGTCAACACGTTCCGGTGTATGTCACGGAAAACATGGTCGGCCACAAGCTTGGCGAGTTCGCATTGACCCGTACGTTCAAGGGTCACGCGGCCGACAAGAAGGCCAAGAAATAAGGGGCAATCAAGATGGAAGTGAAGGCAATTCATCGCGGTGCCCGCATCTCGGCGCAGAAGACGCGCCTTGTGGCTGACCAGATCCGCGGTCTGCCGGTCGACAAGGCACTGAACGTTCTGACGTTCTCGCCGAAGAAAGCGGCTGGCATCGTGAAAAAGGTTGTGCTCTCGGCGATCGCAAACGCGGAACACAACGAAGGTGCTGACATCGACGAGCTCAAGATCAAGAGCATTTACGTCGACAAGGCAGCTTCGCTGAAGCGTTTCACCGCGCGCGCCAAGGGCCGCGGCAACCGCATCGAGAAGCAATCCTGTCACATCACTGTGACGGTCGGGAATTAAGGAGCCATACGATGGGACAGAAAATTCATCCGACTGGCTTCCGTTTGGCCGTCAGCCGCAATTGGGCTTCGCGTTGGTACGCGAACAACAACAATTTCGCGGCGATGTTGAAGGAAGACATCGGTGTTCGTGAATACCTGAAGAAGAAGCTGAAGAACGCTTCGGTGGGCCGTGTTGTGATCGAGCGTCCGGCAAAGAATGCTCGCATCACGATTTACAGCTCGCGTCCGGGTGTGGTGATCGGCAAGAAGGGCGAGGACATCGAACTCCTCAAGGCCGAACTCCAGAAGCGCATGGGCGTTCCGGTTCACGTGAACATCGAAGAAATCCGCAAGCCGGAAACCGATGCTCAACTGATCGCCGATTCGATCACGCAGCAGCTCGAGCGCCGCATCATGTTCCGTCGCGCAATGAAGCGCGCGATGCAGAACGCGATGCGTCTGGGTGCCCAGGGCATCAAGATCATGAGCGCCGGCCGTCTGAACGGTATCGAAATCGCACGTACCGAGTGGTACCGCGAAGGTCGAGTGCCGCTTCACACGCTGCGTGCTGACATCGACTACGCAACCTCGGAAGCGAAGACGACGTACGGCATCATCGGCGTGAAGGTTTGGGTCTACAAGGGCGACACGCTCGGCCGCAACGACGCACCGGTGGTGGAAGAAGTCGCCGAAGAAAAGCGTCCGCGCCGCAACGCGCGTCCGGGCGATCGTCGTCCGCGCCGTGATGGCGAAGGCGCACCGGGTGCCCGTCGTGGCGCACCGCGCCGTGGCGCCGGCGGTGACGGCAAGAGTGGAGAATAACGATGCTGCAACCGAAACGCAGGAAGTATCGCAAAGAGCAGAAGGGTCGTAACACCGGCGTCGCAACGCGCGGCAACGCAGTTTCGTTCGGTGAATACGGTCTGAAGGCTATCGGTCGTGGTCGCCTGACCGCGCGTCAGATTGAAGCAGCGCGTCGTGCAATGACGCGTCACATCAAGCGTGGCGGCCGCATCTGGATCCGTATCTTCCCGGACAAGCCGATCTCGCAAAAGCCGGCGGAAGTGCGTATGGGTAACGGTAAGGGTAACCCTGAGTACTACGTCGCCGAGATTCAGCCGGGCAAGATGCTGTATGAAATGGATGGTGTGTCCGAAGAACTGGCCCGTGAAGCCTTCCGTCTGGCTGCAGCCAAGCTGCCGCTGAAGACGGTCTTCATGGTTCGCCAGCTCGGCGCCTAAGGAGTGATTGATGAAGGCATCTGAACTTCTTCAGAAAGACAAGGCCGCGCTCGACAAAGAGCTGTCGGACCTCTTGAAGGCGCAATTCGGCCTGCGCATGCAACTCGCGACCCAGCAGCTCACCAACACGAGCCAGCTGAAGAAGGTTCGTCGCGACATCGCACGTGTGCGGACCGTCCTGACTCAGAAGGCGAACCAGAAATGAACGAAAGCGTGAAAACCTCGCTTAAGCGGACGCTGGTCGGCAAAGTCGTCAGCAACAAGATGGACAAGACGGTCACCGTCCTGGTCGAGCGCCGCGTCAAGCACCCGATCTACGGCAAGTACGTTGTGCAGTCGAAGAAGTACCACGCGCACGACGAAGCGAACACGTACAACGAGGGTGACCTCGTTGAAATCCAGGAGACCCGTCCTCTCTCGAAGACGAAGGCCTGGACCGTGTCGAAGCTGATCGAAGCAGCACGCGTCATCTAAAAGTGACGCAACACCCCGGGGAGCCATTTCCCGGGGTGTAGAAGTAATTGAAATCGCTGAAGATTTCGCTTGCTAGACCAAGATTATCGAGTTATAGTCTTGGTCTTCCCTGCTTATGGGTTTGCTGTTGGCAAAGCAGCAGGCGGATGTAGGTGGGGAAGCAGATTCGGGCGCCAGTCCGGGTTAGCAAGATTCACCGGAATGCGATGGCCGGTTTCGTTTGCCGTCGCTGCTGTTCTTACCCAAGCAGCTGAGCGGTCGTTCTAGTGGCGGCGCGGCTGACGGGACCAAGACTGACCGGATGTGCCATGGTGGCGCGACCGGATTAAGTTGGGAAAGATAAACCATGATCCAGACCGAAACTCGGCTTGAAGTAGCCGACAACACGGGTGCACGCGAAGTTCTGTGCATCAAGGTGCTCGGCGGCTCGAAGCGTCGTTATGCCAGCATTGGCGACATCATCAAGGTGAGCGTCAAGGAAGCAACGCCGCGCGGGCGCGTGAAAAAGGGCGAAATCTACAACGCTGTTGTGGTTCGCACTGCGAAGGGCGTGCGCCGTCAAGACGGCTCGCTGATCAAGTTCGATGGCAACGCCGCCGTGCTTTTGAATACCAAGCTTGAGCCGATCGGCACCCGTATCTTCGGGCCGGTTACGCGTGAGCTGCGTAGCGAACGATTCATGAAGATCGTTTCGCTGGCGCCGGAAGTGCTGTAAGGAGCCGCGATGAACAAGATTCGCAAGGGTGACGAAGTTATCGTCGTTACCGGCAAAGACAAGGGCAAGCGCGGCGTCGTGCTGGCCATCGGCGAAGAGCGCGTCACTGTCGAAGGCATCAACATCGCGAAGAAGCATGTGAAGCCGAACCCCATGAAGGGTACGACGGGTGGCGTGGAAGCCAAGGCAATGCCGCTGGCTATCTCGAACGTCGCACTGGTCGACGCGAACGGTAAGCCGTCGCGCGTGGGCATCAAGGTCGAAGGGGACAAGAAGGTTCGTTTCCTGAAGACGACCGGTGCTGTTCTGAGCGCCTGACGCTGCGGAGTAAAAAATGGCACGTTTGCAAGAATTTTATAAAGAGAAGGTCGTTCCTGGCCTGATCGAGAAGTTCGGTTACAAGTCGGTCATGGAAGTGCCGCGCCTCACCAAGATCACCCTGAACATGGGTGTTGGTGAAGCCGTCGCTGACAAGAAGGTCCTCGAGCACGCCGTTGGCGACCTCACGAAGATCGCCGGCCAGAAGCCCGTCATCACGAAGTCGCGCAAGGCAATCGCCGGCTTCAAGATTCGCGAAGGCTACCCGATCGGCACGATGGTTACGCTGCGTGGCAATGCCATGTACGAATTCCTGGATCGTTTCGTGACGGTTGCGCTGCCCCGCGTGCGCGACTTCCGTGGCGTGTCGGGCAAGGCATTCGACGGCCGTGGTAACTACAACATCGGTGTGAAAGAGCAGATCATTTTCCCCGAAATCGACTACGACAAGATCGACGCGCTGCGTGGGCTGAACATCAGCATCACGACGACCGCGAAGACCGACGAAGAAGCAAAGGCACTGCTCGCCGGCTTCAAGTTCCCGTTCAGAAACTGAGGTTACCGTGGCTAAACTGGCACTGATCGAACGTGAAAAGAAGCGCGCTCGTCTGGCAGCGAAATTCGCGCCGAAGCGCGCAGCGCTGAAGGCGATCATCGACGACCAAAGCAAGTCGGAAGAAGAGCGCTATTCGGCTCGCCTGGAACTGCAACAACTGCCCCGCAACTCGAACCCGACTCGCAAGCGTAACCGCTGCGCACTCACGGGTCGTCCGCGTGGCACGTTCCGCAAATTCGGTCTCGCACGTAACAAGATTCGTGAAATCGCGTTCCGTGGTGAGATCCCTGGCATCACCAAGGCGAGCTGGTAATAGGAGAAACATAAATGAGCATGAGTGATCCTATCGCCGATATGCTGACTCGCATCCGCAATGCGCAGATGGTCGAGAAGGTTTCGGTTGCTATGCCCTCGTCGAAAGTGAAGATTGCGATTGCGCAGGTTCTGAAGGACGAAGGTTATATCGACGACTTCGCGGTGAAGACCGAAGGTGCGAAGTCGGAATTGAACATCGCGTTGAAGTACTACGCTGGCCGTCCCGTTATCGAGCGCATCGAACGCGTCTCGAAGCCGGGTCTGCGCGTGTACCGCGGCCGCAACGAAATCCCCCAGGTCATGAACGGCCTTGGTGTGGCGATCGTTTCGACGCCGAAGGGTGTGATGACGGACCGCAAGGCGCGCGCTACTGGCGTCGGCGGCGAAGTTATCTGCTACGTCGCTTAAGGCCTAAGGAGAAGAAACATGTCTCGAGTAGGTAAGAGCCCGATCGCGCTGCAAGGCGCAGAAGCGACGCTCAGCGACGAGAAGATTACCGTCAAGGGCCCGCTGGGTACGATTTCGCAAGCTGCGAACCGCCTCGTGAAGGTGGTGAACGACAACGGTACGCTCAAGTTCGAGCCGACCGACGAAAGCCGCGAAGCCAATGCGATGTCGGGCACGATGCGCGCGATTGTCGCGAACATGGTGCAAGGCGTGACGAAGGGTTTCGAGCGCAAGCTGACGCTGGTTGGCGTTGGTTATCGTGCTCAAGCGCAAGGCGACAAGCTGAACCTGTCGCTGGGTTTCTCGCACCCGGTGGTGCACCAGATGCCGCAAGGCGTGAAGGCTGAAACCCCGTCGCAAACGGAAATCGTGATCAAGGGGATCGACAAGCAACAAGTTGGCCAGGTCGCTGCGGAAGTCCGCGGCTACCGCCCGCCGGAGCCCTATAAGGGCAAGGGTGTGCGCTACGCCAACGAGGTTGTGATCCTCAAAGAAACGAAGAAGAAGTAAGGGTGCGCAATCATGGATAAGACTCAATCTCGCCTGCGCCGCGCTCGTCAGACGCGTCTCAAGATCGCTGAGCTGCAGGTCGCGCGTCTGGCCGTGCATCGCACGAACACGCACATCTATGCGCAAGTGTTCTCGCCCTGCGGCACCAAGGTGCTGGCCAGCGCGTCGACGCTTGAAGCTGAAGTGCGTGCGCAACTGGCTGACCAGTCGGGCAAGGGCGGCAACGTCGCTGCAGCCTCGCTGATCGGCAAGCGTATTGCAGAAAAGGCTAAGGCCGCCGGCATCGAATCCGTCGCCTTTGACCGCTCGGGTTTCCGCTATCACGGCCGCGTCAAGGCGCTGGCTGATGCTGCGCGCGAAGCCGGGCTCAAGTTCTAAGGAAGGAATTCGTCATGGCAAAGATGCAAGCGAAAGTTCAGGCTGACGAACGCGACGACGGCCTCCGCGAAAAAATGATTTCGGTCAATCGCGTGACCAAGGTTGTGAAGGGCGGCCGTATTCTCGGCTTCGCCGCTCTGACCGTGGTTGGCGATGGTGATGGCCGCGTCGGTATGGGCAAGGGCAAGTCGAAGGAAGTGCCCGTCGCTGTCCAGAAGGCGATGGAACAAGCTCGCCGCAACATGTTCAAGGTGCCCCTGAAGAACGGCACCCTGCAACACGAAGTGCACGGCAAGCATGGCGCATCGGTCGTCCTCCTCGCTCCGGCGAAGGCAGGTACGGGCGTGATCGCCGGCGGCCCGATGCGCGCAGTGTTCGACGTGATGGGCGTGCAGAACGTCGTGGCCAAGAGCCACGGTTCGACGAACCCGTACAACCTCGTTCGCGCCACGCTGGACGGTCTGCGCAAGCAGTCGACCCCGGCTGACATCGCGGCGAAGCGCGGCAAGTCCGTCGAAGACATTCTGGGCTAAGGGTGGGTACCATGTCTGAAAAAACTGTCAAGGTTCAGCTCGTCAAGAGCCTGATTGGGACCCGCGAAACGCACCGTGCCACTGTGCGCGGTCTCGGCCTGCGCCGCCTGAACTCGGTCTCCGAGCTGCAGGACACGCCGGCTGTGCGCGGCATGATCAACAAGGTCTCGTACCTCGTTAAGGTCATCGGCTAAGCGGTCGACCAAAGACTCCAGGAGTTGAAAATGGAATTGAATAACCTGAAGCCGGCAGAAGGCGCGAAGCACGCAAAGCGTCGCGTCGGCCGCGGCATCGGCTCCGGCCTCGGCAAGACCGCTGGCCGTGGTCACAAGGGTCAGAAATCGCGTTCGGGCGGCTTCCACAAGGTCGGCTTCGAAGGCGGTCAGATGCCTCTGCAGCGTCGTCTGCCCAAGCGTGGCTTCACCTCGCTGACGAAGGAATTCGTTGGTGAAGTGCGCCTCGCCGACATCGAGAAGCTGCCGGTCGACGAAATCGATCTGTTGGCTCTCAAGCAGGCAGGCCTCGTGGGCGAACTGACCAGGAGCGCGAAGATCATCGCTACCGGCGAGATCAAGCGTAAGGTCGTCGTGAAGGGTCTGGGTGCGACGAAGAATGCGCGTGCTGCGATTGAAGCAGCAGGCGGTTCTTTTGCCGAGTGATTGTGAGTGGTGCGTGCGGGCTTGCCCGCCGTCACTAGCATCTGCATCGGAGAAGCTACTTGGCTAACAGCCCGAGTCTCGCAAAAACCGGTCGCAGCGCTCCGAAGTTCGGCGACCTGCGCCGGCGTGCAGTGTTCCTGCTGCTGGCGTTGGTCGTTTATCGTATCGGCGCGCATATTCCGGTTCCGGGTATCGATCCGGACCAACTGGCGAAGCTCTTTCAGAGCCAGTCGGGCGGCATCCTTGGCATGTTCAACATGTTCTCGGGTGGCGCACTGTCTCGGTTCACGATCTTCGCGCTGGGTGTGATGCCGTATATTTCGGCGTCGATCATCCTGCAGCTGATGGCGATCGTCTCGCCGCAGCTGGAAGCGCTGAAGAAGGAAGGGCAGGCTGGACAACGCAAGATCACGCAGTACACGCGGATCTTCACGGTGGTGCTGGCGACGTTTCAGGCGTTCGGCATCGCGGTCGCGCTGGAAAACCAGCCTGGCCTCGTGATCGATCCGGGCATGGTGTTCCGCTTGACGACGGTCGTGACGCTCGTAACGGGCACGATGTTCCTGATGTGGCTTGGTGAGCAGATCACGGAACGCGGGCTTGGCAACGGTATCTCGATCATCATCTTCGGCGGGATCGCGGCAGGCTTCCCGAATGCGCTCGGTGGGCTTTTCGAACTGGTTCGCACCGGCTCGATGAGCATCATCTCGGCGATCATCGTGGTCGTTCTGATCGCAGCCGTGACTTACCTGGTGGTGTTCATCGAACGCGGCCAGCGCAAGATCCTCGTGAACTATGCGAAGCGCCAGGTCGGTAACAAGATTTACGGCGGGCAGTCGTCCCACCTGCCGCTCAAGCTGAACATGTCGGGTGTGATTCCGCCGATCTTCGCGTCGTCGATCATCCTGTTCCCGGCAACCATCCTGAACTGGTTCAGTTCGGGTTCGCGAACCGGCTGGTTTGCGGACACGCTGCACAACGTGGCCGAAGCCCTCAAGCCTGGCCAGCCCGTGTACGTGTTGCTGTACGCGTTGGCGATCGTGTTCTTCTGCTTCTTCTACACCGCACTGGTGTTCAACAGCAGGGAAACGGCCGACAACCTGAAAAAGAGTGGCGCGTTCGTACCTGGCATCCGTCCGGGCGATCAGACGGCACGCTATATCGACCGCATCCTCACGCGTCTGACGCTGGCCGGTGCGATCTATATCGTGTTTGTTTGCCTGCTGCCGGAGTTTCTGGTGCTGCGCTGGAATGTGCCGTTTTATTTTGGTGGAACGTCGCTGCTGATCATTGTCGTCGTCACAATGGACTTCATGGCGCAGGTGCAGTCGTACGTGATGTCGCAACAATATGAATCGCTGCTCAAGAAGGCTAACTTCAAGGGCGGCGGCGTCCCGATGCGTTAAAAGGACCTATGGCCAAAGACGATGTAATCCAGATGCAAGGCGAGGTTATCGAAAACCTCCCCAACGCAACCTTCCGGGTGAAGCTGGAAAACGGCCATGTCGTTCTGGGACATATTTCCGGAAAAATGCGGATGCACTACATCCGCATTCTCCCGGGCGACAAGGTGACGGTTGAGTTGACGCCTTACGATCTGTCGCGTGCGCGGATCGTGTTCCGGGCGAAGTGATTTAGGAAAAAGGGTAATATCATGAAAGTGATGGCATCGGTAAAGCGCATTTGCCGCAACTGCAAAATCATCAAGCGCAACGGCGTCGTTCGCGTGATCTGCAGCTCGGACCCGCGCCACAAGCAGCGCCAAGGCTGATTAGCGCGCTTGCGCTTTTTGTTTGAGGAAAAACAATGGCTCGTATTGCAGGGGTTAACATCCCGAACCACCAGCACACCGAAATCGGCCTGACGGCAATTTTTGGTGTTGGCCGCACGCGTTCGCGCAACATCTGCGTGGCCGCCGGTGTGCCGTTCAACAAGAAGGTCAAGGACCTGAACGACGCGGATCTGGAAAAGCTGCGTGAGGAAGTGGGCAAGTTTGTCGTCGAAGGCGATCTCCGCCGTGAAGTGACGATGAACATCAAGCGCCTGATGGACCTCGGCTGCTACCGCGGCGTGCGCCATCGCAAGGGCCTGCCCCTGCGTGGCCAGCGTACGCGTACCAACGCACGTACGCGTAAGGGTCCGCGCCGCGCAGCACAGTCGCTGAAGAAGTAAGCGGAACTGAAAGTTACAGGAAAACGTAATGGCTAAGGCTTCGAACAACTCCGCGGCGCAACGCGTTCGCAAGAAGGTTAAGAAGAACGTCGCCGAGGGCGTGGTTCACGTTCACGCGTCGTTCAACAACACGATCATCACGATCACCGACCGTCAAGGCAACGCGCTTGCCTGGGCAACGTCGGGCGGTCAGGGCTTCAAGGGTTCGCGTAAGTCGACGCCCTTCGCAGCTCAGGTCGCAGCTGAATCGGCTGGCCGTGTTGCAATGGAATACGGCGTCAAGAACCTCGAAGTGCGTATCAAGGGCCCCGGCCCGGGTCGCGAATCGGCGGTGCGCGCGCTGCATGGTCTTGGCATCAAGATCACCGCGATCTCCGACGTTACGCCGGTCCCGCACAACGGCTGCCGTCCGCCGAAGCGCCGCCGTATCTAAGGCGTCGCTTTAGCCGAACGCCTGAGCCGCCGGAAACGGCGACCCAGGCTCTCGGCGTTATTGAATTGACTAAGCCCACCGTTCGGTTCAAAGAGCCGGACTAGCGCGAAGGCCGGCGTTTAGCCCTCGCGTGATCAATTATCGAAGGAAAGCAACGTGGCACGTTATATCGGCCCGAAGGCCAAGCTGTCCCGCCGTGAAGGCACCGACCTCTTTCTGAAGAGCGCACGCCGCTCGCTCGCCGACAAGTGCAAGCTCGACAGCAAGCCGGGTCAGCACGGCCGCACCTCGGGCGCACGTACGTCCGACTACGGCACGCAGCTTCGCGAAAAGCAGAAAGTGAAGCGTATCTACGGCGTGCTCGAGCGCCAGTTCCGCCGCTACTTCGCGGAAGCTGACCGTATCAAGGGCAACACCGGCGAAAACCTGCTGCAACTGCTCGAATCGCGTCTCGACAACGTCGTGTACCGCATGGGCTTCGCTTCGACCCGCGCTGAAGCGCGTCAGCTCGTGAGCCACAAGGCTCTCACGGTGAACGGCGTCGTTTCGAACATCCCGTCGATGCAAGTGAAGGCAGGCGACGTCGTCGCGATTCGCGAAAAGGCGAAGAAGCAGGCGCGTATCGTCGAAGCCCTCTCGCTCGCAGAGCAAGGCGGCATGGCAGGTTGGGTGTCGGTCGACGCGAAGAAGTTCGAAGGCACGTTCAAGAGCATGCCTGAGCGCAGCGACATCGCTGGCGACATCAACGAAAGCCTGATCGTCGAATTGTATTCGCGGTAATCGGATTGACGGCCGGGGTAACCTCTGTGCTTCGCGCAGGAGGCGGCCTCGGCCGTTTTTTTCAGGTTGTTGCCATCTCAGCCTTATCGGTGTAACGAGCCGAGGGTATTGAAAAGGAAAACCTATGCAAACCAGTTTGTTGAAACCCAAGATCATCGCTGTGGAATCGCTCGGCGACAACCACGCGAAAGTGGTCATGGAGCCGTTCGAACGCGGTTATGGCCACACCTTGGGTAACGCGCTCCGGCGCGTGCTGCTGTCGTCGATGGTGGGCTACGCGCCGACCGAAGTGACGATCGCAGGCGTCGTGCACGAATACTCGACGCTCGATGGTGTGCAAGAGGATGTGGTCAACCTGCTGCTGAACCTGAAGGGTGTCGTTTTCAAGCTGCATAACCGTGACGAAGTGACGGTTACGCTGCGCAAGGAAGGCGAAGGCGTTGTCACCGCTGGCGACATCGAACTCTCGCACGACTGCGAAGTGATCAACCCCGATCACGTGGTTGCGCATCTGACGAAGGGCGGCAAGCTCGACGTGCAGATCAAGATCGAAAAGGGCCGTGGCTACGTGCCGGGCAACGTGCGCCGTTACGGCGAAGAGTCGGCCAAGATCATTGGCCGCATCGTGCTGGACGCGTCGTTCTCGCCGGTTCGCCGCGTGAGCTACGCCGTGGAAAGCGCGCGTGTCGAGCAGCGTACCGACCTCGACAAGCTCGTGATGAACATCGAAACCAACGGCGTGATCTCGCCTGAGGAAGCGATCCGCCAGTCGGCCCGCATCCTCGTGGATCAGCTGTCGGTGTTCGCGGCTCTGGAAGGCACAGAAACGGCCGCGGAAGCGCCTTCGCGCGCCCCGCAGATCGACCCGATCCTGCTGCGTCCGGTGGACGATCTCGAACTCACGGTTCGCTCGGCGAACTGCCTGAAGGCCGAGAACATCTACTACATCGGCGATCTGATCCAGCGCACCGAGAACGAGCTGCTCAAGACCCCGAACCTGGGTCGCAAGTCGCTCAACGAGATCAAGGAAGTGCTCGCTTCGCGCGGTCTCACGCTCGGCATGAAGCTCGAAAACTGGCCGCCGGCTGGTCTCGACAAGTAAGAAGTCTGGCACGGACGCGGATTTTCCTTTAAAATCCGCGTCTTGCCTTTTTCACGTACCGGCCCGTGCCCTGGTAGTTGCAGGGCGATAGAAGAGCTGGACCAAAACTTTGTTTCAAGGAAATTGAAATGCGTCACCGTCATGGTCTGCGGAAACTGAACCGCACGAGCAGCCACCGTCTGGCAATGCTCCGTAACATGTCCAACTCGCTCATCGAGCACGAAGTCATCAAGACGACGCTGCCGAAGGCGAAGGAACTCCGTAAGGTTGTCGAGCCCCTCATCACGCTGGGCAAGAAGCCGTCGCTCGCAAACCGTCGTCTGGCGTTCAACCGCCTGCGCGATCGTGACTCGGTCACGAAGCTGTTCGACGTGCTCGGTCCGCGTTTCGCGAACCGTCCGGGCGGCTACCTGCGTATCCTGAAGTTCGGTTTCCGTGTTGGCGACAACGCACCGATGGCACTGGTCGAACTGCTCGACCGTCCGGAAGTCGCGGAAGAGAACGTCCAGGAAGCGGAATAAGCTTTCCGTCGCTCGATCCCCGGATTGAGCGGCATGCGAAAAAGCCAGGCCTAGCCTGGCTTTTTTGTTTTCCGGCGTGGATGAAAGCGCGCCGTACCGTGTTTGCCGGTTGCAGTCCCCTTTTGCCACACGGTGCACGAGAGAAGCCGATCGGCGCCGATGGTACGATTACGTTCTGCCCCGAAGCCCGTTTGCCGTCGCACGCGGGCACCACGCCGGAGTTCGTCGTGACCCTCAATGTGACCCTGATGCTGACTACGGTGCCCGATGAGGGCACCGCCGAAACGCTCGCTGCCGGAGCGCTCGCGCAGCGTCTCGCCGCGTGCGTGACGCGCCTGGGCGCCGTGCACTCGCAGTATCACTGGCAGGGCAGCATCGAGTCGGGCAACGAGATCCAGCTGCTCTTCAAGACGAGTCTCGCCCGCGCGGCCGAGCTCGAACAGTTCATCCAGACCCAGCATCCCTACGAGACGCCCGAGATTCTCTCGTGGCAAGCCATGGCGTCGAACGCCTACGGGCAATGGGTCAATGCCGAGACTCAGCGCACCCTACATGTCTAACCGCTTCGATCGGCGCTTGCGCGCCGCGCCGTACGCTACGCTGTCCGGCTTTCTCCTGCTCGTCTGCGCTCTGCTGCCAATGCTGCTCGGTGCGTCGCTCGCGCGTGCGGCCGACGACGACTTCCTGCCGCCCGACCAGGCCTTCACGTTCAGTGCGAGCGAAGCGCCGGGCATGGTCGACGTGCACTTCAAGATCGCCGACGGCTACTACATGTACCGCGAGCGCTTCGCCTTCGCAGTCCGCAACGGCACGGCGCAATTGGGCGAGGCGCAAATCCCGCCCGGCCACGTCAAGTTCGATCCGACCTTCCAGAAGAATGTCGAAACCTATCGCAGCGAGCTGACGATCCGCGTGCCGGTGCAGAAGGCGAGCGGTCCGTTCGATCTTGCGGTGACATCGCAGGGCTGCGCCGATGCTGGCATCTGTTATCCGCCCGCGGAACACGTGTTCCACGTGAGCGGCGCCGCTTTGCAGGACGCGACGGCTGGCCAGAGCGCCGTGCCGGGCGCAGCGAACCCGACGCCCGCGCCTCAGCCGCAAACCACCGCAGTACCCGCAGCAGGTGACACCGAAGAACCCTGGTACGAGCGCGCCACGAGCGCCGACTACGCGCAATCGCTGTTGCAAGGCGGCGGCTTTTTCGCCGTGGTCGGCCTGTACTTCGTAGCCGGCATGGTGCTGAGCCTCTTGCCCTGCTCGTACCCGATGATCCCGATCCTGTCGGCGATCATCGTCGGTGAGGGCGAGCGCGTCACGCGCTCGCGCGGCTTCGCGCTCTCGTTCGTCTACGTGCTCGGCATGGCGCTCGTCTACACGGTGCTGGGCATTGCCGCTGCGCTGGTCGGGCAGAGCCTTGGCGCATGGCTGCAGAACCCGTGGGTGCTGGGCGTGTTCGCAGTGCTCCTCACCGCATTCGCCGTCATGCTGATCGCGGGCTACGACATCGCCCTGCCGCAGCGCTGGCAGGACGGCGCCTCGCGCGCCACCCAGGGCCGTTCCGGCGGCAAATTCGCCGCGGTCGCCGTGATGGGCGCGCTTTCCGCGCTCGTGGTGGGCGCCTGCATGACCGCGCCGCTCTTCGCGGTGCTGGCGTTCATCGCGCACACGGGCAACGCCGTGCTCGGCGGCGCGGCGCTCTTTGCGATGGGCCTGGGTCTCGGCGTCCCCCTGATGATCCTCGGCCTCGGCGCGGGCTCGCTGCTGCCGCGTGCGGGCACGTGGATGGATGGCGTGAAGGTGTTCTTCGGCGTCGTGCTGCTCGCGGCCGCGCTCTGGATCGTCTGGCCGGTGCTTGGCGCCACCGCGCAGATGCTGCTCGCTGCCCTCTGGCTGCTGCTCGCGGCCGCCGCGCTTGGCCTCTTCACGCCGAACGCGGGTGCGGCCAATGTGTGGCGGCGCCTCGGGCGTGGCCTCGGCGCTGCGTTCGCGATCTGGGCGGCGACGCTGATCGTCGGTCTTGCGGCGGGTTCGACGGATCCGCTGCGTCCGCTCGCGGTGCTGGCCGCGCGCGTGGGCGGCGCGAGCGATGTTGCCGCTGCAGGCGCGGCGCAGTCCGGCGGCGCCAACGAAGCGAACGCGCTGGTGTTCGCGCCCGTGCGCTCGCCCGCGCAACTCGATGCGGCGCTCAAGACCGCGGGCAAGCCGTCGATGCTCGACTTCTACGCCGACTGGTGCGTGAGCTGCAAGGAAATGGAGAAGTTCACCTTCAGCGACCCGCGCGTGCAGGCGCGCCTCGCGGAGCTGGGCCTGTTGCGCGCCGATGTGACCGCCAACAATTCGGACGACCAGGCACTGCTCAAGCGCTTCGGCCTCTTCGGACCGCCGGGCATCATCTTCTTCGATACGCAAGGGCGCGAAGTGCTGCGCGTGGTCGGCTACGAAAATGCCGACCGGTTCCTCGCGCGTCTCGATCGCGTGACGGCGCCGGCGCCGCAGACGCCGGCAGCGCCATCGGCCTGATCGGCGGCAAGGCGCGCGCGTGAGAACGCGCCTCGGCCCAAAAGCAAAAAGGCACGTCCATGGACGTGCCTTTTTTCATGCGACGCGTGCAGTGCTTACTTCTGTGCGCGCAGCAAACGCGCGGCGTCTAGCGCGAAATACGTGAGGATGCCGTCGGCGCCCGCGCGCTTGAACGCGAGCAGCGATTCCATCATCACCTTGTCGTGATCGAGCCAGCCGTTTTGCGCGGCGGCCTTGAGCATGGCGTACTCGCCGCTCACCTGGTACACGTAGGTCGGAAAGCGGAATTCGTCCTTCACGCGGCGCACGATGTCGAGATACGGCATGCCGGGCTTCACCATCACCATATCGGCGCCTTCCTCGATGTCGAGGCGCACTTCGCGCAGCGCCTCGTCGGAGTTCGACGGGTCCATCTGGTAGGTCATCTTGTTGCCCTTGCCCAGATTCGACGCCGAGCCCACGGCATCGCGGAACGGACCATAGAACGCCGAGGCGTATTTGGCCGAGTACGCCATGATGCGCGTGTGGATGTGGTTCTCGCTTTCGAGCATCTCGCGGATCGCACCAATGCGCCCGTCCATCATGTCCGAAGGCGCGACGATATCGACACCGGCTTGCGCCTGCGCGCGCGCCTGCGCGACGAGGATCTCGATGGTCTCGTCGTTGATGACGTAGCCGTTCTCGTCGAGCACGCCGTCCTGGCCGTGGCTCGTGTACGGGTCGAGCGCGACGTCGCAAAGCACGCCGAGGTCGGGGAAACGCTTCTTCAGTTCTCGCACGGCGCGCGGAATCACGCCGTCGGGGTTCGTCGCCTCGATGCCATCGGGCGTCTTGAGCGCCGGATCGACAACGGGGAAGAGCGAAAGCACCGGAATGCCGAGTTCGACGCACTGCTCGGCGACGCCCATCAGCAGATCGATCGACACGCGTTCGACGCCGGGCATCGACGGCACGGCTTCGCGCACGTTGTTGCCCGCGATGACGAATACGGGGTAGATCAGGTCGTTCGTGGTGAGGAGGTTTTCGCGCATCAGACGGCGCGAGAAATCGTCACGTCGCATGCGGCGCGGACGATGATGCGGATAGAAGCTCATGTCGGCGGATATCTTGAAACGGGATGGGTCCCGGGGCGCAGGAAACTTTTCGGGACAATGGTATATCATACCGATCGAGCGAGGCGCCTGGCGCCGAGCTCCCCGCTTCTCCTCCCTGAGCGGGTGCCTGTCGTTTTTCGATAAGGCTGTTTAACCCGCCGGAAATCACGGCGGGTTTTTTTATGTGCGCCGAAAGGGCGCGTGGCAAGGCCCCGCGGCGCAAGCCGGAACGGGCGCTTGTGCCAGCGTTTGGCGTGGTCTGTATGCGGTAGCGCACATAACGCGGAAAATGCCGCGCCGGCCTTGCGAAAAGATATGATGAAAGCGCATGAAAAGCCCGACAGTGTGGGCTTTCAGACGACTGAGGGCCTGCCCGAAGCGACTGGCCCGAGGTGCGCTATTCCGCTTGCGTGTCGGTTTCGCCGACAGCTTCCCGCGGCACAATCCAGCTCTCGATTACGGCATGCGCCTCGTCGAGCCCCACGCGCTTGAGCGCCGAAAAAAGCTGGGCGCTCAGCTTCCCTTCGTAGCCTTGCTTGCTGTACTCGTCGAACGCCTTGTTCGTCGTGCGCAGCGCGAGCAGGCTTTCTTGGCGCGTCAATTTGTCGCACTTTGTGAGGAGTGCGTGGATCGGCTTGCCCGTCGGTGCAAACCACTCGATCATGCGGCGGTCGAGGTCGGTGAGCGGGCGGCGGGCATCCATCATCAGAATGAGGCCCGAGAGCTGCGCGCGCGTTTGCAGATACAGCGAGAGAAGTTGCTCCCAGTGCGCCTTCGCGGCGGCCGGCACCTCGGCATAGCCGTAGCCGGGCAGGTCGACGAGATAGCCCGCGGGTTCGTCGGCGGGGCCGACCGAGAAGTAGTTGATGTGCTGGGTGCGGCCCGGCGTCTTCGAGGCGAAGGCGAGCCGCTTCTGGTTGCACAGCAGATTGATGGCGGTGGACTTGCCGGCGTTCGAACGGCCGGCGAACGCGACCTCGGGCCGCGCCGTAGCGGGCAGGTCGCGCAGATGATTCACCGTCGTGAAGAAGCGGGCTTGGTGCAGCAGGAAGGCCATCGGAAAAGGACCACAATGTGAGACAACGCGGCGGTTGGCCCGCCGGGCCCGGACGCGCCCGGGATGGATTCTGGGATATCGGGGGCAGGCCCGACTGGCGCCGTGGCGCCTTGCGCGCTATTGTACAATGCGATGGTTTACTGAATACCAGCAAGGCCAGCGCGGGCCTTTCGAGGTAGATCGGTCGCTGTCGTACATTGCAGAACCTGATTCCCACAAGACGAAACAAGGTGCGCGAATGAATCGACTGGGCAAGTGCTTGAAGGTGTTCGAGAGTGCGATAGCGTCAGGTCTTACAGCAGGTTTATTCATGATGGCGGGGCAGGCAAGCGCGGCGGATCAGGGAACGCCGGCCAAGCCCGACGTCGCCCGGGGGCAAGCCATTGCGGCGCAGGTCTGCGCGGCCTGTCACGCGGCCGACGGCAACAGCTCCGGCGGCGCGTATCCCAAGCTCGCCGGGCAGCACGCCGACTATCTCGTCAAGCAACTCAAGGACTTCAAACCGCAGCCCGGCGGCAAGCCGGCGGCGCGCGCAAACCCCATCATGGCCGGCTTCGCTGCCGCGCTGTCAGACCAGGATATGATCAACGTCGCAGCCTGGTTCGCCTCCCAGACACCCAAGCCCGGCTACGCGCACGACGCGAAGACCGTGCCGTTTGGCCAGTCGATCTGGCGCGGCGGCATTGCCGACAAGGGCGTGCCAGCCTGTGCAGCGTGCCACGGACCCACGGGACAGGGAATTCCGATCCAGTTTCCGCGCCTTTCTGGCCAGTGGTCGGAATATGTCGTTGCACAACTCAATGCTTTCCAGCAGGGCACGCGTAACAATAACGATCCGATGCGAACCATCGCGCACCGGCTCTCGGACGACGAGATCAAGGCCGTCGCCGATTACGCCGCCGGCCTGCATTGAGCGCAGCAGGTTCGCCGCGCGTGTGATCAGCAGTCTCACGGCGCGGCTGGCCGGAAAACAAGAAAAGGGTGAGGGCGTCGTCACGCTGACGGCGCGCCTGCACCCTTTTTTGCTGTAGCGCCTCATCGGCAAGAAAGCAGCAAGAGCGAAAAAGCGGAGTTTGAATGAGCGTCACCACGCAGGGTTTGCAGTTGAATGTTCGCCAGAAGGCCGTGAAAAGCGCCGTCGAGCTGATCAGTTCGATGCGCTTCGCGATTGCGCTGCTCGTCGTGCTCGCCATCGCGAGCATCATCGGCACGGTGCTCACGCAGGACGACCCGTACCCGAACTACGTCAACCAGTTCGGCCCCTTCTGGGCCGACATCTTCCGCTCGCTGAGCCTCTACACGGTCTACAGCGCGTGGTGGTTCATGACGATCCTCGGCTTTCTCGTGGTGTCGGTTTCGCTGTGCGTGATCCGCAACGCGCCGAAGATGATCGCCGACATGAAGAGCTGGAAGGACAAGGTCCGCGAAGGCAGCCTGCGCGCGTTCCATCACAAGGGCGAGTTCGCGGTGGAGGGCGGCACGCGCGAGCAAACGGCCGCCACGCTCGAGAAGCTGGCGGGGCGCATGGGCTACCGGTTCGTCACGCGCGAGAGCGATGGGGCCACGCTCATCGCCGCCAAGCGCGGTGCGCTCACGAAGATCGGCTATATCTTCGCGCACCTCGCGATCGTGATCATCTGCCTCGGCGGCCTGCTCGACAGCAATCTGCCGATCAAATTCCAGATGTGGCTGTTCGACAAGACGCCCATCCGCAGCAACGCGGTCATCAACGACATTCCCCCCGAGCACCGGCTCTCGCAGTCGAACCCGACCTTCCGCGGCTACGCCTGGGTGCCCGAGGGCCAGTTCGTTTCCACGGCCATCCTCAACCAGCCCGACGGCTCGCTGATCCAGGACTTGCCGTTCTCCATCCAGCTCAACAAGTTCATCGTCGACTACTACTCGACCGGCATGCCCAAGCTCTTTGCGAGCGACATCGTCGTGATCGACCACAAGACGGGCCAGCGCGTTCCGGCGCGCATCGAGGTGAACGAGCCGTTCGAGTACGACGGCGTGTCGATCTATCAGTCGAGCTTCCAGGACGGCGGCTCGCAGATGTCGATGACGGCGTGGCCCATGTCGGGCGCGAGCGCGAAGCACTTCCCGTTCGGCGGCACGATCGGCAATTCGGCGCCGCTCGCGGTGCCCGCCGGCCAGACGGTGCCGGGCGTGGATGGGCAGACGATCGAATTCGCGGACTTCCGGGCGATCAACGTCGAGAACATCTCGAACGGCAGCGGCGCGAACGACGCGCGCGGTGTGGCCCACCAGTCGCTCAAGGAAGCGTTCGACGAGCGCCTCGGCTCCGGTGCGAAGAGCTCGAAGCCGCTCGATCTGCATAACGTCGGCCCCTCGGTGCAGTACAAGGTGCGCGACAAGAACGGCCAGGCGCGCGAGTACAACAACTACATGCTGCCCGTGGACGTGGGCGGCGGCGACCGCATGTTCCTCGCGGGCATGCGCGAGAATCCCGACGATCCGTTCCGCTACCTGCGTATTCCCGCCGACACCGGCGGCACGCCGAAGGAGTGGATGATGCTGCGCGCGGCTTTCGAGGACCCCGCCTTGCGCGCGCAGGCCGCGAAGCGTTTCGCCGCGCGCTCCGTCCCCGATTCGAACCGCGAGTTGCAACAGCATCTCGAAGACAGCGCCGAGCGCGTCTTGACCCTTTTCGCGGGCTCGGACGCGCCGCAGGCAGGTGCTGCGGTTGCTGCAGGCGCCGCTGGCGGCTTCCAGGCCGTGGCCGCGTTCATCGACAAGTCGGTGCCGAAGGAGCAGCAGGAAAAGGCCGCGAGCCTCCTGCTGCGCATGCTCGAGGGTGCGACATGGGATCTCTGGCAGCTCGCGCGCGAGCAGGCCGGCGAGCCCGACCTGAAGCCCGATGCCGACGCCGCGCGCTTCGTGCAGGACTCGATCAACGCGATATCCGACAGCTTCCTGTATGGATCTCCTGTCTATCTACAGCTCGATTCATTCAAGCAGGTGCAAGCTTCGGTATTTCAGTTGACGCGCGCGCCGGGCAAGAAAGTCGTGTATCTTGGCAGCCTGTTGCTCGTGCTCGGCATCTTCTCGATGTTCTACGTGCGTGAGCGGCGTCTGTGGTTCTGGCTGAAGGACCGGAAGGGGCAGGACGGTCAGGACCACGGCGTCGACGTCATCATGGCGATGTCGACCGCCCGCCGTACCCTCGACTTCGAGAAGGAGTTCGCCCGTACCCGCGATGCGGTCGGCCGTGCGCTAGGCGCGGCGCCGCAAACGGGCGCCGCGGACGATGCGGGCGACACGAACGGCAGCGGCACGGACCGTGCGCCCTGATTCACGCACGTGATTGCAGCCACTCACGATCAACACCGGTAAGCCCATGGACTTGTCTCAGGTTTCCTCCTCCGCGAAGGCTCGCCGCGCCGAACGTGCGCAGGTGGCCAATGCCGCTGTGGCGCACGGCGCCGCGACTGCCCGTGATCCGCTCGCCGGCGTCCTGTTCGACGAACGTCCTTTCCTGCGCCGCCTGACGGTGGTGGACTGGCTGTTCGCACTGGCGCTCGTGGGGGGCGCGGGTTTCGCGCTCTCGCGCTACCACGCGCACATGAACTACTACGACAAGCTGGTGCTGTGCGGCACGACGCCGGCGCTCGTCGTGCTGGGCTGGCGCTGGAAGCCGGCGCGGCTCCTCATGGCCGGTATCGCGGTGCTCGCGCTGTTCGCGATCCAGATCTACCAGGGCGACCTCGCGCGCGCGGATCAGGCGTTCTTTCTCAAGTATTTCCTCTCCAGCCAGTCGGCCATTCTGTGGATGAGCGCGCTGTTCGTGCTCGCCACGCTGTTCTACTGGATCGGCCTGCTCTCGCGCTCGCCCTCGGGCGGCTCGATCGGCTCGAAGCTCACATGGGCGGCGGTGCTCATGGGCTTCGTCGGCCTGATGGTGCGCTGGTACGAGTCTTATCTCATCGGCGCGGACGTCGGGCACATTCCCATCTCGAACCTCTACGAAGTGTTCGTGCTGTTCAGTCTCATCACCGCGCTCTTCTATCTGTATTACGAAAGGCACTACAACACGCGCGCGCTCGGCGCGTTCGTGCTGCTCGTGATCAGCGCGGCCGTGGGCTTCCTGATGTGGTACTCGATCTCGCGCGACGCGCAGCAGATCCAGCCGCTCGTGCCCGCGCTGCAGAGCTGGTGGATGAAGATCCACGTGCCGGCGAACTTCATCGGCTACGGCAGCTTCGCGCTTTCGGCCATGGTGGGCGTGGCGTACATCATGAAGGAGCGCGGCGTGCTGGCGGACCGTCTGCCCGCGCTCGAGGTGCTCGACGACGTCATGTACAAGTCGATCGCCGTGGGTTTCGCGTTCTTCACCATCGCGACCATTCTCGGCGCGCTGTGGGCGGCGCAGGCCTGGGGCGGCTACTGGAGCTGGGACCCGAAGGAAACCTGGGCGCTGATCGTGTGGCTCAACTACGCCGCCTGGCTGCATATGCGCCTCATGAAGGGCCTGCGAGGCGGCGTGGCGGCCTGGTGGGCACTTACCGGGCTGCTCGTCACGACCTTCGCATTCCTCGGCGTGAACATGTTCCTTTCGGGCCTGCACAGCTACGGCAAGCTGTAACCGAATCGGCCTGCAAGACGAACTAACCGTCGGATGCCTCGCGCTCCGACGGTTTTTTTTCGTCCGCCGGGAAGTTTTCTGCGAATTGCGCGTTTGCCCGCTTGAGGTCATCCCGTCGATCCACGTCGTGCACAGCACGGCAGGACGGGTCGACATACGATCAATGTGCTGGCGGCGCACGCCACGCAAGGAGCAGGAGCAGCGATATGTGGATCAAGCGGAGCAGCAGGATCTTGCTCAACGGTGATGACATCCCCGCGAGCGAAATCACGCCGCAAAAGGTGTACGAACAGCGTCGGCGCATTCTGCGGGCAGCGGGCGCGCTTGCGCTCGGCAGCATTGCGGGGCCGTTCGGTGCAAGAGAGGCGTTTGCGGAATACGCCCCCGGCGACCCGAAGGCGCAGAAGCTCGCCGCGCAGACGAACACGAAGTTCGTCGCGCTCGACAAGGTCACGCCCTACAAGGACATCACGACCTATAACAACTTCTACGAGTTCGGCACCGACAAGGGCGATCCGGCTCAAAACGCGCACACGCTGCGGCCGCGTCCCTGGAAGCTGAGCGTCGAGGGCGAGGTGAAGAACCCGAAGGTCTATGACATCGACGAGATTCTCAAGCTCGCGCCGCTCGAAGAGCGCGTGTACCGGCATCGTTGCGTGGAGGGCTGGTCGATTGTCGTGCCGTGGATCGGTGTTTCGCTTTCCGAACTGATCCGCCGCGCGCAGCCCACGGGCAACGCGCGCTACGTGCAGTTCATCACGCTCGCCGACCCCTCGCAAATGCCGGGTCTCGCCGAGCCGATTCTCGACTGGCCGTATTCCGAAGGCCTGCGCATGGACGAAGCGATGAATCCGCTCACGCTGCTCACGGTCGGCCTTTACGGCCAGGTGCTGCCGAACCAGAACGGCGCGCCCGTGCGTGTGATGGTGCCGTGGAAGTACGGCTTCAAGAGCGCGAAGTCGCTGGTGAAGATCCGCTTCGTCGAGAACCAGCCGCCCACGAGCTGGAACAAGTACGCGCCGAACGAGTACGGCTTTTATTCGAACGTGAACCCGAACGTCGATCACCCGCGCTGGAGCCAGGCCACGGAGCGGCGCATCGGCGAAGACGGCTTCTTCCAGCCCAAGCGCAAGACGCTCATGTACAACGGCTACGGCGACCTCGTCGCGTCGATGTATCAAGGCATGGATCTGCGCAAGAACTTCTGAGCAACGAGCTTGATGGAGCGAGAGATGGAATCGACGACGACACCACAGGCCGCCGCGCGCGTGGGGGCGGGCCAGGCGCGCCCTGCGCGAAAGGCGGGTGTGGCGAGCGTGACGGGCCCGCGCTGGCTGCCGTGGGCGAAGGTGGCGGTGTTCGTCACGGCGTTGTATCCGCTTGCGCGCCTCGTGCTGTTCGGCTTCACGGACGGGCTCGGTGCGAATCCGATCGAGTTCATCACGCGTTCCACGGGCCTGTGGACGCTGGTATTCCTCTGCATCACGCTCGCGGTCACGCCGCTGCGACGAATCACGGGCTGGAATACGCTGGTCCGCTTTCGACGCATGCTGGGCCTCTTCGCGTTTTTCTACGCGACGCTGCACTTCACGACCTACATCTGGTTCGACAAGTGGTTCGACGTCGCCGCGATGCTCAAGGACGTGGGCAAGCGGCCATTCATCACGGTGGGTTTTGCCGCGTTCGTGCTGCTGATTCCGCTCGCCGTGACGTCCACGCGCGCGATGGCGCGCCGGCTCGGACGGCGCTGGCAGACGCTGCATCGGCTCATCTACGCGATCGGCGTGCTGGCGATTCTGCATTTCTGGTGGATGAAGGCGGGCAAGCACGACCTCGTGCTGCCCAAGCTCTACGGCGCGATCATGCTGGCGCTGCTCGGCTGGCGCGTGGCCGTGTGGCTGCTTGCGCGCTGGCGTGCCGCGCGCGCGGGTGCGGGCGCCGCGTAGGTGCAGAGCACGCAGGCAGGCAAATAAAAAGCGACGCCGAGGCGTCGCTTTTTTCACGGGCGGGCGGACGAAAGACTCAGTCCGGCAGCACGCGCTCACTGGCAAACAACTCCGCCACGTTTTCGCGCTCGCGCGCGAGATGCACGCGCTTGCCGTCGACCATCACTTCGGCGGCGCGCGCGCGCGTGTTGTAGTTCGAGCTCATCACGAAGCCGTAGGCGCCCGCGGAGCGGATCGCGAGCACGTCGCCCGGTTCGATCGCGAGCGAGCGTGCGCGGCCCAGCCAGTCGCCGCTTTCGCACACCGGGCCGACCACGTCGTAGGTTTGCGGTGCCGACTGGCGCGCAACGACCGGCTCCATCGCGTGATACGCGTCGTACATGGCGGGACGGGCGAGGTCGTTCATCGCGGCGTCGACGATCGCGAAGTTCTTCTCCGATCCCGGCTTCAGGAACTCGACCGTGGTGAGCAGGATGCCCGCATTGCCCACGAGCGAGCGGCCCGGCTCGAAGTACACCTCGCGCGCCTTGCCCGTTTTCGCGCCATACGCCTCGATGCGGTCGAGCACCGTGCGCACGAACTCGCCGATGTCGGGCGGCGTTTCGTCGTCGTAGGTGATGCCGAGGCCGCCGCCCACGTCGATGTGGCGGATGCTCACGCCGTCGGCTTCGATCTGGTCGACGAGTTCGAGCAGCTTGTCGATGGCGTCGAGATACGGCGCGATTTCGGTGATCTGCGAGCCGATATGGCAGTCGATGCCGACCACGTCCAGGTGCGCCATGGCCGCGGCCGCGCGATAGGTCGCGCGCGCTTCGTCGAATGCCACGCCGAACTTGTTCGCCTTCAGGCCGGTGGAAATGTACGGATGCGTTTTCGGATCGACGTCCGGATTCACGCGCAGCGAAACCGGCGCCTTCTTGCCGAGCTTGCCCGCCACCTCGTTGAGGCGGTCGAGTTCGGGAATCGATTCGACGTTGAAGCACTTCACGCCCGCTTCGAGCGCCTCGCGCATTTCGCCGGCGGTCTTGCCGACGCCCGAGAACACCACGTCCTGCGCTTTGCCGCCTGCCGCGAGCACGCGGGCGAGCTCGCCCGCCGAAACGATGTCGAAGCCCGCGCCTTCGCGCGCGAACACGTTGAGCACGGCGAGGTTGCTGTTCGCCTTGACCGCGACGTGCACCTTGGCGCGGCGGCCGGCGCAGGCGTCGGCGTAGGCGTGCCATGCAGCGGTGAGCGCCGCGCGCGAATACACATAAAGCGGCGTGCCGTACTGTGCGGCGAGATCTGCGGCCGAGACGCCTTCTACGAAGAGCGTGCCGTTATCGCGGTGAAAAGCGGACTGGGTCATGCGAGCGTTTTTACTGGGTTGGCGTGGCGTCGGAAGCCGCCTGCGGGCTGCCGGTGGTCGCGGGTGGGGTGCCGAGTTCGGTGTCCGGGGACAACGACAGCGGCGTGCCGGAGGTGTCCGGAATCGTGCCGATGGGCGCCGATGCAGACTCGGGAGCGCTCGCGGGCGCGCCTGCACTCGTCGCGCCGGTTTCCGGCTGCGTGGTTTCGAAATTGGGCTTGGGCGGAAGCGGCGGCACGGTGGGCATGTAGAGCGCGCCGCGCTGGCCACAGCCTGCGAGCGCGACGGCGCCGATCGCAAAAGCCGCTAGAATCGCGCGGGGCGTCCATGCGCTGGGGGCCGCTGCGCGCGTCCGGGAAATGACACGCATAATTGTCCCTGAATGAATAACCGGTGGAGTTTAGCATGCCAGACAATGACTACCTGAGCCGCGCGGAGGCCGTGCTGGCGGCCGTAGAGCGGGCCGTGGACGAGGCCGAAGCGGACATCGAACTCGAGCGCAGCGGCAACGTTCTGACGCTCGAATTCGAGAATCGCACGAAGATCATCGTGAACCTGCAGCCGCCGATGCGCGAAATCTGGATCGCGGCGAAGGCGGGCGGTTTCCACTATCGCTTCATCGACGACAAATGGCGCGACACGCGCACGGGCACCGAATTCTTCTCGGCGCTCACGGCCTATGCAACGGAGCAGGCGGGCGAGCCGGTACGGTTCGAGCCATAAGCGCGCAAGCGTGAGCTCATAAAAGAAACGGGCGCGAGTCGCAAGACTGTGAACTGAACCCCAAGAGTTGGACATAGATCCGACCCTTGGGGTTTTTTCATGGCCATTGCTGCGGTGTGCCTCAGTGCCCGCGGAACAGATTCATGATGTCTTCCTTCTCCTTCGCATTCACGTGCTCGGGCGTCGGATCTGCACCGGCATCGTCGGCGCCCGATGCGCCGCCAGCCGACGCTTCGAGCGCCGCCTGACTGATGCCCACTGTCGAGACGAAGCCGTGGCCCGGCGTGGCGTCGGCGTAGTAGAGCTCGTCGCCGAGCGTAACGATGCCGTCCGGCATCGCCATCTTGTACTCGGGCACGCCGCTGAGCGCCTTCTGCATGTAGTCGATCCAGACCGGCAGCGCGAGACCGCCGCCCGTTTCCTTGTCGCCGAGGCTGCGCGGGTTGTCGTAGCCGATCCAGGCGATCGCGGCCAGCGTGTGCTGATAGCCCGCGAACCACGCGTCGCGCGAGTCGTTGGTCGTGCCGGTCTTGCCGCCCAGGTCGGTGCGCTTGAGGACGTTCGACTTCGCGCCCGTGCCGCGCTGCGCGACGCTCTGCAAGAGGCTGTTCATGATGTACGCGTTGCGCGGGTCGATGGCGCGCGGCGCGTTCTGCTCGGCCACGAGCGGCTGTGCCTGGGCGACCACGATGCCGCGCTGGTCGGTGACTTCGGCGATCAGATACGGATTCACGCGATACCCGCCGTTGGCGAACACCGAGTAGCCGGCGGCCATCTGCAGGGGCGTGACGAGACCCGCGCCGAGCGCCATCGGCAGGTAGGCGGGATGCCGGCCGGCGTCGAAGCCGAAGTGCGTGATGTACTGCTGCGCGTACTTCGTGCCGATGTGGTTGAGGATACGGATCGACACGAGGTTCTTCGACTTCATGAGCGCCGTACGCATGCTCATGGGGCCGTCGAAGCCGCCGCCGTAGTTCTTCGGCTCCCACGGCTGGCCGCCCGTTTCGGCGGCGCTGAAGAAGAGCGGCGCGTCGTTGATGACCGTCGCCGGCCCGAGCCCCTTGTCGAGCGACGCCGAGTAGATGAACGGCTTGAAGCTCGAACCCGGCTGACGCCACGCCTGGGTGACGTGGTTGAACTTGTTCTTGTTGAAGTCGAAGCCGCCCACGAGCGCGCGGATCGCGCCGTCCTGCGGCACGATCGAGATGAATGCGCCTTCGATTTGCGGCAGCTGCGTGATCGACCAGTCGCCTGCGTTGTTGCGCGCGAGGCGGATGATCGCGCCCGGCCGGATCTTCTGCGACGGCTGCGCGCGCGTGGAGAGCGCGAACTGCGCGAAGCGCAGCCCGTCGCCAGTGACGCTCGTAGTGTTGCCGTCCATGAACGTGACCCGCACTTCCTTCGGGCTCGCCGCCGTGACGACCGCCGCCACGAGTTCGCCGTTGTCGGGGTGCTCGACGAGCGCGTCGTCGATGGCCTGCTCTCGCTCGTCGCTGTCCGTGGGCAGGTCGATGAACGCCTCGGGCCCGCGATAGCCGTGGCGCCGTTCGTAGTCCATCAGTCCCCTGCGCAGCGCGCGATAGGCGACATCCTGATCGGCGGAGTCGATGGTGGTGACGACGTTCAGTCCGCGCGTGTACGCCTCCTCGTGGTACTGCGCGTACATCATCTGGCGCACCATTTCCGCGACGTACTCGGCGTGGACGCTGAATTCCTTGCCCGCACCCTTGACGACGAGCGGCTGCGCCGCGGCCTCGTCGTACTGCTGCTGGGTGATGTAATGCAGCTCGAGCATGCGCTGGAGAATGTACTCCTGGCGCACCTTCGCCCGCTTCGGATTGACGACCGGGTTGTAGGCCGACGGCGCCTTGGGCAGCCCGGCCAGCATCGCGCACTCGGCGAGTGTGAGATCTTTCAGATCCTTTCCGAAGTACACGCGCGCGGCGCTCGCGAAGCCATATGCGCGCTGGCCCAGATAGATCTGATTCATGTACACCTCGAGAATCTGATCCTTCGAGAGCTTCGACTCGATCTTATAGGCGAGCAGCATCTCGTAAATCTTGCGCGTGTAGGTCTTTTCGCTCGAAAGGAAGAAGTTGCGCGCCACCTGCATGGTGATCGTGCTGGCGCCCTGGGTGGCATGGCCATTGGTGAGCGCGACAAAGCCCGCGCGCGCAATGCCGGCGAGGTCGACGCCGCCGTGATCGTAGAAGCGCGCGTCTTCGATGGCGAGAATGGCCTTCTTGAGGTTGTCCGGCACGTCCTTGAAATGGACGATGTCGCGCCGCTCCTCGCCGAATTCGCCGATCAGCACATGGTCGCGCGTGTAGATGCGCAGCGGCACCTTCGGGCGATAGTCGGTGAGCGCCTCGAGCGACGGCAGGTTCGGTGTCGCCACGACGAGCGCGTAGCCGAGTACGAGCGCCACACACACCACGCCGGCGAAAATGAGGCCGAAAAAGGCGATCAGCAGCGTGGCCCACCACGGGCGCTTGCGCCGCCGGGGCGGCTCGGGCGGCGTGGAAGGCGGTACGGACGAAGGAAGCTGATCTTGCATACGAACACCAGAAAAACAGTCCCGCGATTATAGCCGCCGCTCGCCCGCTGGCTTTCGATACGCTTACATGGACGGCGCGGGCGAGCACGCGATCCGCTGTTTCTGTCGATGCGTCCGCTGACGCCTCTGCTGATATTCGCACTGTAGACGCGCCCCTGGCGCGTGGATAGCGCTGGCGGCGACCGTTGGCCGTTCGGCCGAGTATTCGTGCGCCACCGCGATTCGCACAATTTCTCCATCGACGCGCTGCGAACGGTTTGCGGCGCGCGGACGTACGGGAGGGATGCGATGGGTTTCGGGAATCCGCTGTTGTTGGGCGCTCGCCGGTTTGCCGCGGGTGTGGATTTAAGCGCGCGCGGGGTCACGCTGGTGGTGTTGAGCCAGCGCATTGTCGGGGCGGGGCCGGTCCGCCTCGAATGGCTGGCGAGCGCGCCGCTCGCGCGCGAGGCGCTCGCCGGCGCGGAGATCGTCGACCGGGCGGCCATCGTCGCGGCGCTTCGCTGCGTGTTTGGCGAGTTGCCGCGCGCCAGCGCGGCGGCGTCGCTGCGTTGCGCCATGGCGCTGCCCACGAGCGCGACGCTCGTCGCGACCGTGCCGCTTGCGCGTCTGGCGCCGGCGGGCGCGACGGACGAATCGGGTATTCACGCAGCGCTGGAGCCGCTCGTGCTGGCGGAGGCCGAGCGCACGGCGGCCGTGGAGCGCGGCGAGCTGGCGGTCGACTGGAGCGTGCTGCCGGCTACCCCGCGCAGCCGCGAAGCACAGGTGACCATCGCGGCGACGCCGCGGCAGCATCTCGAATCGCGCATCGAATGCGCGGCTATGGCGGGCATCACGCTGTGCGCCGTGGACGGCGAGGCGCACGCCGCGTTGCGCGCCATGCGGCACGCGGCGGTGTACGAGTTGCCGCCGCACGAACCCTGGGTGGCGATCTGGGTCGGCCCGGAAGGCGTGCACGGCTGGTTGCTCGTCGACGACTCGGTCATCCGGCACATGCGCTTTCCCGCGCTCGAACATGCCGATCTCGTGGAGGCGCTGCACGACCTCGTCGACGGCGAGCAGGCCGGCTGCGTGCAGGTCTCGGGCGAGCTTGCCATGCTTCGCGGCGCAAACTTCACGATGGCCGACATCGGCGACGCGCTGGGTGCGCCAGTGCTGCCGTTCGAATGCGCACCGCTGGCCGACGTCGAGTGGCCGCTCGCGGCGACGCTGTTGCACGATCCGGCGTGCGCGGTGGCCTTCGGGCTCGCGCTGCGCGGGGTGGCGGAATGACGCTCGCGCGCGCTGTGCGCGGCTTTCCGGGCCGGGCCGTCGGCGGTTTCAACTTGCTGCCGTGGCGGCGCCGCGCCATCCGCAGGAGGCTCCGCTGGCGCCTGCTCGAATGGGGCGCCGCGGCGCTTGGCGGATGCGCGTGTGCGCTGGGTGTCGTGCTTTGGCAGCGCATCGAATGCAGCACGCTCGAGGCTCGGCGCGAGGCGCTGGAGCGGCCACTGGCGCAGTGGCGCGCACCGCTCGCCGAGGCGCAGCGCCTCACGCGGGAGATCGAAGCGCGCCGCATCGGCGATCGACTCGCCCGACAGCACGCGCAGGCGACGGCGCGCTTTTTCGCCCTTGCGGACGCGTTGGCGAGTGAGCCTGCTCCAGGCGTCGGCTTGCAGCAGCTTGCGCAGTCCGCCGATGAAACCGATCTACAGGCGAGCGCGGCGGACGAATCGGCGGCTGCGGCCTGGCTCGGACGCCTACGCTCGCTGCCCGACGTCGAGGCCTTGAGCGTGCGCGAACTCAAGCGCGGCGTGCCGGCTGGCGCTGCACGCGAGCGTGTGCCCGATGGCGAACCGATTCGCGTGGCAGCTCATCTCGTCTGGCAAGGCGCGAGCACTGTGCCGCAGGGCGGCGCACCGCGAGTGCGCGAGGCGTCCCGAGCGTCGAGCGGCGCCGCCGCGAAGGAGGCGACATGAGCACGATGCCTGCGCACGCTGGACAGGAGCGGGGGCTTGTTTCGCCGCAGTCAGGCAGGGGCAGCGCATTGCGCGGATGGCCGCCGCTTCACGCGTGGAGCACGCGCCGCCGCCGGGCTGTCGCGTCGATGATTGCCGTGCTGGCTCTCGCCGCCGCGGGCGTCGCCTGCATCGTCGGGGATCCACTCGGTGTGAATGCAGCTCGCGCCGAGCTGCAAACCGCTCAAAAGCGCTACGGCGATGCCCAGCAAGTCCTGGCGCGCCTGCCCGCGCTGCGAGACGCTGCGGCGCGAACGGCTTCGCGTGCGCCGCGTGCTGGCAATTCCGCTGACGATATTCGCCGCATCTCGCAGCTCGCCGCGCAATCGGGCCTCGTGCTGCATGCGCTGGAGCCTGGCGTTGCGGGCGGCGCACAAGCCGAGGCGTTCCGGTCGATCAAGCTGGTCGCGCAAGGCAGCTTCGCGCAACTGCGCGGACTGCTCGAAGGGTTGGCGCGCGAGCCGGCGCTCACGGTGCCATCCGAGCTTGCAGTCCGGCGCACGGGAACCGGTTTGTCGGTCTCGGCAACGTTGCGTGTGTACGATGCGCTGCCCGCAGTGCCGCTGGCGGTGGCTCCGGGAGCGGCGGCTCGTGATCCCTTCACGCATGCGGCTGCGGCCGGTACGGCGGAAGACGGGTGGCGCCTTACCGGCATCCTCCAGGATCGGCAGCGCATCGTCGCGCTGGTGGAAACGCCTGATGGCGTCGTGACCGCGCAGGCGGGAGAGGCGATCGGCGACGCTCGCGTGCTGGAAATCAGGCCGGCGGGGGTCGTCGTCGCGGCGAGTGGGACGACGCGCGCGCTCGACTGGGCGGAGCCGGTGAAATGAGCGCGCTGAAGTGGACCGTTGCCGTCCTCGCCCCGTTGATGGTGAGTGTTGCCGCGGGCGCTGCATGGGCCGCGGTGCCTCAGCCTCGGCCCGGGTGGGCACATTCGCCGGCGGCGCTCGCGCACTACGAAGTGCCGCCGTTGCCCGATGGTGCGGCGGAGCCCGCAGCGAAACAGTGGACCGCCAATCCGTTCGTAGGAGGCAGCGATGCCCCGATGCCCGAAGACGTTTCGCAGGCACGCGCAGACGGCGGCGCTCGCGTATCCCAACCTGCAGCCGAACCTTCGCGCGAACCCGGCGACGCGTCGGCAGCCGGGCCGCTCGAAGGGCCGCCCGTACCGCTGCGCGCGCCGATGCGGCTTGGCGACGCGGCGGCAGACAACGACGGTTTGCCGCCAAACCGGCCGATCACGCTCAACTTCCAGCGCGCTGAAATCATCGCCGTTCTGCAAGCGTTCGCCCAGTTCACGAAGCTCAATATCGTCGCAAGCGAACGAGCGCGCGGCCAGGTGACGTTGCGCCTCGACCGCGTGCCGTGGCGTACCGCGTTCGACCTGCTGCTCGAGGCGAACGGCCTGGCGATGTCGCGCATCGGCGATGTGATCTGGGTCGCGCCCGCCGCGGAGCTGGCCGCGCGCGAGCGGCAGCGTTACGAGGCGCACGCCCGGGCCGCGGAGCTGGAGCCGCTCGCCAGCCGCTCGTTCGAGCTGCATTACGCGCGCGCCGAGGAATTGCGGCGTTTCCTGACAGGCACGGGCTCACAGCGCGCACTCTCGAAGCGCGGCACGGCGGTGGCGGACGCGCGCACGAACCTCCTTTTCGTCACCGACCTGCCGGCGCGACTCGACCAGATCAGCGAGCTCGTGTGGCGGCTCGACGCGCCCGCCCGTCAGGTGCTGATCGAGGCGCGCATCGTCGAAGGAGACGAGGGGCTGTCGCGCGAGCTGGGCGTGCGTCTTGGCGTAACGCCGGTGAGTGTGGACGGCTCGACGGCCCGCGGCTTGACCGCCCGAGCCGACGGCACGGTGTACGACCTCGCGGCGGGCCCGATTTCCGGCTTCGAGCCTGCAGGCCTTGGGCTCACGCTGCTGGCCGCGCGCGCCACGCGCCTGCTCGACATCCAGTTGAGCGCGCTCGAGGCCGAAGGGCGCGGGCGCGTGGTGTCGAGTCCGCGCGTCGTCACCGCCGACCGCACGAAGGCCGTCGTCGAGCAGGGCACCGAGCTGCCTTATCAGGCCAAGGTCGGGCAGGGCGTTTCGGGCGTGCAGTTCCGGCGCGCAAGCCTGAAACTCGAAGTCGAGCCGCAGATCACACCCGATGGCCGCGTGATACTCGACCTCGATGTGGCGAAGGACAGTGTCGGCGAGCAAACGGCCGCCGGGCCTGCAATTAACACCAAACACGTGCAGACGCGCGTGGAGATCGAGGACGGCGGGACGGTCTCAATTGGCGGCATCGACGCGACGGATGACCGCGATGATGTGACGCGCGTGCCACTCCTGGGCAAAATACCGGTTCTGGGCGCGCTTTTTTCGCATCGCGCGCACCGGGATCAACGCAGCGAGCTGGTGGTATTCATCACGCCGCGCGTCGTGGAGCCGAATTGACCCTGATTGATCGGGCGACCCGGCCGCAAGCGCGAAGCCGCATGCTTGCGGGGCCGGAACACCGAGGCCGCAGGCTCGACAATGCCGCCGCTTTGCCAGTAAGCTGCGGCACCAACCTTTCGTAGGAAACGCTGCAAGTGCGGGACGCAAACGCCAATGTATTTTTCGTAGGGCTCATGGGCGCCGGCAAGACGACCGTGGGCCGGGCGGTCGCGCGCCGGTTGGAGCGTCCGTTCTTCGACTCCGATCACGAGATCGAGGCGCGCACGGGCGCGCGCATCCCGGTGATCTTCGAACTCGAAGGCGAAGCGGGCTTTCGCGACCGCGAGGCCCAGATGATCGAAGAGCTCACGGGGCGTGAAGGCATCGTCCTCGCGACCGGCGGCGGCGCGGTGCTGCGGCCCGAGAATCGCGCGGCGCTCAAGGCGCGCGGCTTCGTCGTGTATCTGCGCGCGCATCCGCACGACCTGTGGCTGCGCACGCGGCGCGACAAGAATCGTCCGCTCCTGCAAACCGAAGACCCCAAGGCGCGGCTCGAAGCGCTCTACGAAGTGCGCGACCCGCTGTATCGCGAAGTCGCGGACTTCGTGATCGAAACCGGCCGGCCTTCCGTCAACGGACTCGTCAACATGGTACTGATGCAGCTCGACATGGCCGGCGTCGTGCGGGCCACTGCGCGCGAGTAGGGCGCAGGTGGCGCAGTGAGTCGCGCAGTGAGTCGTGAAGCAGGCAGTGCATCGGAAACCCAAAAGATTCAGAGCATGATTACCGTCAACGTCGAACTGGGCGAGCGCGCCTACCCCATCCATATCGGCTCCGGCCTGATCGGTCAGACGGCGCTCTTCGCGCCTCATATCGCCGGCAAGTCGGTCACGATCGTAACGAACACCGTCGTCGATCCGCTCTACGGCGAGACGCTGCGCACCGCGCTCGCGCCGCTCGGCAAGGACGTCAATACGGTGGTGCTGCCCGATGGCGAGGCGCACAAGAACTGGGAAACGCTCAACGAGATCTTCGACGCGCTGCTCACCTCGCGCGCCGACCGCAAGACCACGCTCATCGCGCTGGGCGGCGGCGTGACGGGCGACATGACGGGTTTCGCGGCCGCCTGCTACATGCGCGGCGTGCCGTTCATCCAGGTGCCGACCACGCTGCTTTCGCAGGTCGATTCGTCGGTGGGCGGCAAGACGGGCATCAATCATCCGCTCGGCAAGAACATGATCGGCGCGTTCTACCAGCCGCAGGCCGTGATCGCCGACATCGGCGCGCTCGCCACGCTGCCGGAGCGCGAGCTGGCGGCGGGCATCGCCGAGGTCATCAAGACCGGCGCAATCGCCGATGCCGAATTCTTCGACTGGATCGAAGCCAACGTCGAATCGCTCAACCGTTGCGAGCCCGAAGCGCTCGCGCACGCCGTCAAGCGCTCGTGCGAGATCAAGGCATCGGTCGTGGCCGCCGACGAGCGCGAGGGCGGCCTGCGCGCCATCCTCAACTTCGGCCATACGTTCGGCCACGCGATCGAGGCCGGGCTCGGCTACGGCGAGTGGCTGCACGGCGAGGCGGTGGGCTGCGGCATGGTGATGGCGGCGGACCTTTCGGTGCGCATGGGCATGCTGGACGAAGCCTCGCGCACGCGCCTCGTGCGCGTGGTCGAGGCCGCGAAGCTGCCGGTGCGTGCGCCCGCGCTCGGCGCGGACCGCTATGTCGAGCTGATGCAGGTCGACAAGAAGGCCGAGGGCGGGGCGATCAAGTTCATCCTGCTCAAGCGCTTCGGCGAGACGCACATCGGCCGCGCGCCGGACGAAGCCGTGCAGGCCACGCTCGCCGCCGCGACGCAGAGCTGAGGCGGCGCCGGCGACAACCCCTTGCGGAGGAACGGTGAGCGACACCCGCAGCGACAACCGTAGTGATCCCCGTAGTGTCCAGGAAGGTAGCGACGCGCATGGCGGCGACGCCAGCGCCGCGCTGATCGCGTCATTCGAGGCGGGCCTCGCGCCTTACGCGGCGCACGCCTCGCGCACGCGCGGGCGGCGCTATCCCGAGCCGCCGCCCGCCGCGCGCAGCGAGTTCCAGCGCGATCGCGACCGCATCGTCCATTCGACGGCGTTTCGCCGCCTCGAGTACAAGACCCAGGTGTTCGTGAATCACGAGGGCGATCTCTTTCGCACGCGGCTCACGCACAGCCTGGAAGTCGCGCAGATCGCCCGCTCGGTCGCCCGTAACCTGCGCGTGAACGAGGATCTGGTCGAGGCGATCTCGCTCGCCCACGACCTCGGCCATACGCCGTTCGGCCATGCGGGCCAGGACGCGCTCAACGAGTGCATGCGCGAGCACGGTGGCTTCGAGCACAATCTCCAGAGTCTCGCGGTCGTGGACGAGCTCGAAGAGCACTACGGCGCGTTCGACGGCCTGAACCTGTGCTTCGAGACGCGCGAAGGCATTCTCAAGCACTGCTCGCGTGAGCATGCGAGGCATCTGGGCGATCTGGGTGAGCGTTTTCTGCTCGGCCGGCAACCGTCCATCGAAGCGCAGATCGCCAACATCGCCGACGAAATCGCCTATAACAACCACGACGTCGACGACGGCTTGCGCTCGGGCCTGCTCACCATCGAGCAACTCGCCGAGGTCGAGCTCTGGCAAACGCACTACGACGCCGCGCGCGCCGAATATCCGCAGATCGAGGGCCGTCGGCTGATTCACGAGACGGTGCGGCGCATCATCAACACGCTGATCGTCGATCTGATCGGGCAGACGCGGCGCAATCTCGCCGAGTGCGCGCCGCAGTCGCTCGACGACGTGCGCGCGGCGCCTGCGCTCGTCGCGCACAGCGAGCGCGTGGCCGCGCAGGCGGCGGCGCTCAAGCGCTTCCTGTACCGCAACCTGTACCGCCACTATCGCGTGATGCGCATGGCCAACAAGGCGCGGCGCGTGGTGAAGGGGCTGTTCGAGGCGTTCAGCGAAGACTCGCGCCTGTTGCCGCCGCCGTACCAGACGCAGGACGCCGCCCTGCAGCCGCGGCTGATCGCGCATTACATCGCGGGCATGACCGACCGCTATGCCCTGAAGGAGTACCGCCGCCTCTTCGTCGTCGCCGATGACGTTTGAGGGCGCGGCTCGCCCCCTCTCACCGCCCCTGCCGATTCCGGGAGCCGATTTGATCAAGTCCTGGCCGTATCCGCGCGTTGCCGCGCACCGAGGGGGCGGCACGCTCGCGCCCGAGAACACCCTGGCGGGTCTGCGCACCGGCGCGAGCCTCGGCCATAAGATGGTCGAGTTCGACGCCAAGCTGTCCGTCGACAACGTCGCGTTCCTGCTCCATGACGACTCGGTGAATCGCACGTCGAGCGGGCACGGCGCGGCCGCGTCCATGCGCTATGCGGAACTTGCCGCGTTGGACGCGGGCAGCTGGCGGGACGCGCGTTTTGCGGGCGAGCCAATGCCTACGCTCGCTCAAGTTGCAGCGTGTTGTCGCGAACTGGGGCTTGCGGCGAACGTCGAGATCAAGCCCTGCGCGAGTCGCGACGTGGAGACAGGGCGCATTGTCGGCGCCGAAACGGCGCGCCTATGGGAGAGCGAAGCGCGGGCAGGCACGCCGCCTTTGCTGTCGTCGTTCTCTTATGCGGCGCTCGAGGCGGCGCGCGAGAGCGCGCCGGAACTGCCGCGCGGGCTGCTATTCGAGCGGGTGCCCGCCGACTGGCGCGAGCAGACGGCGGCGCTCGAGTGTGTGTCGCTGCATGCGAGCCATCGCCATCTGGACGAGGCGCTCGTCGAGCGCATCAAGTCGGCGGGGCTTTTCATCCTCGCCTATACGGTGAACGAACTCGACCGCGCTCGCCAACTCGTGAGCTGGGGCGTCGATACGGTCTGCACCGACCGTATCGACCTGATCGGGCCGCACGCGCTCGACGCCTGAGGCCCCGGGCCGGGCGGCCGGTGCCCGGCTCCTCCTTCAGCGGCGCGAGAGCAGCGCGCCCAGTACCAGCGCGACGCCGCCGGCAATCGCTACGGCCTGCCAGGGATTGCGGTGTACGTAGTCGTCGGCGCCGGCGATGGCCGCGTCAGTGTGGTCGCGCGCGGCTGCACGCGCGACTTCGAGCCGCTCGCGGGCGGCGTCCAGACGCTTGCGGATGTCGGCGCGCAGCGCAGCTGCATCGGCCTGGGTTCCTTCGCCCAGCGTGTTTTCCAGCTCGGCGAGCAGATCACGCAACTCGTCGGCGATATCGGCGGCGGCGCTGCGGCCGCGGCGTGCAATGCGCCGCGCGTGTCGGCTCGTGCGCGTCCAGGAATCTCCGAGGGCTTCTCGCGTGTTCGGAAAGGCGCTCATGTATAGCTCCGTCGTTGAAAAGTCACAGGTAAAAGGCTCGCCGCGGCGCGCACGAAAAAGGGCGCGGGAGGGCGAGGACCGGAGTGCAAGTATTGCGCAATTCCAGTGCCCGAGCCTTGAACGCGCGCAGCGAGCCGGGCGCAAACGCCCGCCAGGCGGGGCTTCCTTCTCTGGTGACAAAACAGGTGATTACGGGGACAGCACGCTTTTTCGCAGAGGCATAGAATCAGGATAAGCCTATGCGAAGGCGGGGAAAATCGATGGAGACGCCAAGACGGGAAGGGCACGGCCGGGCGGGAAACGCCGCCCTCCGCCAGACGCCGCAAGGGCGAGGCGAAGGGCCGGCGCGAGGTGGTGCGGGGCGCCGAAGGGCGTCAGAAGTTGTAGCCGACCTTCAGGTACGTCACGAGCGGGTTCAGGTGAATCTTCGATTCCGCGACTCGCTGCGTCCCGAACTGGTTGTTCAGCGTCGTGTTGTACGTAGCCGTCACGTTGATCGGAATGTACGAGAGCGAGAAACCGGCGAACCAGTGCTTCGTGAAGTTGTAGTTGAAGCCCAGGTTAAACACGGGGGCCCAGGAACGATCCGTCGAAACACTGGTCGGACCCCCAAGCACACCGTTTTCGAAGGAGCCGTTGGTTATCTTCGCGTCGGTGAACCAGGCGTAGGTCACGCCGACGCCGAGGTAAGGACGGAATTTGGCTTCCGGGCTGTTGAAGTAGTACTTGAACAGCAGCGCGGGGCTCCACAGTTTCGCCGAGCCGACTTTGCCGAAGCTGCTGAAGCTGCCGCCGCCGGAAATATCGAACTTCGGCGGAATGCCGAGTTCGGCTTCGGTCGCGAAGTGGTCGGTGATGTAGTAGCCGAGGGAGAAGCCCACGGTGTCGGCCGAGCCGACGCTGGCGCCGGTGTTCGGAATGGCCATGTTGACGGGCGTGCCGCCGACACTGTCGATCTTGAGCGGATCGCTGGTGTCCTGCGGCATGAAGCGGAACCAGCCGGTGGTGACGTAGAACGTGTTTGCGGATTGTGCGTGTGCCGCCGTGAAACTGGCGAGCGCGGCGACCCCTGCCAGCGCCTGTTTTAATTTCATATTAATTGCTCCTCCATGAAAGGCCCGCTCATTATGAACACAACGTTTGCAACAAACCAGACGCGACCGTTAGAGCTTTTTTACTAAGCGCCGCGAGCTTTCCGCCGAAGCCGCATGCCAGCGAGAACTAGCGCTGGTGGGGCCTGGCGGGTCTGCGGGTATTCACCAACGGAACCAGGAAAATCGAGCATGGCACGGCTTGCACGTCTTTATGTTCCCGATCAGCCACAGCATGTGATCCTGCGCGGACTCGATCAGCAGCCCGCGTTCGTCGATGACCAGGACTACGA
Source organism: Paraburkholderia sp. BR10882 (assembly GCF_040948855.1). NCBI lineage: Bacteria > Pseudomonadati > Pseudomonadota > Betaproteobacteria > Burkholderiales > Burkholderiaceae > Paraburkholderia > Paraburkholderia sp. BR10882. The sequence continues at coordinate 43,025 of NZ_JBFPKP010000023.1, read as the reverse complement.
ACTGTTCATCGACTGCCTGAAGGCCGCGGCGCGCGATCATCATCTGGCGGTGCATGCGTGGGTTTTGATGCCCGGCGCGGTGCAACTGCTCGTCACGCCTTCCGACGAATCCAGCCTGCCCAAGGCAATGCAGGCGGTCGGCCGGCGCTACGTGGCGCATTTCAACCGGCGCTATGCGCGTCGCGGCACGCTCTGGGAGGGGCGCTATCGCGCGACGGTCATCGAGGGCGAGCGCTTCTTCCTGCTGGCGAGCCGCGTCGTCGAGCTCGCACCGGTGCGCAGCCACCTCGTGACGGCGCCCGAAGACTATCGATGGTCGAGCTACCGGCATCACATCGGCCTCACCGTCGACAGCCTCATCACCGACCATCCGCTGTACTGGGCGCTCGGCAATACGCCTTTCGAGCGTCAGCGCGCGTATCGCGAACTCTGCGAGCAGGTGCTCGACGAACGCGAAACGACACAGCTCATGCAGGCCACGCTCAAGGGCTGGGTGCTCGGCAGCGACACGTACCGCGATTGGGCGTCGCGCACGGCGAACCGGCGCGTCTCGCCGCTGCCGCGTGGGCGCCCGCGCAAGGTGCGCGAGGCGCCAGGCACGTCTGCGGCGACGCCGGGCGCCGTTGGCGCCGCGGCCACCGCGAGCCCGGCTTCGACGCCTGCGGCCGGATCGGGCGGGGCCGGTGGTCAGCCGGCGAGCCATGGCGCGACACAATCTGGCCCCCATTCTACCTCGCACGCCGGCGCCAACCCGGCTGGCCCGACCTCGACGCAGGGAGGAGGTCACCCTGGGAGTGGTTCGGCTACAACATCGGGTGGAAATCCGGGTGGCGCGGGCGGCCATTCCGGTGGTTCGCAGGGTTCCGGCAGCGGAGGCTCCTCCGGTTCGAGTTCGGAACACGACGAGCGCAAGCCGGGCACCGGCACTCACTGATTGCTTTTCGGCTCAAGTGTTTACGAAATAAACGGCATCCCCGGATGCCGTTTTCTTTTGCCCGAATTTAATGTGACCCCAATAAAAAAATGTGCGAATGCACCAACTCGATAATTGGGGTTCGAACATCACGTTTTATTTGCATCCCCTTGATTCGTCGCGTATATTCGCCTTTCGGCTCTCCTGGGCGCATAACGCGGGAAGCACGTAGTACCCGCGCAACGCCGTACAGCGGTCACGTAAGCGGCGTAAATCAAGAAAACGGATTCAACGGCTGGCAACGGCCCCACTCTGACGGTGTCCCCATGAACGATCACCAGCAGCGCGCCGCGGTGCCCGCCGCGCAAGGTCTCTATGACCCGCAAAACGAACACGACGCCTGTGGCGTCGGTTTCGTCGCCCATATCAAGGGCAAGAAGAGCCACGAAATCATTCAGCAAGGCCTGAAGATTCTCGAGAACCTCGACCACCGGGGCGCCGTGGGCGCCGATCCGCTGATGGGCGACGGCGCGGGCATCCTGATCCAGATTCCGGACGCGTTCTACCGCGAAGAGATGGCCAAGCAGGGCGTGACGCTGCCGCCGTTCGGCGAGTACGGCGTCGGCATGATCTTCCTGCCGAAGGAACACGCCTCGCGTCTCGCCTGCGAGCAGGAACTCGAGCGCACGGTGCGTGCAGAAGGCCAGGTCGTGCTGGGCTGGCGCGACGTACCGGTCGATCACGCCATGCCGATCTCGCCCACGGTGAAGGCTAGCGAGCCGCTGATCCGCCAGATCTTCATCGGCCGCGGCAAGGACGTGATGGTTACGGACGCGCTCGAGCGCAAGCTGTACATCATCCGCAAGACCGCGAGCCACCGCATTCAGGCGCTCAAGCTCAAGCACGGCAAGGAATACTTCGTGCCGTCGTGCTCGGCGCGCACGGTCGTCTACAAGGGTCTGCTGCTCGCCGGCCAGGTTGGCGTGTATTACCGCGACCTGCAGGACGAGCGCGTGGTGTCGGCATTGGCGCTCGTGCACCAGCGCTTCTCGACCAACACGTTCCCGGCGTGGGAACTGGCTCACCCGTACCGCATGATCGCCCACAACGGTGAAATCAACACCGTCAAGGGCAACGTGAACTGGCTGAACGCCCGTACCGGCGCGATCGCCTCGCACGTGCTCGGCGACGACCTGCCCAAGCTCTGGCCGCTGATCTATCCGGGCCAGTCCGACACCGCATCGTTCGACAACTGTCTCGAACTGCTGGTGATGGCGGGCTACCCGCTCGTCCACGCGATGATGATGATGATCCCGGAAGCCTGGGAACAGCACACGCTGATGGACGAGAACCGCAAGGCGTTCTACGAATACCACGCTGCGATGATGGAACCGTGGGACGGCCCCGCCGCGATCGCATTCACCGACGGCCGCCAGATCGGCGCGACGCTCGACCGTAACGGTCTGCGTCCGGCGCGCTACATCGTCACGGACGACGACCTGGTCATCATGGCGTCGGAAGCCGGCACGCTGCCGATCCCCGAGTCGAAGATCGTCAAGAAGTGGCGTCTGCAGCCGGGCAAGATGTTCCTGATCGACATGGAACACGGCCGCATCATCGACGACAAGGAACTCAAGGACAACCTCGCCAACGCCAAGCCGTACAAGAGCTGGATCGACGCCGTGCGCATCAAGCTCGACGAGATCGAGCCGAAGGCGGAAGACGTCGCGACCGCGCGCGCCGAAGCCGCCGCGCTGCTCGACCGTCAGCAGGCGTTCGGCTACACGCAGGAAGACCTCAAGTTCCTGATGGCGCCGATGGCGATGTCGGGCGAAGAGGCGGTCGGTTCGATGGGCAACGACTCGCCGCTGGCGGTCATGTCCAACAAGAACAAGACGCTCTACAACTACTTCAAGCAGCTGTTCGCGCAGGTCACGAACCCGCCGATCGACCCGATCCGTGAAAACATGGTGATGTCGCTCGTGTCGTTCATCGGCCCGAAGCCGAACCTGCTCGACACCAACAACATCAACCCGCCGATGCGTCTCGAAGTGTCGCAGCCGGTGCTCGACTTCAAGGACATCGCGAAGATCCGCGCGATCGAGCAGTACACGGGCGGCAAGTTCAGCAGCTACGAGCTGAACATCTGCTATCCGGTGGCCTGGGGCAAGGAAGGCATCGAAGCGCGTCTCGCGTCGCTGTGCGCGGAAGCCGTCGATGCGGTCAAGTCGGGCTACAACATTCTGATCGTGTCGGACCGCCGCGCGGACCGCGACAACGTCGCGATTCCCGCGCTGCTCGCCACCTCGGCGATCCACTCGCACCTCGTGCAGCACGGCCTGCGCACGAGCACGGGTCTCGTCGTGGAAACGGGTTCGGCGCGTGAAACGCACCACTTCGCGCTGCTCGCCGGTTTCGGCGCGGAAGCCGTGCACCCGTACCTCGCGATGGAAACGCTCGCGCAAATGGCGCAGGGCCTCAAGGGCGACCTGTCGGGCGAGAAGGCCGTCTACAACTTCACCAAGGCAGTGGGCAAGGGCCTGCTCAAGGTGATGTCGAAGATGGGCATCTCCACGTACATGTCGTACACGGGCGCGCAGATTTTCGAAGCCGTCGGTCTGGCTGACGATCTGATCGCCAAGTACTTCAAGGGTACGGCCTCGAAGGTGGGCGGCATCGGCCTGTTCGAAGTGGCTGAAGAAGCGATCCGTCTGCACCGCGACGCATTCGGCGACAACCCGGTTCTCGCCAACATGCTCGACGCGGGCGGCGAGTACGCCTACCGCGTGCGCGGCGAAGACCACATGTGGACGCCGGACGCGATCGCCAAGCTCCAGCACTCGGCGCGCAGCAACTCGTACCAGACGTACAAGGAATACGCGCACCTGATCAACGATCAGACCAGGCGCCACATGACGTTCCGCGGTCTGTTCGAATTCCGCCTCGACCCGGCGCGCGCGATCTCGATCGACGACGTCGAGCCGGCCAAGGAAATCGTCAAGCGCTTTGCGACTGGCGCGATGTCGCTCGGCTCGATCTCGACGGAAGCGCACGCCACGCTGGCCGTTGCGATGAACCGCATCGGCGGCAAGTCGAACACGGGTGAAGGCGGCGAAGACGAGAAGCGCTACCGCAACGAACTGCGCGGCATTCCGATCAAGAACGGCGACACGATGCAGTCGATCATTGGGCCGGAAGTCGTCAAGGACATCCCGCTCAAGGATGGCGACTCGCTGCGTTCGAAGATCAAGCAGGTGGCGTCGGGCCGCTTCGGCGTGTCGGCGGAGTACCTGTCGTCGGCGGACCAGATCCAGATCAAGATGGCGCAGGGCGCGAAGCCGGGCGAAGGCGGTCAGCTGCCGGGCCACAAGGTTTCGGAGTACATCGGCAAGCTGCGTTATTCGGTGCCGGGCGTGGGCCTCATTTCGCCGCCGCCGCACCACGACATCTACTCGATCGAAGACCTGGCGCAGCTGATTCACGACCTGAAGAACGTGAACCCGGTTTCGTCGATCTCGGTGAAGCTGGTGTCGGAAGTGGGCGTGGGCACGGTGGCAGCCGGCGTGGCGAAGGCCAAGGCCGACCACGTCGTCATCGCCGGTCACGACGGCGGCACGGGCGCCTCGCCGCTCTCGTCGCTCAAGCACGCCGGCACGCCGTGGGAGCTCGGTCTGGCGGAAACGCAGCAGACGCTGGTGCTGAACCAGCTGCGCGGCCGTATCCGCGTGCAAGCCGACGGTCAGATGAAGACGGGCCGCGACGTGGTGATCGGCGCGCTGCTCGGCGCGGATGAATTCGGCTTTGCGACGGCGCCGCTCGTCGTCCAGGGCTGCATCATGATGCGCAAGTGCCACCTGAACACCTGCCCGGTCGGCGTGGCGACGCAGGATCCGGTGCTGCGCGCGAAGTTCTCGGGCCAGCCCGAGCACGTCGTCAACTTCTTCTTCTTCATCGCTGAAGAAGTCCGCGAAATCATGGCGCAACTGGGTATCCGCAAGTTCGACGATCTGGTCGGCCGCGCGGATCTGCTCGACACGCGCCGTGGCGTGGAGCACTGGAAGGCGAAGGGTCTCGACTTCTCGCGCGTGTTCTATCAGCCGTCGGTCGGCGCTGAAGTCGCGAAGAAGCACGTCGACACGCAAGACCACGGTCTGGACCGCGCGCTCGATCACACGCTGATCGAGAAGGCGAAGGCGGCGATCGAAACGGGCGAGCACGTCTCGTTCATCCAGCCGGTGCGCAACGTGAACCGCACGGTCGGCGCGATGCTCTCGGGCGTCGTCGCGAAGAAGTACGGCCACGACGGTCTGCCGGAAGACACGATCCACATCCAGTTGAAGGGCACGGCGGGTCAGAGCTTCGGCGCGTTCCTCGCACGCGGCATCACGCTGGACCTCGTGGGCGACGGCAACGACTACGTCGGCAAGGGCCTCTCGGGCGGCCGCATCATCATCCGTCCGACCAACGACTTCCGCGGCAAGTCCGAAGAAAACATCATCTGCGGCAACACGGTGATGTACGGCGCACTCGAAGGCGAAGCCTTCCTGCGCGGCGTCGCGGGCGAGCGTTTCGCGGTGCGTAATTCGGGCGCGACGGCGATCGTCGAAGGCACGGGCGACCACGGCTGCGAATACATGACGGGCGGCACGGTGGTCGTGCTCGGCGAAACGGGCCGTAACTTCGCGGCGGGCATGTCGGGCGGTATCGCCTACGTGTACGACCCGGACGGCACCTTCGCCGGCAAGTGCAACAAGTCGATGGTCGCGCTCGACCCGGTCCTGCAGCAGGCCGAACAGGAGCGCACTGTGGACCGCGCACTGTGGCACACGGGCCAGACCGACGAAGCGCTGCTCAAGGGACTCGTCGAGCGTCACTTCCAGTTCACGGGCTCGACGCGCGCCAAGGCGCTGCTCGAAAACTGGGATGCGGCGCGCCGCCAGTTCGTGAAGGTGTTCCCGACGGAATACAAGCGCGCACTGGGCGAACTCGGCGCGAAGAAGGCGAACCAGGAAGAACTGGCCGCCTGATCCGCAAGACGACGACTGAACGAAGACGAAGCGCCCGCCGCGCTCACTGAAGCGGCGGCGGGCGCGGGCCCCTCACCGAATAGATAGAGATAGACGAGAACCCTATGGGTAAGGCAACCGGTTTTCTCGAGTTCGAGCGCCAGCATGAGGCGTACGAAGCACCGCTCACGCGCGTGAAGCATTACAAGGAATTCGTGGCGGCGCTCTCCGACGCCGACGCGAAGATCCAGGGCGCACGCTGCATGGACTGCGGCATCCCGTTCTGCAACAACGGCTGCCCGGTCAACAACATCATTCCGGACTTCAACGACCTCGTGTTCCGCCAGGACTGGAAGAGCGCGATCGACGTCCTGCATTCCACGAACAATTTCCCCGAGTTCACGGGCCGCATCTGCCCGGCGCCCTGCGAAGCGGCGTGCACGCTCGGAATCAACGACGACCCGGTCGGCATCAAGTCGATCGAGCACGCGATCATCGACAAGGCCTGGGCCGAAGGCTGGGTCGCGCCTCAAGTCGCGAAGCACAAGACGGGCAAGAAGGTTGCCGTGGTCGGTTCGGGCCCCGCGGGCCTCGCCGCCGCACAGCAGCTCGCGCGCGCCGGTCACGACGTGACGGTGTTCGAGAAGAACGACCGTATCGGCGGCCTGCTGCGCTACGGCATCCCCGACTTCAAGCTGGAGAAGTGGCTGATCGACCGCCGCATGCGGCAGATGGAGGCCGAAGGCGTGACGTTCCGCACCAACGTGTTCATCGGCCGTGGCGAGTTGCCTGCGTACATCGGCAACACGGCGAAGGAAACGATCTCGCCGGACGAACTGAAGGACCAGTTCGACGCCGTGGTGATCGCAGGCGGTTCGGAAACGCCGCGTGACCTGCCGGTGCCGGGCCGTGAACTCGAAGGCATCTACTACGCCATGGAGTTCCTGCCGCAGCAGAACAAGGTCAACGCCGGCGACAAGCTGCCAAACCAGCTGCTCGCCAAGGGCAAGCATGTGGTCGTGATCGGCGGCGGCGATACGGGTTCCGACTGCGTGGGCACCTCGAACCGTCACGGCGCGAAGAGCGTCACGCAGTTCGAACTGCTGCCGCAGCCGCCCGAGGAAGAGAACAAGCCGCTCGTGTGGCCGTACTGGCCGATCAAGCTGCGCACGTCGTCGTCGCATGACGAAGGCTGCTCGCGCGACTGGTCGGTCGCCACCAAGCGCCTCGAAGGCAAGAACGGCAAGATCGAGAAGCTGATCGCCGCACGTGTGGAGTGGAAGGACGGCAAGATGGTCGAAGTGCCAGGCTCGGAATTCGAAATGAAGGCCGATCTCGTGCTGCTCGCCATGGGCTTCACGCAGCCGGTTTCGCCGGTGCTCGAAGCATTCGGCGTCGAGAAGGATGCGCGCGGCAACGTGCGTGCCTCGACCGAGGGCGAGAAGGCGTACTACACGTCGGTCGACAAGGTCTTCACCGCCGGCGACATGCGCCGCGGCCAGTCGCTCGTGGTGTGGGCGATCCGTGAGGGCCGTCAATGCGCGCGCTCGGTCGATGCGTACCTGATGGGCAGCTCGGAGTTGCCGCGTTAAATCCGGTGCGTCCCGCTATTCGCTGGGACGCACGGGAGACGGCAGGAGACACGAAGCCAGAAAGCCGGGCATCCGCAAGGATGACCCGGCTTTTTTACGTCTGCGCGCGAGAGGATTACCATGACGCGATTGCCCGACCGAACGAGGCCCGCCGATCATGTCCGAAGCCCGCGAGACCGATCGTGACACGCAGCAATGGCGGCGCTGCTTCATCGCGCTTTCGCCCACTGCGGCGTCGCGCGATGCGCTCGCCGCGCTGGACGTGCCGCCCAATGCGCGGCGCGTGCCCTATGCGCAACTCCATCTGACAGTGACGTTCATCGGCGCAATGTCGTTCGACCAGGGACACGTGCTCTCGCGGCGGCTCGCCGAGCACGCGCCGCTCCTCCCACCCGCTGAAGTCACGCATATCGAATGCTGGCCGGGACGCGCCCATCCGCGCCTCATGGTGGCCGTGCTCGCGATGTCGGATGCGTTCACGGCGCTCGACTGGCACGTGCGCTCACTCATGGGAGACGTGGGATTGCCGCTCGACGCACGAGCGTTCCGCCCGCATGTGACGCTCGCGCGCTTCGCGCGCGACGCCGTGGGCGCGCCGGCGCCAAGCGGCGGCGAAGCGCTGCCGCCGTTGTGCTTCGAGTCGCTGGTGCTGTATTCGAGCACGCTGGCGAGGCAGGGCGCGCGCTACGAGGCGTTGGCGAGCGTCGCGCTCGATTGAGGTGTCGCCCTGCGTTGGAGTCTCGACCGACGCTTAGTGGCGATACCGCGCCAGCGTCAGTCCATCGAGATCGATTTCCGGCACGCGCTGCGTGACGAGGTCCGCGAGCACGCGGCCCGAGCCCATCGACATCGCCCAGCCCGTCGAGCCGTGCCCGACGTTCAGCCACAGGCCATCCACGCCCGACGTGCCGAGCAGCGGCGCGCCGTCCGGCACCATCGGCCGGCGCCCCACCCAGAATTGCGCCGACGAAGGCGTCGCGGCGTGCGGGAACCAGTCGTCGAGCACCTTCATGAGCGTTTGCAGCGCCTGCTCGCGCAGCGTCGCGCGGTGGTCGCCCAGTTCCGCCGTCCCCGCCACACGCAGATACGGGCCGAAGCGCGTGATCGCCGTCTTGAGCGACTCGTCCATGAGCGCGGCGCGCGGGGCCTTCTGCTCGTCGACCACGGGCAGCGTGGCCGAATAGCCTTTCACCGGATACAACGGCACGCGCACGCCAAGCGGCGCGACGAGCGCCGCGCTCTCCACGCCCAGGGCGACCACCACGGCGTCGGCGGCGAGCGTGTGGGGCGTGTCGTCGGTGGGCTCGCTGCGCTCGGCCGGGCGCAGCACCTCGGCCGGCGCGCGGCGCTGCTCGCGCCGGTCCTTGCGGTTGTTGGCCGTGCGCCGCCCGGGCACGGCGCGCACGCGCACGCCGTTCACCTTGCCGCCCGCGGCTTCGAGCGCGAGCACTTCGGTATCGAACAAAAACGTGACGCCGCGTGATTCGCAGACGGAGCGCAGCTCGCGCGTGAAGCGTGCGCAGTCGCCGGCCTCGTCTTCCGGCAGATAGACGCCCGCCACCGGTTTCACACGTGACCACGCAAGCCCCGGCTCGACCTGCGCGCAAGCGGCGGCATCGAGTTCGCGATAGACGATGCCCGCATCGCGCAGCACGCCGAGCGCCGGTTGCGCGAGCTCGAGGTCGTAGTCGCTGCGAAAGAGCTGCAGATAGCCCTGGCTGCGCCCGTACTCGAACGCGTGCGTGGCGCGAAAAGCGTGCAGGCATTCACGGCTGTAATAGGCAATGCGCTGCATGCGCTGCTTGTTCACGCGAAAGCGCGCGAGATCGCATTCGCGCAGCCAGCGCGCGATCCAGCGCCACTGCGCGGCATCGAGCGTGGGCCGGAAGATCAGCGGCGAGGTCGGCTTGAGCAGATACTTGATGAGCTTCGCGGGCATGCCGGGCGCGGCCCACGGCGTGACATAGCCGGGCGCGATGACGCCGGCGTTGCCGAAGCTCGTGCCGAGCGCGACGCCCGGTTCCCGTTCGACGACCGTGACGTCGCAGCCTCGTTCGCTCAGATAGTACGCAGTAGCGACGCCGATCACACCGGCGCCGAGGACGATCGTTTTCATGCCGGTCGCACAACAGGGAGGGACGGTCGGTATTGCAGCATGTTCGCGCTCATCGTGCAGTGGACTCCGCAGACGCTCGCTCGCTCCCGGCAGCAGGCACTTCCTCGGTCAGCGTCTTGCCCTTCGTCTCCGGCAAGCACAGCGCCGCGACGATCACGAGCAGATAGCCCGCGCCGGCCACCACGCCGATCGCCTTCACGAGCGAGGTGGTTTGCGCGAATGTGCCTACGAGAATGGGGAAAAACGAGCCGAGCCCGCGTCCGAGGTTGTAGCAGAAGCCCTGGCCCGAGCCGCGGATCGCGTTGGGGTAAAGCTCCGAGAGGTACGCACCCACGCCCGCGAAAATGCCTTGCACGACGATGCCGAGCGGAAAGCCGAGCAGGAGCATGGCGGTGTCGGTGATGGGCAGCATGGTGTAGGCCATGCCGAGCGCAAACGAGCCGATGGCGAACAGGATGAACGACGCGCGCCGGCCGATCCTGTCGCACAGGATCGCGCCGACGATGTAGCCCGTGAACGAGCCGACGATCAGCACGATCAGATAGCCGCTCGTGTTGAACACCGAGAGATGGCGCACCGTCTTGAGGTAGGTGGGCAGCCAGGTGGTGATCGCGTAGTAACCGCCGAGCATGCCGGTGCACAGCGCGCTGCCGAGCAGGGTGGTGACGAGATGCGCGGGCGCGAAGATCTGCATGAAGTGGCTTTGCACCGCGCCGCTTTCGCGCGCACGGCGTGTGGCGACGAACACGTCGGGATCGCTCACGTTGCGGCGCACATAGAGAATCCAGAGCGCAGGCACGATGCCGATCCAGAAGCACGCGCGCCACGCGTATTCCTCGGGTAGCAGGGCGAAGAAGGCCCAGTACAGGATGGCAGCCGCGCCCCAGCCGAACGACCAGCTGCTCTGCACCGTGCCCACGGCTTTCGCGCGATGCTGCGGCGAGCGGATCGTTTCGGCCATCATCATCGTGACGACCGTCCATTCGCCGCCAAAGCCGATGCCCTGCAGCGTGCGCGTGGCGAGCAGTTGCCAGAATGAATGCGTGAAGCCGGAGAGGCAGGTGAAGAGCGCGAAGGTGGCGATGGTCCACTGCAGCACGCGCACGCGGCCGTAACGGTCGGCGAGGATGCCGGCGAGCCAGCCGCCGACCGCCGAGGAGATCAGCGAGCTGGTCGCGATCATGCCGGCCTCGCTCCTGGTCATGCCCCAGGTCGCGATGAGCGTCGGGATCAGGAACGAGTAGATCATGAAGTCGAACGCGTCGACGGCGTAGCCGCCGAATCCCGCATAAAGCGTGCGCCGCTCGCGCGCGTTCAATTCGGTGAACCAGTGAAAGTAGCCCATCGCGTGTCTTCCCCCATATTTGTTGTGCGCGCAACGAACCGGGCTGAGCGGCCCGTGCTGCGCAAGCGACCCGGCTGGCGCAGACGCGTTGGGTGGCGTGTGCGCTTGACGCTGGCGGGCTGCGCGGTGCGACGCCGCCCGTCTCCGGTGTGCTGGAGGGGTATTTTACGGTGCGAAACCGCGCTGAGGCGAGGGGCAATTTGGGGGCGCCCGCTATCGTTGTATTCCGATATCTAGTTCGATAGCGAGCGAACGATGGCGCGCGGGAACCGCAAGGCGCTAGAGCGTGAGCCCGCCATCGACATGAATCACCTGGCCGGTGATGTGGCGCGCGGCATCCGAGAGCAGGAAGGCGATCAGTTCGGCGACATCGGCGGGATCGGCCACGTGGCCGAGCGGCGTTTCCTGTGCCGCACGCTCCCACACCGGCGCGTTTTCCGGCGCGGGGCCCTTGTCCTTGCGCGTATAGCCGGGCGCGACGCAGTTCACGGTCACGCCGTGCGGCGCCAGTTCTGCCGCGGCGGTTTTCGCCAGCGATTCGAGCGCGGCCTTCGCGGCGGCGGTGGCCGCGAAGGGCGCGCCGGCGCGGTAGCGGTGCGCGACGAACGAGCTCAGCGCGACCACGCGGGCGCCCGCCGAGCGTTCCAGCGCCGGCTGCGCGCGTTGCACGAGCCCGGCGAACGCGGCAGGCATGGCCGCGAAAGCGCCTTCGAGCGACGCGGCGTCGAGCGCGGCGAGCGTCTGGCGCTGCGCGTGCCCGGCGTTGGCGACGAGCTGGTCGAGCGAGCCGAAGCGCGTGAGCGTGGCGTCCACGAGCGCGCTCGCCTGGCCGGCCAGCGCGAGATCGCCGTACGCGGTGGCGCAGGTCGAGCCGCGCTGTTCGCACCCGGCGGCAACGGCGGCGAGCCGGGCGCGCGATGCCTCATCCGCGCCGCGCGTGTGCAGCATCAACGCTACACCCGGCGCCGCGAGGCGACGCGCGAGCGCCGCGCCGATGCCCGAGCCCGCGCCCGTGATCAGCACGACGCGCAGCGCGCTTGCGCTCACGCGGCAACCCGCTCTTCGGGCATGCGCTCGATCTCGAGCGTTTCGTGGTGGTACGCCGCGAGCGACTCACGGTGCGCGACGCTCACGATCGCTGCCTTGGGCAGACGTTCCATGAACAGCTTGTAGAGACGGCTTTCGTTGTCGGGGTCGAGCGCGCTCGTCGCTTCGTCGAGGAACAGATAGTCGGGCTTGTGCAGCAGCACGCGCGCGCCCGCAAGGCGTTGCTGCTCGCCCGGCGAGAGCACGCGCGTCCAGTGCGCCGATTCGCCGAGACGATCCACGTACTCTTCGAGGCGGCAGGCGCGCAGCGCTTCGCGGCAGTCTTCGTCGCTGTAGTCGTCGGCAGGCGACGGGTAGGTGAGCGCTGCCTTGAGCGTGCCGATGGGCAGATAGCTCTGCTGCGGGATGAACATCATGCGCGCATCGACAGGCGCGTCGATCGAGCCTTCGCCGAAGGGCCAGAGGCCCGCGAGCGCGCGCATCAGCGTGCTCTTGCCTGCGCCCGAGGGGCCGCGCACGAGCCAGCGCGAGCCCGGCTTGATGGCGATGTCGCGCACTTCCGAGAGCGGCGTGCCGTTGGGCAGCGAGAGCTTGAGATGCTCGGTGGCGAGCTCGTTGTTGTCGATGAAGTGCAGGTTGATGCCGCCGTGCTCGGTGGCGGGCGAGACCGATTCCTTCAGACGCGGCGAGTGCACCACACGCACGAATTCGCGCAGACGATTCACGGTAGCGCGCCATTCGACCAGCGTGGAGTAACTGTTGATGAACCACGAGAACGAGTCGCTCACGGTGCCGAACGCCTGCGAGATCTGCATCAGCACGCCGAACGTGAAGGCGCCCGCGAAGTAGCGCGGCGCGGCCACCACGAGCGGGAAGATGATGGCTATCTGGCCGTAGAAGCTCAGCACGAAGGTGAGGCGCTTCGTGTATTTCATCACGCGCCACCAGTTGTCCTTGATGTGCGCGAAGAGGCCCTGCGCGTTGCTGCGCTCGGTGTCCATGCCGTCGTAGAGGGCGATCTGCTCGGCGTTTTCGCGCAGGCGGATCAGGCCGAAGCGGAAGTCCGCTTCCACCTTTTGTTGCTGGTAGTTGATCGACACGAGCGGGTGGCCGACCTTCTGGATCACGAGCGAGCCGAACACGGCATAGAGCGCCGCGGCCCACACCATGTAGCCCGGAATCGCGAGCGGCTGCCCACCCAGCGTGACGGTGAGCGCGCCCGCGAGCGTCCACAGGATCGTGATGAACGAGATGAGCGTGACGACCGTCGAGAGCAGGTCGAGCGTGAGCGAGAGCGTGGTCGTGGCGAACGACTGGAGGTCGTCGCTGATCCGCTGGTCGGGGTTGTCGGCGAGGCGGTCGCGCTCGATGCGGTAGAACGCGCCCTTGCCGAGCCACTCGTTCAGGAACCGCGTGGTGAGCCACTGACGCCAGCGAAAGCCGAGCATCTGGCGCAGATAGCGGCCATACACCGCGAGGATGATGAAGCCGAACGCCAGTTCGGTGAAGGTCATCAACAGCGGCGGGAAGCGCTTGACGTCCTTGGCCTGCAACGCGTTGTAGAACTCCGCGCTCCAGCCGTTCAGGCGCACGTTGATCCACACGACGAGCAGGTTCATCACGATGATCGCGACGAGCAGGCCCCAGGCGATCCAGCGTTCCTCGGAGACCCAGTAGGGCTTGATCAGGCTCCACGCGGTGATCTTCTGATGCTCGTTCTGATCGGGCGTGGCGCGGGCAGGTTGGTTGGTCATGTGCGTCCTGAAGGTGTGGCGGCCCGCTGGGGGCATGCGCCGCGCGCCGCACGGCGGCAGCGTTGCAGCGATTTTTGCAGCGATTCTGTCGTCGGGCGCTTAAGTGAGTCTTAACGGGCCACAGGCGGAGCCAAAACCGGCGCGAGGCGTGGAGACAAAAGCGCACGCTGGCGCCGCCGTAGCGTGGCGCTCATTGTCTCACCGCGCGGGCTCGCGAGGCGAAAGAGGCGGGTTCAGGGCATTGTGCCAGACCACGCCCCCCGGTTCCGCCGAGGTTTGCGGGCCGCGCGCGTTTTGTGGTCTAATCGTCGTTGACGAAACAGGGGTGCTTCACCGGTATGCCGGGCATGCCGCCAGTGAGGCTGAGAGAAACCCTTTGCACCCGATCCGGGTAATACCGGCGCGGGAAGTTTCCAGAAAGTCTTACCGGAGCGCCCAGCCTGGGTTTTGAAAAGGCGGGGGCGCCAGGATTCCCGCCGGGCTGCGCTTTGGGCGCCTGGGTTCGTATACGCATTCCGTATCGGGCCGTCTGCGCCGCATAGCCTCCACGGTCGGCCTTGCCAGCCGGTTTCGTCCTTGGGTACGTCTGCTGCTGCCGTACGGAAAGGATACGATGACCGCCTATTCTCTTTGTTCCCCGATTCTTATCGCGTTCGCCTTGCCGTTCGCCTTGCGTGACGGAGCGTCGTCATGAGCCGCGCCCGCAACCCTGACGTGGGCAGCGTGCCCGACTTCGCCGTGCTCGGCGGCGGCCTGAGCGGCCGGCTCGTCGCATGGCGTCTGGCCGGCGAGGGCCATCGCGTCGCGCTTTACGAGCGCGGCGGCCCCGAAGGCGGCGAAGCCGCAGCCTGGGTCGCGGCGGCCATGCTCGCGCCGCTCGCGGAGGCTGCCGTCGCCGAAATGCTCATTACCGAGCTGGGCGTCGCATCGCTCGAAACCTGGCCGCGCATTCTGGCCGAGTTGCCGGAGCCCGTGTTCTTCCAGCGCAACGGCACGCTCGTGGTCTGGCATAGCGCCGATCGCACCGAAGCGCCGCTCTTCGAGCGCCGCGTGCGCGCCAACGCGCCGCGTTCTCTCGCCGATGCCAACTTCGTCGCGCTCGCCGGTGCGCAGCTCGACGCCGCCGAACCGGCGCTCGCGGGGCGCTTCGCGCGCGGCTGGCTGCTCGAAGGCGAGGGCCAGCTCGACAATCGCCAGGCCCTGGCCGCTCTGGCGGCGGGGCTCGCTGCGCGCGGCGTGGAAACCCACTGGCACACCACGGTCGACGAGGCCAATCCGCCGCCCGCGCGCGTGACGATCGATTGCCGCGGGCTGGGCGCCAAACCTGCGCTGCCGGGGTTGCGCGGCATTCGCGGCGAAGTCGCGCGCGTGCACGCGCCGGGCATCACGCTCACGCGCCCGGTGCGGCTCCTGCATCCGCGCTATCCGCTCTATATCGCGCCCAAGGAACACGATGTCTTCGTGATCGGCGCGACCGAGATCGAAGGCGAGGACCGCTCGCCGGTGAGCGTGCGCTCGGCGCTCGAACTGCTGAGCGCGGCGTTCGCGGTGCATCCGGCGTTCGGCGAGGCGCGCATCCTCGAGTTGAACACGCAGTGCCGCCCGACGCTGCCCGACCACCGCCCGGCGCTCATCTGGGACGGCAAGACCACGTTGCGTGTGAACGGTCTCTATCGGCACGGCTTCATGATCGCGCCGGAAGTCGCCGACGAAGCCGCGCGCTTCGCCCAGGCGCTGCTCGACGCCCGCGTGAGCGATGCCGAATCCTTCGAGTCGCTGCGCCGCGCGTCTCGCTGGGGCGACATGCTGCACGCGCAGGGCGCGCACGAGCCGGCCTGACGCCTCACCAGAAATAATCCGCAGTTTGAGAACGTATTTGCCATGGACATTCAAATCAACCAGAAGCCGATCACGCTGCCCGAGGGCGCGACTGTCGCCGATGCGCTCACCGCATTCGGCGCGCGTCCGCCGTTCGCCGTCGCGCTGAACGGCGATTTCGTGGCGCGTACCCAGCATGGCGCGCGCTCGCTCCAGGCGGGCGACCGCCTCGACGTCGTGAGCCCCGTGGCCGGCGGCTGAGCCTCGCTCGCCCAGGCCACCGGTCGCGCGCATCGCATACACGGCGAGCGCGTTCACGACACCGCCAAGGATTCCAACCCATGACCACCACAACCACTGCCGACGCGCTCACGCTCTACGGCGAAACCTTCGCGAGCCGCGTGCTGCTCGGCACGTCGCGCTATCCGTCGCTGCAATCGCTCGCCGACTCCATGGCTGCCGCGCGCCCCGGCATGATCACCGTCGCGCTGCGCCGCCAGATGAACGAGGGCACCGCCGAGGCCGGCTTCTTCGATCTGCTCAAGCGCCACGGCGTGCCGCTCCTGCCGAACACGGCCGGCTGCCTCACCGTCAACGAGGCGGTGACGACGGCGCACATGGCGCGCGAAGTCTTCGAAACCGACTGGATCAAGCTCGAACTGATCGGCGACGACTACACGCTGCAGCCCGACCCGGTCGGCCTGATCGAGGCCGCGTCGCGCCTCGTGAAGGACGGCTTCAAGGTGCTGCCGTATTGCACCGAGGACCTCGTGATCGGCCGGCGTCTGCTCGACGCCGGCTGCGAGGCGCTCATGCCGTGGGGCGCGCCGATCGGCACCGGCAAGGGCGTGATCAACCCCTACGGCTTGCGCGTGCTGCGCGAGCGCTTGCCCGATGTGCCGCTCATCGTCGATGCGGGCCTGGGCGTGCCTTCGCACGCGTGCCAGGTAATGGAGTGGGGCTTCGACGGCGTGCTGCTCAACACGGCCGTTTCGCAGGCCACGCACCCCGAGGCGATGGCGCGCGCGTTCGCGCTGGGTGTCGAGGCGGGGCGCGCCGCGTTTCTCGCCGGACCGATGGCCGAGCGCGAAGCGGCGGTCGCGAGCACGCCCGTGGTCGGCATGCCTTTCTGGCACCAGGATGGAGACAAGCGATGACTGAAACGCTGCGCCTGCAAGACCGCGAACTGTTCTGGCCGCCCGCCGACGAACTCACCGAAACGGCGGAGCGCATCCGCGCGCGCCTGGGCGACTGGCAGCCCACGCATGCGCCGTGGCGCATCTGTCTCACGCCGCCCGACGCGCCCAACGGCGGCGATCTGATCATCGTGACCGACGCGGCGCCGCATCTGGCCAACATCGCGCGCTGGATGACCGACGGCGCGGGCGTGATCGAAGCCGCGGGCGAAAACCCGAAGGCGGCGCGCGCCACGCTGCATCTGGGCGGCGAGCGCTACGCGCTCGAAGGCGAGCTGGCGGAAGACTGGATTCCGGCGCTGGCGGCGTTCCTCGACTGCGGTTTCGATCCGCACGACGCGCTCGTGCTCGCGCTCGCCTGGCGCGACGGCGACGAGCAGCAGGCTGACGCCTGGCCCGTCGACATCGAGCGTTTTCCGCGGGTGTTGGGCCTGCCCGACGCGCCCGCACAGCCGTTTGCGCCGTGTCCCGCGAAGCTTGGCTTGTATCCCGTACTGCCCACGGCCGACTGGGTCGAGCGCGTGCTCGACTACGGCGTGAAGACGGTGCAGTTGCGCAGCAAGCAGCCGAAGTCGCCGGCGCTCACGAACGAAATCGAGCGCTGCGTCGCGGCGGGCCGCAAGCACGACGCGCAGCTCTTCATCAACGATCACTGGCAGGAGGCCGTCGCGGCCGGCGCATATGGCGTGCACCTCGGCCAGGAAGACCTGCGCGAAGCCGATCTCGGCGCGATCGCGGCGGCGGGCGCACGTCTTGGCCTCTCGACGCACGGCTACTTCGAGATGCTCACGGCGCTTCACTTCCGTCCGAGCTATCTCGCGTGCGGCGCCGTGTTCGCCACCACGACCAAGGCCATGCCCACGGTGCCCCAGGGCCTCGCGCGTCTTGCCCGCTACGTGAAGCTGCTGGACGGCGTCGTGCCGATGGTGGCGATCGGCGGCATCGACGGCAATGTGCTGCCCGAAGTGCTCGCCACGGGCGCCGGCAGCGCGGCGGTGGTGCGCGCCGTGACCGAGGCGGCCGACCCGGCTGCCGCGGTTGCTGCATTGCGCAACGCGTTTACGCAATAATGGTCCGCCCTGGCTTCGGGCTGCGCCGCGAGCGCGACCCGGGGCCAAGGGGGCCGCAACCCGCAGCAGCGGGCGCTTGCGGCTTACATCGGCGGGTCCGGGGGCGTCACGGCAGGTTTTCCACGATGGCCCTATAATCCCGCCTTCGTGTAAATGGACTGTCAGACCACGTGCCCTCAACCTCTGAGACCCTCCTGGAGCTGCGCGACGTCGACTTCGGCTACGGCGACCGGCTCGTCCTGTCCGGACTGAACATGCGCTTCCCGCGCGGTCGGGTCGTGGCAGTCATGGGCGGTTCCGGTGGCGGAAAAACGACAGTGCTGCGCTTGATCGGCGGCCTCGTTCGCGCCCAGCGCGGCCAGGTGCTGTTCGGCGGCCAGGACGTCGGCGCGCAATCGCGCGACGGCCTCTACGCCCTGCGCCGCAAGATGGGCATGCTCTTCCAGTTCGGCGCGCTCTTCACCGACATGTCGGTGTTCGAGAACGTCGCTTTCGCCCTGCGCGAGCACACCGACCTGCCTGAAGAGCTGATCCGCGACCTCGTGCTCATGAAGCTCAACGCCGTCGGCCTGCGTGGCGCGCGCGACCTCGCGCCTTCGGAAATTTCCGGCGGCATGGCGCGGCGCGTGGCGCTTGCGCGCGCCATCGCGCTCGACCCCGAACTCATGATGTACGACGAGCCGTTCGCGGGTCTCGACCCGATTTCGCTCGGCATCACCGCGAATCTCATCCGCACGCTCAACGACGCGCTCGGCGCAACTTCGATCCTCGTCACGCACGACGTGCCCGAGTCGTTCGCGATCGCCGACTACGTGTACTTCATGGCGAACGGGCGGGTGCAGGCGCAGGGCACGCCCGCCGAGCTGCGCGCCTCGACCGACCCGATCGTGCGCCAGTTCATCGACGGCGCGCCGGACGGCCCGTTCCGCTTCCATTACCCGTCGAACCTGCCGCTCGAAGCGGACTTCGGCATTGGCGGAGGCCGCTCATGACCGGTGCCATCAGCTCGATCGGGCGCACCGTGCTCGAAACGATCGCGCGCGCGGGGCACGCCACGCGCTTTTTCGTGCGCCTCGTCCTCGAATTCTTCCCGCTGCTGCGCCGGCCGCGTCTTGTCACGAAGCAGATCCACTTCGTCGGTAATTATTCGCTCTTGATCATTGCCGTGTCGGGCCTGTTCGTGGGCTTCGTGCTCGGTCTGCAAGGGTATTACACGCTCAACCGCTACGGCTCCGAGCAGGCGCTCGGGCTGCTGGTCGCGCTCTCGCTCGTGCGTGAGCTCGGGCCCGTCGTCACCGCGCTGTTGTTCGCGGGCCGCGCGGGCACCTCGCTCACGGCCGAGATCGGCCTCATGAAGGCGGGCGAGCAACTCACGGCCATGGAGATGATGGCGGTGGACCCCGTGCGCGTGGTGGTCGCGCCGCGCATGTGGGCGGGCGTGATCGCCATGCCGATTCTCGCGGCCATCTTCAGCGCGGTCGGCATTCTGGGCGGCTATGTGGTGGGCGTGCTGCTGATCGGCGTGGACGCCGGCGCGTTCTGGTCGCAAATGCAGGGCGGCGTGGATGTCTGGGCAGACGTGGGCAACGGCGTGATGAAGAGCATCGTGTTCGGCTTCGCTGTGACGTTTACCGCGCTCTATCAGGGCTATGAGGCGAAGCCCACGCCCGAGGGCGTGTCGCGCGCGACTACCAGGACGGTCGTGTACGCGTCGCTCGCGGTGCTCGGCCTCGACTTCCTGCTCACCGCGCTGATGTTCAGCTAAAGAGGCCGGGCTGCGACCCGGCCGCGCGGCGCGCATATGAGCGACGCTGCAACGGATTCTCATTGGGATGACGATGAAAAAGAATGCTCTCGACTTCTGGGTCGGCCTGTTCGTGGTGCTGGGCTTTATCGCGCTGCTGTTTCTCGCGCTGAAGGCCGGCAACATGAGTTCCCTGTCGTTCCAGGCCACCTACCCGGTGAAGCTCAAGTTCGACAATATCGGCGGCCTCAAGCCGCGCGCGCCCGTGAAGAGCGCGGGCGTGACCGTGGGCCGGGTGGCCTCGATCGGCTTCGACTCCAACACCTATCAGGCGCTGGTGACGATCAACCTCGACCAGCAGTACCAGTTTCCGAAGGACACGTCGGCGAAGATCCTGACGTCGGGTCTGCTCGGCGAGCAGTACATCGGCCTCGAACCGGGCGGCGATTCGGAAATGCTCAAGGCCGGCGACACCATTTCGATGACGCAGTCGGCCATCGTGCTCGAGAACCTGATCGGCCAGTTCCTCTATAGCAAGGCGGCCGATTCGGGCGCCGCGAAGCCGTCCAGCGGCGCGAGCACGGATGCGGCGCCTGCTGCAGCACCCGCGCCCGCACCGGCTCAGGCGCCTGCACCGGCGGCTTCGGCGGCCCAATAAGAAGGAGAAAAAGAATGACGACCATACGCATGCGCGCCATTACGCTTGGCGTCGCAGCGCTTGCACTCGGGGGTTGTTCGACGGTGCAGACGCCATCGAAGGAAGATCCATGGGAAGGGTTCAACCGCACGGTGTACACGTTCAACGACAAGGTTGACACGTACGCGCTCAAGCCGGTGGCGCAGGGCTACGTGAAGGTGACGCCGCAGCCCGTGCGCGACAGCGTGACGAACTTCTTCGCGAACATCGGCGACGTGTACAACGCCGCGAACAACTTCCTGCAGCTGAAGATCACCGATGGTGTCGAGGACATCATGCGGATCGTGATCAACACGGTCTTCGGCCTCGGCGGTCTGTTCGACGTCGCGACGCTCGCAAAGCTGCCCAAGCACAACCAGGACTTCGGTCTCACGCTCGGTCACTATGGCGTGCCGCCCGGCCCGTACCTCGTGCTGCCGCTGTTCGGTCCGAGCACGGTGCGTGACGGCGTGGGCCTCGTGCCGAACTACTTCATCAACCCGCTCACCTATGTGGATCCGGCCGCGCTGTCGTGGGGCCTTTACGGGCTGAACGTGGTGAGCACGCGCGCCAACCTGCTTGGCGCGAGCGACCTGCTCGAAGGCGCGGCGATCGACAGGTACTCGTTCATCCGCAACGCCTATCTGCAGCGCCGCCGCTATCTGCTGTCGGACGGCCGCGCGTCGTCGGGCAACAGCAATCTGCCGGATTACGGCGATGGCGCGCCGCTGCCGAAGTACGACGACACCGACGAGGGCGCGGCGGCCCCCGCTTCGGGTGCGGCTGCCGGTGCGGCAGTGCCCGCTTCGGGCACTGCGCCTGCGGCCACCCCGAATGCGGCCAGCATGGCACCCGCCAACCCCAACGGCGCAACGACCGCCCCGGCCACGCTGGAAGGCCCGGCCGGCGCCGCGGCGCCCACGGGCGCGTCGGAAACCACGGTGCCAGGCGACCAGATGATTCCGCCCGCGCGCATCGGCTTCCCGAGCATGCTGCGGCTGCACTGAGCGCTGCGCTCCGGCGTGCTGGAACGCCTCGCCGGAGCGTTCGTCCGACGTATACGTCTGACGTAACAAGCAGAAACGCTTGTCGCACTTTGCTGGCGGTTTTGACACAGCGCGATAGATCTCGCGTGATATCGTTGGTTCCAACGGGGCGATGTCCCCCAACTAGCAGGGCTCGAGATGAAAAAATTCTTTCTGTACCCGTTTTTCGCCATGTTTCTTTCGTTTGCCGGCGGCGCATTTGCCCAGACGGTAGACACCAGCAATCCCGACGCGATGGTCCAGACAGTCACGCAGCAGGTCATGAGCCAGATCAAGGGTGACAAGTCCATCCAGTCCGGCGACATCAGCAAGATCACGCAGCTCGTGAACGAAAAGATCCTGCCGTACACCGATTTCCGCCGCACCACGCAACTCGCGATGGGCCGCAACTGGCGCACGGCCACGCCGGAGCAGCAGCAACAGGTCATCGAACAGTTCAAGACGCTGCTGATCCGCACGTACTCGGGCGCGCTCGCCCAGGTGCGCGACCAGCAGATCCAGTACAAGCCGTTCCGCGCGAACCCGGACGACACCGACGTCGTGGTCCGTTCGACGGTCATGAACGGCGGCCAGCCGATCGAGCTCGACTATCGCCTCTACAAGACGCAGCAAGGCTGGCGCGTGTATGACATCAACGTGCTCGGCGCGTGGCTCATCCAGGCGTACCAGCAGCAGTTCCAGGAAAAGATCCAGCAAGGCGGCGTGGACGGCCTGATCCAGTTCCTCACGCAGCGTAACCAGCAACTCGCATCGGGCAAGGCGACCTCGTGAGCGAGCGTTTCGCCACCGGCGCCAACCTGACCCACGAGAGCGCTAAGGCCGCGCTCTCGGCCGGGTTCGCGCAGATCTCGGCGGGCGCAACCGCCGTGGACTGCGCGGCGCTCACCCAGTTCGATTCATCGGCGCTCGCTGTGCTGATCGCGTGGCAGCGTGCCGCGCGTGAGCGCGGCGCTTCCCTTGCCGTGCTCAACATGCCCCCCGCGCTCGCCTCTCTCGCGCGCGCCTACGGCGTCGATTCGCTTCTCAACGAGCGACATTGACCCGCGTCGCCTGGCCGGACGCTAGCGTTCAAGCGGGATCACACCGCACTGCCGGGCCGACGCCGTTCCCCTCCAGGGCCAGGCCGCGCTTCCCGACTTGGCCTATAATCAACCGTTTTTTGGGCGCTGCCTCGGCGCAAAAAGTGCCGCCTGGTACGTAATAAGCGTGCAGTGAGACAGCAAAGCCGGCCTGATAAGCCGTCCCCAATTCCGGTCTTCCCCGCAGCATTGATGCACTCTTGAGCCGCGCCGTTCGCAAACGGGCGGCGTATTAGTCATGCCAGCCATAGAAATCCGTAACGTCAAGAAGCGCTACAGGTCGCTTCAGGCGCTCAAGGGCGTCAGCTTCACGGTCGAAGACGGCGAGTTCTTCGGGCTGCTCGGCCCGAACGGCGCGGGCAAGACGACGCTCATCAGCATTCTTGCCGGCCTCGCGCGCGCGGACGAGGGCTCGATCGCCGTCCGCGGCCACGATGTCGTCGCCGACTACCGCAACGCGCGCCGCAACCTGGGCGTCGTGCCGCAGGAACTGGTGTTCGATCCGTTCTTTACGGTGCGCGAGACGCTGCGCATCCAGTCCGGCTACTTCGGCCTGCGCAACAACGACGCGTGGATCGACGAAGTCATGGCCAATCTCGATCTCACCGAGAAAGCCGACGTGAACATGCGCGCGCTGTCCGGCGGCATGAAGCGCCGCGTGCTCGTGGCGCAGGCGCTCGTGCACCGGCCGCCCGTGATCGTGCTCGACGAACCGACCGCCGGCGTGGACGTGGAACTGCGCCAGACGCTCTGGAAGTTCATCGCGCGCCTGAACCGCGAAGGGCACACCATCGTGCTCACCACGCACTATCTCGAAGAAGCCGAGCAGTTGTGCGACCGCATCGCCATGCTCCGGCGCGGCGAGATGGTCGCGCTGGAGCGCACGAGCGCGCTGCTGCAGCGCTTCGCGGGCACGCAGCTGTTCCTGCGCTTCTCGGAAGGCGTGCTGCCGAGCGATTTGCGCGCGCTCGAAGTCGATCTTTCCAACGCCAGCCCGCACCAGCATCTGCTGCGCCTCGCGAGCTACGACGACGTGGAGCGCATCCTGGCCAAGTGCCGCGCGAACGGCTGCAAGCTCGAAGAAGTGGAAGTGCGCAAGGCCGATCTGGAGGATGTCTTCGTGCAGGTGATGAACGGTCCTGAAGTGGTCGAGGGTCTCGCATGAGCGGTTTCCGTACGCTGTTCTACAAGGAAGTGTTGCGTTTCTGGAAAGTCGCTTTCCAGACCGTGCTCGCGCCCGTCATTACCGCGCTGCTCTATCTCACGATCTTCGGCCATGCGCTGCGCGGCCATGTCGAGGTGTATCCGGGCGTCGAGTACACGAGCTTCCTGATTCCGGGCCTCGTGATGATGAGCGTGCTGCAGAACGCCTTCGCGAACAGCTCGTCGTCGTTGATCCAGTCGAAGATCACGGGCAATCTTGTGTTCGTGCTGTTGCCGCCGCTCGCTGCATGGGAGATGTTCGGCGCCTACGTGCTCGCCTCGATCGTGCGCGGCCTCGCCGTTGGCGCGGGCGTGTTCGTCGTGACGATCTGGTTCATTCCGATGAGCTTCGCCGCGCCGTTCTACATCCTCGCGTTCGCGGTGCTCGGCTCGGCGATCCTCGGCACGCTCGGCCTGATCGCCGGGATCTGGGCGGAGAAGTTCGACCAGCTCGCGGCGTTTCAGAACTTTCTCATCATGCCGCTCACGTTTCTTTCGGGCGTGTTTTATTCGACGCATACGCTGCCGCCCCTGTGGCGCGAAGTGTCGCGGCTCAATCCGTTCTTTTACATGATCGATGGCTTCCGCTTCGGGTTCTTCGGCCTGTCCGACATCAACCCGCTCGTGAGCCTGTCGATCGTTTTCGTGTTTTTCGTGGCGCTGGCCACGCTCGCCATGCGTTTGCTCGCGAGCGGGTACAAGCTGCGTCACTAAGCAGGAGCCATACTCATGTTGCCGACTCCGGAACAGATCAAGCAGTACATCTCGGCAGGGCTCGCGTGCGAGCACCTCGAAGTCGAAGGCGATGGCCAGCACTTCTTCGCGACGATCGTCTCCTCAGCATTCGACGGCAAGCGCTTGATCCAGCGCCATCAGCTCGTCTACGCGGCGCTCGGCGACCGCATGCGCGAGGAAATCCACGCGCTCAGCATGAAGACGCTCACGCCCGCCGAATGGCAGAACGCATAATCTGGAATCTCAGTGCGAATTACCCAGGACAAAGACGCCGCCGCGAGCGGCGCAGCTCAACACCAAGCGACCCTGCAAACCGGCCGCACCGATCAGGAAACCTCAGGCATGGATAAACTCGTCATCGTCGGCGGGCAGAAGCTCGCAGGGGAAGTGGCTGTTTCCGGTGCAAAGAATGCGGCGCTGCCCATTCTCTGCGCGGGCCTTCTGAGCGCGGAACCCGTTCATCTGGACAACGTGCCCGACCTTCAGGACGTGCGCACCACGCTCAAGCTGCTCGGCCAGATGGGCGTGCGTACCGAGCAGAACGGCGCGCGCGTGCAGCTCGACGCCTCGAAGGTCAACAATCTCGTGGCGCCGTACGAGCTCGTGAAGACCATGCGCGCGTCGATCCTCGTGCTCGGGCCGCTCGTCGCGCGCTTCGGCGAGGCGAAGGTGTCGCTGCCGGGCGGCTGCGCGATCGGCGCGCGCCCCGTGGATCAGCACATCAAGGGCCTGCAGGCGATGGGCGCCGAGATCAACATCGAGCACGGCTTCATCGAGGCGCGCGCGAAGCGCTTGAAGGGCGCGCGCATCGTCACCGACATGATCACGGTCACCGGCACGGAAAACCTGCTGATGGCCGCCGTACTCGCCGATGGCGAAACGGTGATCGAGAACGCCGCGCGCGAGCCCGAAGTGGGCGACCTCGCGCACCTGCTCGTGGCGATGGGCGCGAAGATCGAAGGCATCGGCACCGACCGCCTCGTCATTCAAGGCGTGGACAAGCTCCACGGCGCGCACCACACCGTCATTCCGGACCGTATCGAAGCGGGCACGTTCCTGTGCGCGGTCGCGGCCGCGGGGGGCGACGTCACGCTGCGCCACGTGCGTCCGCACATCCTCGACGCCGTCACCGACAAGCTGCGCGAAGCGGGCGTGACGATCGAAGAAGGCGACGACTGGATGCGCGTGCGCATGCACGAGCGCGCGCGCGCCGTAAACGTGCGCACCTCCGAATATCCGGCGTTCCCGACCGACATGCAGGCGCAGTTCATGGCGCTCAACACGATCGCGGACGGCACCTCGCAAGTGGTCGAAAACATCTTCGAAAACCGCTTCATGCACGTGCAGGAACTCAATCGCCTGGGCGCCCACATCACGATCGACGGCAAGACGGCGCTCGTCGCCGGTGTCGAGAAGCTCTCGGGTGCGAAGGTGATGGCAACCGACCTGCGCGCCTCGGCGAGCCTCGTGATCGCGGGCCTGTGCGCGGACGGCGAAACGCTGATCGACCGCATCTATCACCTCGACCGCGGCTACGACCGCATGGAAGAGAAGCTCACGAAGATCGGCGCGAACGTGAAGCGGATCAAGGGGAGCGCGCAATGAGCACGGTCGAGTCGAGGCCCACGCCGGCGGCCGCGGCCAGCGCGCCGCTCACGCTTGCGCTCTCGAAGGGCCGCATCTTCGAAGAGACGATGCCGCTGCTCGCGGCGGCCGGCGTGCATGTGACGGAAGACCCGGAAACCTCGCGCAAGCTCATTCTGCCGACGACCGACCCGAACCTGCGCGTGATCATCGTGCGCGCGACCGACGTGCCCACCTACGTGGAGTACGGCGCCGCGGACTTCGGCGTGGCGGGCAAGGACGTGCTCAACGAGCACGGCGGCGGCGGCCTGTATCAGCCGATCGATCTCGACATCGCGCGCTGCCGTCTTTCGGTGGCCGTGAAGGGCGGCTTCGACTACGCGAACGCGGTGCGCCAGGGCGCGCGCCTGCGCGTGGCGACCAAGTACACGGAAGCCGCGCGCCAGCACTTCGCGGCCAAGGGCGTGCACGTCGACCTCATCAAGCTGTACGGCTCGATGGAACTCGCGCCGCTCGTGGGCCTCGCCGACGCGATCGTCGACCTCGTCAGCACGGGCGGCACGCTGCGCGCGAACAATCTGGTCGAGGTCGAGGAGATCATGGAGATCTCCTCGCGCCTCGTCGTGAATCAGGCGGCGCTCAAGCTCAAGCGCGCCGCGCTGCGGCCGATCATCGACGCGTTCGAACGCGCGTCGCGCGGCACGCAGGCGAGCTGACCGGGTAGAAGCAAAGGGCAGGCGCAATGACGCGCCGCCTCGCGCGCAGTGCGCCTCAAACGGCGCGGCGCGCACAAACGTAACGGATGGATACCAGCATGGCTATCACGATGCGCAAACTCGATTCCGGCGCCGAAGGCTTCAAAAAGGCGCTGCACGCGGTGCTCGCCTTCGAGGCGAGCGAGGACGAGGCCATCGAGCGCTCCGTCGCGCAGATTCTCGCCGACGTCAAGGCGCGCGGCGACGCCGCCGTGCTCGACTACACGAACCGCTTCGACCGCCTTGCCGCCCCGAGCGTCGCGGCGCTCGAACTGCCGTTCAGCGAACTCGAAGCGGCGCTGGAGAGCCTCGAGCCCAAGCAGCGCGCGGCGCTCGAAGCCGCGGCGGCGCGCGTGCGCGGCTACCACGAGAAGCAGCGCATCGAGTGCGGCTCGCATAGCTGGCAGTACACCGAATCCGACGGCACGGTGCTCGGCCAGAAGGTCACGCCGCTCGACCGCGTGGGCCTTTATGTGCCCGGCGGCAAGGCCGCGTATCCGTCGTCCGTGCTGATGAACGCCATTCCCGCGCGGGTCGCGGGCGTACGCGAAATCATCATGGTCGTGCCCACGCCGGACGGCGTGAAGAACCCGCTCGTGCTGGCGGCGGCGCTGCTCGGCGGCGTCGATCGCGTGTTCACGATCGGCGGTGCGCAGGCCGTGGCGGCGCTCGCCTACGGCACGGATACGATCCCCGCCGTCGACAAGATCTGCGGCCCGGGCAACGCCTATGTCGCGTCGGCCAAGCGCCGCGTGTTCGGCACGGTCGGCATCGACATGATCGCGGGCCCCTCGGAAATCCTCGTGATTTGCGACGGCACGACCGATCCGCGCTGGGTGGCCATGGACCTGTTCTCGCAGGCCGAGCACGACGAGCTCGCGCAATCCATCCTGCTGTGCCCGGATGAGAGCTTCATCAAACGCGTGGAAGACGCCATCGACGAGCTGCTGCCCGCCATGCCGCGCGCCGAAGTCATCGCCACGTCGCTCACGAACCGCGGCGCGCTCGTGAAGGTGCGCGACATGGCCGAGGCCTGCGCCATCGCCAACGAGATCGCGCCGGAGCACCTCGAGATCTCGGCGCTGGAGCCGCAGAAGTGGGGCGCCGAAATCCGCCACGCGGGCGCGATTTTCCTTGGCCGCTACACGAGCGAGAGCCTCGGCGACTACTGCGCGGGGCCGAATCACGTGCTGCCTACGTCTCGTACCGCACGTTTCTCGTCGCCGCTTGGCGTCTATGATTTCATCAAGCGTTCGAGCCTCATCGAGGTGAGCGCGGAAGGCGCGCAAACGCTCGGCGAGATCGCGGCCGAGCTGGCCTACGGCGAAGGCCTGCAAGCCCACGCGCGCAGTGCCGAATTCCGCATGAAGCAGGTGTAAGGCACGCCTCGCAACTGGCAGAAGCCGGTTGAATGCGCCGCCGCGCAGCATGGAGACGTTGCGCGGCAGCAAGTCCCGCGAGTGCGCGGGGCGCAGCAGTTGGCCTTCAGTTTGACCCGCACGCAGCAGAGACCACGACGATAACCAGGGCAGCCGGCTTGCCGAGCTGCCCGTGCCGGCGGCCCCGCTTTCGCGAGCCGCCTTTCGACATGACGACACCACAAGACATCATCCGTCGCGACGTGCTCGCGATGACGAGTTACCCCGTGCCCGACGCTTCCGGTTTCGTGAAGCTCGACGCCATGGAGAACCCGTTTGCCCTGCCCGCCGACCTCGCAGCGCTTCTGGGCGAACGCCTCGCGGCGGTCGCGCTCAACCGCTATCCTGCGCCGCGCCCCGAGGCGCTGATCGCGAAGCTCAAAGAGACGATGCGCGTGCCCGCGGACTGCGACGTGCTGCTCGGCAACGGCTCGGACGAGATCATCAGCATGATCACCATGGCGTGCGCGAAGCCGGGCGCGAAGGTGCTCGCGCCGGTGCCGGGCTTCGTCATGTACGCGATGTCGGCGAAGCTCGCGCAGCTGGAATTCGTCGGCGTGCCGCTCAAGAGCGACTTCACGCTCGACCTCGAAGCGACGCTCGCGGCCATTGCTGAGCACACGCCTGCGGTGATCTGGCTGGCCTACCCGAACAACCCCACGGGCACGCTGTTCGACGACGCCGACATCGAGCGCGTGATCGCGGCGGCGAAAGAAGCGAAGAGCCTCGTGGTGATCGACGAGGCCTACCAGCCGTTCGCGATGCAAAGCTGGATGCCGCGCGCGGGCGAGTTCGACAACGTGGTCGTGATGCGCACGATGTCGAAGCTCGGGCTCGCGGGCATCCGCCTCGGCTATCTGGCCGGGCGTCCCTCGTGGCTCAACGAATTCGACAAGGTGCGTCCGCCCTACAACGTGAACGTCCTCACGCAAGCGGCGGCGGATCTGCTGCTCGATCATGTGGACGTGCTCGATGCGCAGGCCGCCGAATTGCGCGCGCAACGTGCGACGCTGGCCGCCGAAGTCGCGAAGCTGCCGGGCGCCGAGGTGTTCGAAAGCGCGGGCAATTTCCTGCTCGTGCGCGTGCCCGACGCGGCGGCCGTTTTCGACACGCTGCTGTCTGCCCGGATTCTGATCAAAAACGTGGGTAAAATGCACCCATTGCTTGCGAACTGCGTGCGCCTGACCGTTGGCACCCCCGACGAAAACGCGCAATTGCTCGCCGCCCTGAAGCTCGTGCTCCGTTAGGCCGATGCTTCGTTCTCCCACTCTCCTGTTACGGGCTGTTTGAAGGATATTGCCATGCGCGTCGCGCAAGTCGTTCGCAACACCAGCGAAACGCAAATCCGCGTGAAACTCAATCTGGACGGCACCGGCGAGCAAAAGCTCGCGACCGGCGTGCCGTTTCTCGACCACATGCTCGACCAGATCGCACGACACGGTCTGATCGATCTCGAGGTCGAGGCGCATGGCGACACGCATATCGACGACCACCACACGGTGGAAGACGTCGGCATCACGCTCGGCCAGGCGGTGGCGCAGGCCATCGGCGACAAGAAGGGCATTCGCCGCTACGGCCACGCCTATGTGCCGCTCGACGAAGCGCTCTCGCGCGTCGTGATCGACTTCTCGGGCCGACCGGGCCTCGAATTCCACGTGCCGTTCACGCGCGCGCGCATCGGCACGTTCGACGTCGACCTGTCGATCGAATTTTTCCGCGGCTTCGTGAACCACGCAGGCGTGACGCTGCACATCGACAATCTGCGCGGCCTCAACGCGCACCATCAGATGGAAACCGTGTTTAAGGCATTCGGCCGCGCGCTGCGCCAGGCGGCCGAACTGGACGAACGTCAGGCGGGCAAGATTCCGTCGACGAAGGGCAGCCTCTAGGCGACGCCTTTCACCGACCAGAAGGCCGGCCGCGCTACGCGCACTGTGCCGGGCGCATGCCTGGGGCAGGACCTCCAGCGCGCCGCGCCGGGGCCGTCGCCCACATGCGGCGTGCGCGCCACATTAGCCATTCGGCTTATGGGCTCGCACGCGCCGACTGGCGTACATTGACGGCTTCGAAGGCAGATCAGGGCACATCGCGGCGCACATGCGTCCACACAGCCAAGGGCAAGGCCTTTTGAGCAGGCCGGATTCGAGATGAAAACTTCAATTGCGATTGTTGATTATGGAATGGGCAACCTGCGTTCGGTGGCCCAGGCGCTGAGGCAGGCCGCGCCGGAAGCCGACGTGGCCATCGTCGAGCGTCCCGAGGCGATCCGTGCTGCCGACCGCGTGGTGCTGCCGGGGCAGGGTGCGATGCCCGACTGCATGCGCAGCCTCGCCGAGTCGGGCCTGCAGGACGCGGTGCTCGAAGCCTCGCGCACGAAGCCGCTCATGGGCGTGTGCGTGGGCGAGCAGATGCTGTTCGACTGGAGCGCGGAAGGCGGCACGAAGGGCCTGGGCCTGCTGCCCGGCAAGGTCGTGCGCTTCGATCTGGAAGGCCAGCTGCAGGACGACGGCTCGCGCTTCAAGGTCCCGCAAATGGGCTGGAACCGCGTGCGTCAGGCACGCGCGCACGCCCTGTGGGACGGTGTGCCCGACGAAAGCTTCTTCTACTTCGTGCACAGCTACTATGTGGTTCCGGCGGATGCGTCGCACACCGTAGGCGAAACGCCGTACGGCGCGGCCTTTACCTCGGCAGTGGCGCGGGATAACATCTTCGCCACCCAATTCCACCCGGAAAAGAGCGCCGCTGCGGGTTTGCGCGTCTACCGCAACTTCGTCCACTGGAACCCCTGATTTCCTGCGGCGCTGACGCTCACAGCCGCCTTCGCGCACGCGCGCCGCGGCATTAGATTTGCGTTAGCAAGGCCGCCGAAAGAGTTGTACTAAACTAGCGAAACGGCGTCGGATCGGGCCTTTTTTCCGCCGGCGCTGCAGACTTCAACCCCATTCCCAGACACACCCGAAGCTATGCTGCTGATTCCGGCCATCGATCTCAAAGACGGTCACTGCGTGCGCCTCAAACAAGGCGATATGGACCAGGCGACGATTTTCTCCGAGGAACCGGCGGCTATGGCCCGACACTGGGTCGAGCGCGGAGCGCGGCGCCTGCACCTCGTCGACCTCAACGGCGCGTTCGCCGGCAAGCCGAAGAACGAAGACGCGATTCGCGAGATCATCCGCGAAGTCGGCGACGAGATTCCCGTGCAGCTCGGCGGCGGCATCCGCGACCTCGACACCATCGAGCGTTACCTCGACGACGGCCTGTCCTATGTGATCATCGGCACCGCCGCCGTCAAGAATCCGGGCTTTCTCCAGGAAGCGTGCACCGCATTCGGGGGCCATATCATCGTGGGCCTCGACGCGAAAGACGGCAAGGTCGCGACCGACGGCTGGAGCAAGCTCACCGGTCACGAAGTCGTCGATCTCGCGCGCAAGTTCGAGGACTACGGCGTCGAGTCGATCATCTACACCGACATCGGCCGGGACGGCATGCTCCAGGGCATCAACATCGAAGCGACGGTGCGCCTCGCGCGCGCGGTGAAGATTCCGATCATCGCGAGTGGCGGGCTTTCCAACCTCGGCGATATCGACGCACTGTGCGAAGTCGAGGACGAAGGCGTGGAAGGCGTGATCTGCGGCCGCGCGATCTACTCGGGCGACCTCGATTTCGCTGCCGCGCAAACGCGTGCAGACAGCCTGCGCGAATCGGACGACGCGTAAAGCGTCGAATGCCGGCCTCCGTCACTGGAGGCCTTTTGTTTTGGCGCTGCGCCGCCATCTCCAAGGGGACTGGCGCTCGCGCGGGATAATTTCGCCTCAGGGCGCAAGGCACGGTGCAAAGCGCGCGACAATGGGCTGCGCGCCACGCCCGAATCGGGGCCGGCAGCCTTCTCGCGAAAGGTGCTCGCCGCACACACACCGACTGGCAACTTCGGCAAGATCATGGCTCTACCCAAACGCATCATCCCCTGCCTCGACGTGACCGCCGGGCGCGTCGTCAAGGGCGTCAATTTCGTCGAACTGCGCGACGCGGGCGACCCCGTCGAAATCGCGCGCCGCTACGACGACCAGGGCGCCGACGAACTCACGTTCCTCGACATCACCGCGACCTCCGACCAGCGCGACCTGATCCTGCCGATCATCGAGGCGGTGGCTTCGCAGGTCTTCATTCCGCTCACCGTGGGCGGCGGCGTGCGCGCCGTGGCGGACGTGCGGCGCCTGCTCAACGCCGGTGCCGACAAGGTCAGCATGAACTCGTCGGCGGTCGCCAATCCGCAACTCGTGCGCGATTCCGCCGACAAATACGGCTCGCAGTGCATCGTCGTCGCCATCGACGCGAAGCGAACGTCGGCGCCGGGCGAACCCGCGCGCTGGGAAGTGTTCACGCACGGCGGGCGCAAGGCCACGGGCATCGACGCCGTGGAATGGGCGCGCAAGATGGCGGAACTGGGCGCGGGCGAAATCCTGCTCACGAGCATGGACCGCGACGGCACGAAGAGCGGCTTCGACCTCGACCTCACGTGTGCGGTGTCCGACGCGGTGCCGATTCCCGTGATCGCCTCGGGCGGCGTGGGCGGCCTGCAGGATCTCGCGGACGGTATCGTCAAGGGCCGTGCCGACGCCGTGCTGGCCGCGAGCATTTTCCACTATGGCGAGCACACGGTGGGCGAGGCAAAGCGCTTCATGGCCGACCAGGGCATTTCGGTGAGGATGTAACGCGATGAGCCACACTCAAACCGGCAAACCCGACAACGACCTTGCCAACGCCAACTGGCTCGACAAGGTCAACTGGGACGCCAACGGCCTCGTGCCCGTGATCGCGCAGGAAGCGACCACCGGCGACGTGCTGATGTTCGCGTGGATGAACCGCGAAGCGCTCGCCAGGACGGTCGAGCTGCGCCGCGCCGTGTACTTCTCCCGCTCGCGCCAGCGCCTTTGGTTCAAGGGTGAGGAGTCCGGCCATGTGCAGCACGTGAGCGACATCCGCCTCGACTGCGACGAAGACGTCGTGCTGCTCAAGATCGAGCAGGTCTCGGGTATTGCGTGCCACACGGGCCGCCACTCGTGCTTTTTCCAGCAATTCGAAGGCACCGTCGACGAAGGCCGCTGGGTCGCCGTCGACCCGGTGCTGAAAGACCCCGAACACATCTACAAATGACGCAACTGAATACCAACGACACCTTGCTGCGCCTCGCGGCGGTGATCGACAGCCGCAAGGGCGGCGACCCGGACGCCTCCTACGTCGCACGCCTCTTTCACAAGGGCGACGACGCGGTGCTCAAGAAGGTCGGCGAAGAGGCGACCGAGGTCGTGCTTGCCGCGAAGGACGTGCGCCAGGGCGGTGCACGCAAGGCGCTGGTCGGCGAGATGGCCGACCTGTGGTTCCATTGCCTCGTCACGCTCTCGCACTTCGATCTGAGTCCCGCCGACGTGCTCGCGGAACTCGAACGCCGCGAAGGCCTTTCGGGTCTCGAGGAAAAAGCGCTGCGCAAAAGCCGCGAGCGCGAAGAGAACGGCGACTGAGGCCCAACGCTGCGCACAGCGCTCCACAGAGGGAGATGAACGACATGTCCACGTCCGGCGATTACCCGCCCCCTTCGTACCGCAACGGCGTCGACGCGGACCGTTTGCGCAGCCTGCGGACTTTCACGCACGTGCTGTACGCGCTCTATGCGGTCTACTGGCTGACCGGCGGCATTTCGGTGCTGGTGGCCATCATCCTGAATTACCTCAAACGCGACGAATCGCTCGGCACGCCTTATGAGCAGCACTTCACGTGGCAAATCCGCACGTTCTGGCTCGGGCTGGCCGGCCATCTGATCGGCGGTGTGCTCATCTTCGTGCTGGTCGGCATTCCGATTTTGTGGGCTGTCGCAATCTGGACGTTGTACCGTATCATCAAAGGCTGGCTTTACTTGTACGACAACAAGCCGCTGCACAACCCGCGCGCCTGGTTCTGAGGGCTTTCGGGCGCGCGTGCGGTTTTGCTCACCAGGAGCGCCATGAGTCACGACCGCAGCACCTGTCTCTTCTGCAAGATCGCCGACGGCCACATTCCCAGCACGCGCGTGTACGAGGACGAAGAGTTCGTCGCCTTCCGCGACATCCGGCCTGCAGCCGAAACTCACGTCCTCGTGATTCCGCGCCAACATATTTCCACCCTTGCCGATTGCGGTGAAAACGACGCACCGCTGCTTGGTAGAATGTTTGTATTGGTCGCACGGCTGGCCAAAGAGCTGGGCGTCTCGTACACGGGTGGCGAAACCGGGTTTCGCACGGTGGTGAATACGGGGCCGGGCGGCGGGCAGGAGGTCTACCATCTGCACGCGCATTTGCTGGCTGGGCCGCGTCCGTGGCACCGCATGGGCTGAGTGCCGGCGGCGGGGAAAGTCGGTATAAATGACGGATGGCGTGGTTCTCACTAAAGCGTCGCGCTAAAGGGTCGCACGCCACGACCATGCAACATCGAACAGGCACAATTTATCGCGTCGCGCACCTCGCGCGGCGGCGGGGTTAAGGAGAGAGTCAATCATGGGTTCGTTGAGCATCTGGCACTGGCTGATCGTCTTGTTGATCGTTGCGCTCGTCTTCGGCACCAAGAAGCTGCGCAATATCGGTAGCGATCTGGGCGGTGCGGTGAAGGGTTTCAAGGAAGGCATGCGCGAGAACGAAGGCGCCG
This sequence comes from Paraburkholderia sp. BR10882, assembly GCF_040948855.1. Taxonomy (NCBI): domain Bacteria; kingdom Pseudomonadati; phylum Pseudomonadota; class Betaproteobacteria; order Burkholderiales; family Burkholderiaceae; genus Paraburkholderia; species Paraburkholderia sp. BR10882. The sequence continues at coordinate 8,253 of NZ_JBFPKP010000023.1, read as the reverse complement.
GCGCCGACACGCAAAAGCGCGAACTCCCGGCCGACGGCGGTGCAGTCGACGTCGAAGCCAAGGACAAGACGCAGCGCTCGAACGACTTCCGCTAAAACGCGTGGCGGCCGCCTTTTTCGCCGCCACAAGTTTTTCCGCATGTTTCCCGTTCGTTTCCATTAAGGCAGCCAAGGCTGACGGAAAACTCCATTCATGCTCGATCTCGGTTTAACCAAGATGGCGCTGATCGGCGTCGTCGCGCTGGTCGTTCTCGGGCCGGAGCGGCTGCCGCGGGTCGCACGCACGGCCGGCGCGCTGTTCGGTCGCGCGCAGCGCTATATCAACGACGTCAAGGCAGAAGTCACGCGCGAGATCGAACTCGACGAGTTGCGCCGCATGAAGACCGAGTTCGAAACGGCGGCGCAGAACGTCGAGAAGAACGTTCAGGACAATCTGCGCAAGCATGAAACCGAGTTGAACGACGCGTGGAACGCGGGCACCTCGGTGTCGCCGAGCATTGCAGGCGGCGCGGAATCTGCCAGCCTGGAAGGCGCTGCCGCCAATGCCGCGGATGCCGTCGCCACGCAATCGGGATGGCGCTCCGGCAACGCGGGCGCAAGCGGCGCGAAACGCAAGAACTGGCGCATGAAGCAGAGCGCCGCGCCGGTCTGGTACAAACGCGCCACGCTGCGCCGCACGCGGGTGCAATCGGGTGCTGCACGCGTGGCGCAGCACACGCCGGCGAGCCTGCGCCGGCCCACGCGGTTCTTCTGACGCGGATCCGCCTTTGCGCACGACTATTTCCAACAGAGGGCCGGTGTGAGCGACCCCCAGCAAAAACTGGAAGAAGGCTCCGAAGAGACCTTCATTTCCCATCTCGTCGAACTGCGCGACCGCATCATTCGCGCAGGCGTTGCCGTGATCGTCGTGTTCGTCGGGCTCGTCTACTGGGCGCCCGACATATTCCGGCTGCTCGCGCGTCCGCTCATGCAGAACCTGCCGCGTGACGGCAAGATGATCGTCACCGACGTGACCGGCTCGTTCTTCGTGCCCATGAAGGTCACGATGCTCGTGGCGTTCGTGATCGCGCTGCCGGTCGTGCTCTACCAGATCTGGGCGTTCGTCGCCCCAGGCCTCTACCAGCATGAAAAGAAGCTCGTCGCGCCGCTCGTGGCAAGCAGCTACACGCTCTTCCTGTGCGGCATGGCGTTCGCGTATTTCGTGGTGTTCCCGACCATCTTCCGCGTGATGGCGCACTACAACGCGCCGCTCGGCGCGGAGATGACGACCGACATCGACAATTACCTGAGCTTCGTGCTCACCATGTTCATTGCGTTCGGCGTGACCTTCGAGGTGCCGATCATCGTCGTGCTGCTCGTGCGCATGGGCGTGGTCACCGTGAAGAAGCTCAAGCAGATCCGGCCCTACGTGATCGTCGGCGCGTTCATCGTCGCAGCCGTGGTGACGCCGCCGGACGTGTTCTCGCAGCTCATCCTCGCGCTGCCGCTCATCCTCCTCTACGAGGCGGGCATCATCGCGGCGCGCATCTTCATCGGCACGGGCGAGAAGAAGCCCGCGGACGAGAGTCAGGCGGCGGGCTAGCCCCGCGGGCCTGGCGGAGGAAAGCCGCAGGAAAGCAAAAGGCCGCGAACCCACGTTCGCGGCCTTTTCGTTTTCCGGTTGCGAGTCCGGACGCGGGCAGGGCGCGATGCCCCGCCTGCGTTGAGATATCAACCGCCGTCGTCGCCTTCGCCGTCTTCCTGAGCCGGCTGCTTCGGCGGCGGCGGGCGCTTGCCGATCAGTACGTCGAGATCCATGTCCTTGTTCTTGCGCACGAGGTGGACCTTCGCGTCGCTGCCCGGTTTGATTTGCGCGATGACGTTCAAAAGGCGCGTGGTGTCGGTGATGGCCTCACCGTTCACCGAGGTCAGGACGTCGCCCGGCTTGATGCCGGCCTTGTCGGCGGGGCCGCCCTGCAGCACGCCCGCGACGATCGCGCCCGACTTCTCCTTCAGCCCGAACGAGTCGGCGATCTCCGGCGTCACGTCCTGTGGCTCCACGCCGATCCAGCCGCGCGTGACCGAGCCCGAGGTGATGATGCTCTCCAGTACGCTGCGCGCCGTGGAAACGGGAATCGCGAAGCCGATGCCGAGCGAGCCGCCCGAGCGAGAGTAGATGGCGGTGTTGATGCCGAGCAGGTTGCCGTTCACGTCGACGAGCGCGCCGCCCGAGTTGCCCGGATTGATCGGCGCATCGGTCTGAATGAAATTCTCGAACGTGTTGATGCCGAGGTGATTGCGGCCCAGCGCGCTGATGATGCCCATCGTGACCGTCTGGCCCACGCCGAACGGATTGCCGATGGCGAGCACGACGTCGCCCACGCGCGTCTGATCCATGCGGCCGAGCGTGATGGTGGGCAGGTTCGGCAGATTGATCTTGAGCACCGCGAGATCCGTTTCCGGGTCGATGCCGATCACTTTGGCGTTGGTGGTGCGGCCGTCGGAAAGCGCGATTTCGATCTGGTCCGCGCCGTCGATTACGTGCTGGTTCGTTAGAATGTAACCGTCCGGACTGACAATGACGCCCGAACCGAGGTTGGCGGCAGGCTGCTCCTGCTGCTTCTGGTTTTTGTTGCGATCGCCGAAGAAATAGCGAAATAGCGGATCGTTCTGGCGAGGGTCGGGCGGCAGCGACCCATCCTTGCTCGAGAACACGTTGACAACCGCGGGCATGGCCTTCTGGGCGGCGTCCGCATAGGAGCCCTGGGCGGCGCCTCCACCGATGCCTGGCGCCACTTCCCGCAGTGCGACGATCGGTTCGGCAAGCTGCTTGCCGAACTGCCCCTGGTGCTGCAGCCACTGCGGTTTGAGCGTGGCGATGATGAACATCAACGCCAGCAGGACCGTCACCGCCTGGGCGAAGAACAGCCAAAAGCGTCTAAGCATCTGAAGATTAGAGGATTATATGGATCGGATCGAACTGGAATTGTATCTGAACAATCTTCTGGAATCCGCGCGGTTCAAGGACTACTGCCCCAATGGACTGCAGGTCGAAGGGCGGCGGCGCGTGGAGAAGATCGCCACGGGCGTGACCGCCTCGCTCGCGTTTCTCGAAGCCGCGCTCGAGTGGGGCGCCGACGCGGTGCTCGTGCATCACGGTTATTTCTGGAAGAACGAAGCACCGCAAATTACGGGCCGCAAGTACCGTCGCCTGAAGACGCTGCTCGCGAACGACATCAACCTGTTCGCCTACCATCTGCCACTCGACAGCCATCCCGAACTCGGCAACAACGCGCAGTTGGGCGCCCGGTTCGGCTGGATCGGCGAACAACGCTTCGGCGACCAGGATCTTGGCTGGATGGCCACGCTGCCCATGCCGATCACACTCGCGCACTTTACCGCCGAGGTCGAGCAGACGCTCGGCCGCACGCCGCTCGTGCTCGGCGACCCCGACTGGCAACTGCGCCGTGTGGCCTGGTGCACGGGCGCGGCGCAAAGTCTCTTCGACGCGGCGATCGACGCTGGCGCCGACGTCTTCCTCACCGGCGAGATCTCCGAGCCGACCACGCACACCTCCGCGGAAAGCGGTGTTGCGTTCCTCGCCGCGGGCCACCACGCGACCGAGCGCTTCGGCGTGCAGGCGGTGGGCGCGCACCTCTCGGAAGCCTTCGACATCGAGCATCTTTTCATCGATATCGACAATCCCGTTTGATTGCGTATTCGGCGCAAATTGTCGTGGCGCAGCATCGTTTTATTCATGAGGCATTTACAAACTGAAAAGAAAGTGGCCCTCTTTTCTGCGGGAAAACCCCGAGATATCAAGGACTTCCGAGGCTTTTTCGAGAGCGCCCCTTGTAAATGCCAACTCCATTCGAGCAAACTAGCGTTCGGCAGCACCGCGGGTAAGCTGGCGTGACGGAAAAATCCAACTCAGAAGTGGGGCGATGTGATGCGAGACAACGAGAATGACCGCGTCGATGGCAGCCGCCGAACCTGGCTGATTGCGACGTCCGTAGCAGGTGGCATTGGAGGCGTGGCCACTGTCGTACCTTTCGTAGGGTCCTTTGCACCATCCGAAAAAGCCCGCGCCGCCGGCGCGCCCGTCGAAGCCGATATCACGAATCTGCAGCCCGGCTCGATGATGACCGTCGCCTGGCGCGGCAAGCCCGTGTGGATCCTGAATCGCACGGATCGCATGATGGCCGACGTGAAGAAGGCCGATCCCGATCTGGCCGACCCGAACTCCGAGCACCCGTTCTCGATGCCGATGCCGGAGTACTGCATGAACGAATTCCGTTCGCGCGCCGAGCATCAGAACATTCTCGTGGCGGTGGCCGTCTGCACCCATCTGGGCTGCACGCCGACGGCGCGCTTCCAGGAAGGCCCGCAGCCGAACCTGCCCGACAGCTGGCCGGGCGGCTTCCTGTGCCCGTGCCACGGCTCCACCTACGATCTCTCCGGTCGCGTGTTCAAGAACAAGCCGGCGCCGCAAAACCTCGACATTCCCCGCTACATGTTCGCGTCCCCGACGCAGATCGTGATCGGCAAGGACGAAAAAGGAGAAGCGTGATGGCGACGGGAACCGAAAAGGACGTGGTGGAAACGACCGGCGCATCTTCCGGCCTGCAGGGCTGGATCGATAAGCGTTTTCCGATGACGGCGAGCTGGCGCGCTCACGCTTCTGAGTACTACGCGCCGAAGAACTTCAACTTCTGGTACTTCTTCGGCTCGCTCGCGCTGCTCGTGCTGGTGAACCAGATCATCACTGGTATTTTCCTCACCATGAATTACAAGCCCGATGCGACGCTCGCGTTCGCATCGGTCGAGTACATCATGCGCGAGGTGCCGTGGGGCTGGCTCATCCGCTACATGCACTCCACGGGCGCTTCGATGTTCTTCGTGGTCGTGTACCTGCACATGTTCCGCGGGCTGCTTTACGGCTCGTACCGCAAGCCGCGCGAACTCGTGTGGATCTTCGGCTGCGCGATCTTCCTGTGCCTGATGGCCGAGGCGTTCTTCGGCTACCTGCTGCCCTGGGGCCAGATGTCGTTCTGGGGCGCGCAGGTGATCGTGAACCTGTTCTCGGCGATTCCCTTCATCGGCCCGGACCTCTCGCTGTGGATTCGCGGCGACTACGTGGTGTCGGACGTCACGCTCAACCGCTTCTTCGCGTTCCACGTGATCGCCATTCCACTGGTGCTCGTCGGGCTCGTGATCTGTCACATCATCGCGTTGCACGAAGTGGGCTCGAACAACCCCGACGGCATCGAGATCAAGGCGAAGAAGGACGCGAACGGCGTTCCGCTCGACGGCATCCCGTTCCATCCGTATTACTCGGTGCACGACTTCATGGGCGTGTGCATCTTCCTGATGATTTTCGCGGCGATCGTGTTCTTCGCGCCGGAGATGGGCGGCTACTTCCTCGAGTCGAACAACTTCGTGCCGGCCAACCCGCTGCAAACGCCGCCCGAAATCGCGCCGGTCTGGTACTTCACGGCGTTCTACGCGATGCTGCGCGCCACGACCGACCCATTCAAGATCGTGCTGATGGTCGTGATCGCGCTGCTCGGGCTACTCGCGCTCGTGCGCGCCCGCGGCAAATGGCGCGCCGGGCTGCCGGTGCTGGCGGTGCTCGTGATCCTCGCCATGTACTTCACCGAGTCGAAGTTCTGGGGCGTGGTGGTGATGGGCACGGCGGTGATCTCGCTCTTCTTCCTGCCGTGGCTCGACCGCTCGCCGGTGAAGTCGATCCGTTACCGGCCGTTCTTCCACAAGGTATTTCTCGGCATCTTCGTGCTGGCGTTCCTGACGCTCGCGTTCCTCGGCACGAAGCCGCCATCGCCGGCGGCCACGCTGATCGCCCAGATCTGCGCGCTCGTCTACTTCGCTTTCTTCCTCGGCATGCCGTTCTGGACGCCGCTTGGCACTTTCAAGCAGCCGCCCGAGCGCGTGCGGTTCAAGCCCCATTAACTGACGAGCGAGGAAGATATGACGAAACGTTCTCTTTTTTCGACGCTCGCGAAGGTGAGCATACGGGCTGCCGGCGTCCGGGCCGGCTTGGCCGCGCTGGCGTTCTCATGCGTCTTTGGGGTCGGATCTGTCGCGGCGCAGGAAAACATTCCGCTCGACCGCGCTCCCGATAACGGCGAAAATCTTGCTTCGCTGCAACACGGCGCCAAATTGTTTGTAAACTATTGTCTGAATTGCCATAGTGCGAACTTGATGCGCTATAGCCGGTTGCAGGTTCTCGGCATTCCGCAGAAGCAAATCGAAGATAATCTGTTGTTTACGACCGACAAGGTCGGCAACACGATGTCCATCGCGATGCGCCCGGACGACGCGAAGGCGTGGTTCGGCGTAGCGCCGCCGGACCTCTCCGTGGAAGCGCGGGCGAAAGGGCGCGACTGGCTGTACACGTACCTGCGCAGCTTCTACCGCGACGATACGCGGCCGACTGGCTGGAACAATCTGGTGTTCGAAAACGTGAGCATGCCGCACGTGCTGTGGCAGTTGCAGGGCATCCGCACGGCGAAGTTCGAGGACACGACGGACGAGGAAACCGGGGAAAAGGTCCGTCGCTTTGCCGGGTTCCAGCAGGTCACGCCGGGAACGCTCTCGCCGGTGGATTATGATGCCGACGTGGCCGACCTGGTGGCCTACCTCGGCTGGATGGCCGAACCCGAGCAGAAAACCCGCAGGCAGCTTGGCGTGTGGGTGCTCTTGTTCCTCGGCGTCTTGAGCTTTTTCGCGTGGCGATTGAACGCCGCGTACTGGAAAGATATCAAATAGGCACGTCCTGACCGACGTGGGGCCGGTGCGACGAGATGCCGTCTGACGGTTCAGGGACCGTCAGACGGTTTTTTCGCCCGCTGGCCTTTTGGGTTTATTGAGGAAATGTAAATCATGATGGTTCTGTACTCCGGCACTACCTGCCCGTTCTCCCAGCGCTGCCGGCTGGTGTTGTTCGAAAAGGGCATGGACTTCGAAATCCGCGACGTCGACCTGTTCAACAAACCGGAAGACATCGCCGTGATGAATCCGTACGGTCAGGTGCCGATTCTGGTCGAGCGCGACCTGATTCTGTACGAGTCGAACATCATCAACGAGTATATCGACGAGCGCTTCCCGCATCCGCAGCTGATGCCGGCCGACCCGGTCCAGCGTGCCCGCGCGCGTTTGTTCCTGCTCAACTTCGAGAAGGAACTGTTCGTGCACGTGAGCACGCTCGAAAACGAGAAGGGCAAGGCCGCCGAGAAGAACCACGAGAAGGCGCGCCTCGCGATCCGCGACCGCCTCACGCAGCTCGCGCCGATCTTCCTGAAGAACAAGTACATGCTGGGCGAAGAGTTCTCGATGCTCGACGTCGCCATCGCGCCGCTGCTGTGGCGCCTCGACCACTACGGCATCGAGCTGTCGAAGAATGCCGCGCCGCTCATGAAGTATGCCGAGCGCATTTTCAGCCGTCCGGCGTATATCGAAGCGCTGACGCCGTCTGAAAAGGTCATGCGCCGTTAAGCAGTATCCTGGCAGTTGCAGGTAACAGAGGCGGCGTACACAGCGTGGGTGTGGACGCCGCCTCGTGAAAGGATTGTTGATGCAAGAGATTTCCACCAAGCCGTATTTGCTGCGCGCGCTGTACGAGTGGTGCACGGACAACGGCTTCACGCCGCACATCGCGGTGCGGGTCGATAACCGCACACGCGTGCCGCGTCAGTTCGTGCGTGACGGCGAGATCGTGCTGAACATCAGCTTCGAGGCGACGAGCCAGCTGCAGATGGGCAACGAGATGATCGAGTTCCACGCGCGCTTCTCGGGCAAGTCGCACAAGATCGAGGTGCCGGTGTCGAACGTGCTCGCGATCTACGCCCGCGAGAACGGTCAGGGCATGGCGTTCCCAGTCGAGTCGCCGCCCGGCGACGCCGACGACGTGCTGTCCTCCGAGGACCACGAAGAAGCCGAAGCACATGAGGCGCCTGCAGTGCGCGACGAACCTGCCGAGGAGCCCGCCGCGCCGCTCGCGCCGGTCGCGACGCGCGCCGCCGACAAAGATGACGATGGCGGCAACAAGGGCGGCAAGGGCCACCTCAAGATCGTTAAATGAAGTAGAATGGCGGGCTACGCCGGCTTAGCTCATCTGGTAGAGCAGTTGATTTGTAATCATCAGGTGGCGGGTTCGAGTCCTGCAGCCGGCACCATACACAGCAAGGGGTTACGCGATGTTTGCGTAGCCCCTTGCCGTTTCCAAAACACCCTCCGCGTTTCCAAAATTCATCAA
>NZ_JBFPKP010000022.1:0-111584 GCF_040948855.1 Paraburkholderia sp. BR10882 | reverse complement strand
TGCAGACCCAACCGCAGCGCGCGAAGCGAGCAGCGGGATGAATGAGCGCCTTGTCACTGACATTGAAGGTGCGAGGCGACAGACGCTCCGGAGCCATTCACCATTTATGGCGAGATGTGAACTGTGGCAGGCATTGGCGGTTTGAGCGGCTTTCTTTGCCTACTTTCTTTGCCGCCGCAAAGAAAGTAGGTGCCGCCCCGCACAGGGGCAACACATGCATACCGACGCGAAAACAAGGAAAGGCCAAAAAAAGCGCCCAACCGGCAAAAAAAGTCAATGCAAGGAACCACTAACACCCACCTCAGCAAGCGCAGCACCACTCCGCAATAGCGCATCGAGATCCGCCAACTGCACCGCATCCTGCCCACTACGTTGCGCACGGAACATAACCGGCGGCACCCCGAACTGCTTGCGAAACTCACGCCCAAGATGCGAAGCATCCGAAAACCCGCAACTAGAAGCAATATCGGCAACGGTGCGATCCGAACTCGTGAGTAACCAGGCGGCCGTCCGCAGACGCAACGCATTGGCAAACGCGCGCGGACTCTTCCCCGTCTCCGCCTTGAAAAGGCGTTCGAGTTGCCGCGGCGAGAGGTTCAGCTTGCAGGCCAGTTCTTCCAGCGGCACGTTGCGGCCAACCTGCTGCTCCATCAACAGTACGGCGCGCTTCACCTTCGGGTGCGTGGCAGGCTCGAGACCGGGCGGATGAGGCTGAGGCGCATTGCCCTTTTGCATTTCGCCGACCAGCAAAATGCGCAGCGCCTTCTGCACAGTCGCATGATCGAAGTGGCGCAGCAAAATGGCAGCGGCGACGTCGATCGACGCGCGGCCGCCCGAGCAGGTAATGCGGCGCCGGTCGATCGCGAACAGACGGTCGGCGACGATGGAATCGGCATTGACGTTAGGGAAGCGCTCGATGAAGTCCCAATAGTGGAACCAGCTCACGCAAATACGGTGACCATCGAGCACGCCGGCGCGCATGAGCGCGAAAACGCCTGTGCAGATCCCGACGACTGTCGTCTCGGCGCCGGCCGCGCGACGGATGTACTGAAGCGTCGCTTCGCTGGCGTGCGGGCCGGAGTGCAGCAGTCCGCCCACGACCACGAGATAGTCGACCGGTTCGGCTTCGGCGAAGGTTTCCCAAGGCGCGATCTGGATGCCGCAACTCGCACGCACGGGTGCGAGCGTTTCGCCAATCACGCGCCACGAGCAGCGCACTGGCTTGCTGTAGTCGCCTTCGTCGGCAGACAGACGCAGCATGTCGACGAAACCCGAGAACGCGGTCAGCGTGAAGTTCGGCAGCAGCACGATGCCGAAACGGATGCGCTCCTTGGGAGCGGCGTCGATGGAAACGGCGGTGGCGAGTGTGTCGGACATGGAGGCACAGGAAAGCGACGATGCGGTTTTAGCCAAGCTTCCCCGATAAGGCCCCGAGGCGCTTGTCGATTTCCGCCATCGATCTTCGCAAAAGCGAAGTTTTGAAGGAATACACGCAGCATGGCGGGGCGGTTCCGCCGCTCTGGCGCGTTCATTCTAGCGGCGGCGCCGCCGCTTTGGTCAACTCCCTAGCGGGCACACGCCCCACGCTGACCCCGTCCACGAGGCCTGCTGTCATGCCGCGCACCGCAACCGTCGAACTCAACAAACGCGCCTGTCACGGCGACGCCGAAGCCGCGCTCGCCCTGCTGGAGCAAAGCATGGCGTGCGGACACGGGCGTATCGGGCTGCTGCGCTATCTGCAGGCGCGTTGCGTGGGCGCGCCGCTCGCGCAGCGGCATCACGACTATGCAGAGCGGGTGGCGAGCAGGATGAGCGAGGGCGCGTTCGCGGCGCTGGCGGCACAGGCGCAGCGCCGCCACAGCATGGCGGCGTGAACGCTCATACGCTTGCTTACAGTACGACGGTGCGGCCGTCGTTGATGAAGACCCGGCGCTCGAGAAATACGCGCACGGCGCGCGCGAGCGTCACGCATTCCACGTCTCGGCCGACGGCCAGCAGGCGCTCGGGGTTCAGCGAGTGGTCCACCCGCTGCACTTCCTGCTCGATGATCGGGCCTTCGTCGAGATCGTCGGTGACGAAGTGCGCGGTCGCGCCGATCAGCTTGACCCCGCGCACGTGCGCCTGGTGATACGGGCGCGCGCCCTTGAAGCCGGGCAGGAAGGAATGGTGGATGTTGATGGCGCGGCCGGCCAGCCTCCGACTCGTTTCGTCTGAAAGAATCTGCATGTAGCGCGCGAGAATCAGCAGTTCCGAACCGGTCGAATCGAACAAGTCGAGGATGGCGGCTTCCTGTTCACGCCGCGTTTCAGGCGTGACGGGGAGATAGTGAAACGGCAGGTCATGCTGTTTTGCGAGCGGCTCGAAATCGCGGTGATTCGAGGCAATGCCCGCAATGTCCATCTGCAGCTCGCCCATGCGCCAGCGAAACAGCAGGTCGGCGAGGCAGTGTTCGAGCTTGGACACCATGATGAGCACTTTGGGACGCACCCGCAGGTCGTGAATGGCCCAGGTCATTTCGTGCTTGCGCGCGACGCTCGCGAACTCGTCCCGCAGGCCCGCGAGATCGAAGCGCTCGCCCGCGCCGGGCTGCACGACCTCGTGAAAGACGCAGCGCAGGAAGAAGCGCGTGCTGATGTCGTCGTCGAACACCGTGAGCTCGTCGATATAGCCGCGGTGCGCGTCGAGAAAGCCGGCGACCGCGGCAACCTGCCCCGCGGCGGCGGGGCAGGATAGCGTGAGCACGTAGCGGTGCTGCGGGTCTTCGGTGGGCATGCGCGTTCTCCTCGTGTCGTGGTGCGCCCGCTGCATCTTGCGCGTCGTGCGGGGGCGCTGGCTTGATGGCGCAAGTAAGCCACCAATCGGCATGCCGCACATAGAACCCACGCGCTGTATCGAGAGAATGAATACGCCAACCCAACGCCAAACCTGCACCAGCAACAAGAAGGTCGTTTTTGCCCCTATGGCTGTCGCGTTCCTCCTATCCGCCGCTTTTTTCTCCGGCAAGCATGGGCTGCGGCGATACGGGAGCGGAGATGGAGAGTTATCTGGGTCTGCAGGCTAGGGCGTTGAACGGGCAGTGTGCCGCGCTTTTTCGCGTGCGCACATCGGTCACCGATGTGTATATGTCGGTGAGCCGCTCGAACTACGGCAACGACGAACGGGCCGTGGTCGAAGTCGACTGCGCGCGCTTCCTGAGGCTCTGGCGTGCCGACCCGCGCAGCGAGCACGCCGGGCTCGCAGACGGCAATCCGCAAATATGGCGTGCCGACCCGCGCTTCGAACTGGCGGCCGAAGGTTTCAGTTTCGGCGAAGAAGATCCGGTGCCGCTTGCGGAAGTCAGTTGCCCGGCGAGCGCCGCCGTGCCGTATGTTGCGTTCACCGATGGCGTGATGCGGACCCTCTGGCTAGCCGCTTACTCAGCGAAGTCCTTTCCGGTGGAATGCGGCGTGAAAGACGCCGAGGCGCTGCAGCGCCTGGCTGGCACGCCTGGCAGCCGCTGGTTCAGCGTTGCCGAACTCGTTCCGCCGCAAGCCGCTCGAGCCCGTGAATGACGCGATAGCGTCAGTGTGCGAGCGCCCACATGAGCGACACGGAGAAGGCGCCCACCACGACGGACGCGCAGCGCTGGAAGAACGCGGGACGAATGAACGGTGCACGACCGTTGCGCGGCGCGGCGCCAATGGCGATCCACGTCAGGCCGATGGGAATCAGCAAGACCGCGAAGATCGCCATGGCCTGGGACCACGTCATGACGCTCGCGAACGCCGCGGGCGGGAAAATCGAGCCCGCGAACAAAATGGCCTTGGGATTGAGCACCGTGGCGCTGAACAGCGTGCGCGTGCTCACTACGCCCCTGGCCGAGGTTTCGATCGAGTTGGCCGTGAACCAGAGGCGCAAGGCGAGCCACGCCAGATAGAGGCTGCTGGCCACACGCAGCACCTTCGGCAGCCAGCCCAGCGAATGCGATGCATGGGTGAAGCAAAGCCCCCAGACGGTAATCGACACCAGGTAGCCGGCCAGTTCGGCTGCGGTCAGATGCGCGGAGCGGCGCAGGCCCTGCCGCAACCCGGCGGCAGCGAGCAGCGTGTTGGTCGGCCCCGGCATGAGCAGCACGATCGCACAGCCCGAGACCATCAGCCCGATGGTGGAAATGGAAAGCATGGGAGCGACTGGGGAATAGGGTGTTCGGATGATTGAAAGCCGACTGTAGGGCGTTATGGCAGCCAGTGACGAAAACTGTCCCGCGGCGCCCGCATTCTACGGCTTGCGCCGATATATGCCTATTTCAGCCGGGTTCGATGCGCTAAACCATCGACCGATATTCGTCATGCTGAGAGCGGCATCTGCTTTGTCCAAATGCGTGCTTATGTCGCGCGCCTAAATTATTGATTTCAATGTATCTCTTGATGCGTAACAAATCATTTCAAAATATTTCGTGCTCCACCCTAAATAACTCGCGATTCCCGCCGTTAAAGTACGCACGAGAACTCTGCCCAGAAAATTTACGGGCCGAGGAAGAATAAACACACGCCGTCCGGGGTCGAGAGCCCGCACGCTGCGGCCGCCGTTATCAACCCCTATGCCTGATTTGTCGTGGACCATGCCCGTGGCGCGCTGGTCCTTCTGGTCTTCCGCATCGGAAAGTGTGCCTGAGGTTGCGTTCGTCGATCCGATGATGCGCCGCCGCCTGAGCGCGCTTTCGCGGATGGCGCTGAAGGTGGCGGGCGACTGCGTCGATGCGCAAACCAGGCCGCGCCTGGTCTTCGCATCACGGCACGGCGAGTTGCGCCGCACAACGGACATTCTGCGCGACATCGAAGCACACAAGCCCGTTTCACCGAACGCCTTCAGCCTTTCCGTGCTCAATGCGATGACGGGGCTGTTCGGCATCGTGCGCGGCGACCGTTCGCCGGCTACGGCCCTCTCGGCAGGGGCACAGACGCTGGGCTACGCGCTGCTCGAAGGCCATGCGCTGCATACGGAAGACCCCGAAAGCCCGGTCCTGGTCGTCTACGCCGACGAACCCGCCGACGCGCGCTACGGCACGGTCGAGCAGGAAGTGCAGCGCGGCGCGTTCGCGTTGCTGCTCGATGCGAGCGAGGCGCCGCAAGGCCGGCTCGCGTGCTCCATCGCGGAAAACAAGCCGGGCTCGGCAGCACAGGCACGCCAATTCGCTACGCAAAGTGAAGCGCTGCATCACTGCCTGAGCGGCGGCGAAAGCGCCGCGTGGCAGGGCAGCGGCGGCACATGGCAATGGAGCTGGCATGTCGGCTCGGCTTGATTATGGCTGGCGGCTCTTCGCCACCGGCTTCAGTCTCGCGTTTTTCGGCGCGTGCGGGCTGCTCTTCTCGGTGATCGTATTTCCGCTCGCAGCGGTCTGGCCGCATCGCGCTTCGCGGCAACGCGCGGTCACCACGGTCATTCACTGGTTTTTCCGCTCGCTCGTGGCCGCCTTGCAGCGCGCGGGCGTCATGAAGCTCGACGTGGCCGGCGCAAACGCGCTGCGCTCGGGCGCACCCGCCATCGTTGTCGCGAACCATCCCACCTATCTCGACGTGGTGGTGCTGCTCGCGCTCACGCCTTCGGCCTGTTGCGTCGTGAAGAACGCGCACTGGCGCAACCCGTGCTTCTGGGGCATCGTGCGCGCGGCCGAGTACGTGAGCAACGCCGATCCCACAGGCTTCGTGCAGGACTGCGCGCGCCAGCTCGCGAACGGCTACAGCATGATCATTTTTCCCGAAGGCTCACGCAGCCCCGCGCCGAATCGCCTGCATGCGTTCTCGCGCGGCTTCGCGCATACGGCGCTCGAGGCCGGCGCGCCGGTTCTGCCTGTGCTCATGCACTGCGATCCGCCCGCCTTCACCAAGCAGATGCGCTGGTATCACGTTCCGCAGCGGCCCTTCCGCATGAGCGTGAACGTGCTGGCGCCCATCGGCATCCAGCCGCTCGCGCCGCGCGACATGCCTTCCGCACTCGCCGCGCGCAACGTTACGCGCACCATCGAGGCGCAAATCACACAGCACCTGTTTGACTATGGATACTTTAAAACTGGAAATTAAGCGGCTCCTGATCGAGGCGCTCGATCTCGAGCATCTCACGCCCGCCGATATCGACGACGACGCGCCGCTGTTCGACACCGACGGCGTGGGGCTCGACTCGATCGACGCACTGGAGATCGGCATCGTGCTGCGCCAGCGCTATCAACTGACCATCAACGCCGACGACGAAAACGTGCGCGGCTACTTCCGGTCGATCAACACGCTCGCGGCGCTCGTCGCGGGGCACACAAACGAAAACGAGGCGCTGGAAGCCACTGCAGGGAAAGGGGATTGAATCATGAACGAAGCTGAAATTCTCGACCGTATCCGCGAGATCTTTCACGAGAACTTCGATATCGATCCGGCGCGCGTCACGCCGGAGGCGCACCTGTTCGAGGAACTGGATCTGGACAGCATCGATGCCGTCGATCTGGCCATCAAGCTCCAGGAAATGACGGGCCGCCGCATCAAGCCGGAAGAGTTCAAGCAGGTGCGCACCGTGGGCGACGTGATCGTCGCGGTCGAGACGCTGCTCGTGACCCAGGCCTGAGGCGATTCGTGACGGTTCTTCGCGGGCACGGCGCGGCGGAGCCTGCCGGTGCAGGTGAAAGCGACGCAGCAGCTGGCCGGGCACGCAGCAAGTGGCGGTTGCTGGCCAGTCTCGCCTACCCGGTCGTGATCCTCTGCGCGTGGCGCTGGGATTCGCCGCGCTTCGTGGGCTTGCTGCTGCTCGTTCTGCTCTGGATGCAGCGCGTGGCCGGCACGGGCGCGCTCGCGGCAACGCTGCGCAAGCTCACGCCGGTGGACTGGGCCGTTGCCGTCATGCTCAATGTCGCCTCGGTGGCGATCGTCATCACCAATAGCGAACGGCTCATGCGCCTGTATCCTTCGCTCGTGAATATCGGGCTGCTCGTCGCCTTCGGCGCGACCCTCGTGAAGGGCCCGTCGATGGTCGAAAAATTCGCACGCCTGACCTATCCCGATCCGCCCGCGCACATCGTGTGCTATACGCGCCGCGTCACGCAGCTCTGGTGTATTTTCTTCGCTTTGAACAGTGCGTTTTCTGCCTGGACGGCGCTTGCCTGGCCCACGCGCGCCTGGTCGCTCTACAACGGCATGCTCTCCTATCTGATCATCGGTGCGCTGCTCGCCGGCGAGTTCGTCTGGCGCAAATGGATCATGCTGCCGCGTGCTGCGCGACGGGAGGCGGTGTGATCGCATTGCACGAGCTCCTCGTGGCGCGTTGCCGCGAGCCGCGCAGCGCCGTTTGCGTCGATGGCGCGAACGTAACGGACTTCGATACGTTCCGTGCGCATGCGCTTGGCATCGCTGAGCGCATGCGCACGCGGCCGGGCCTGCGCTTCGCGCTCTGGAGCGACGACCCGTATCCGTTCGCCTGCGCTTTGTTCGGACTGCTTGCGGCCGGCAAGGTGCCCGTGATTCCGGCGAACGCGACGCCGGGCTATCTCGCCGAACTGAGCGACGCGTACGACGCGGTGCTCGACGAAAACGAGCTTGCCGCCTGGTGTGCCGATACCCCTGCGGATCAACCCGTCGAGCCCGGCATGGCGTTCGACGCGAACGCATTGCTCACGCTCTTCACGTCGGGCAGCAGCGGCACGCCGAAGCCCGTACACAAGACGCTCGCGCAGTTCGACGCGGAAGTGCATACGCTCGAAGCCGCGTGGGGCACGCTGCTGGGCGACGCGGCCGTGCTCGCGAGCGTGCCGCATCACCACATTTACGGGTTACTGTTCCGCGTCTTCTGGCCGCTGGCCGCGGGCAGGCCGTTCGCCCGCGCGACCTGTGCCGACCCCGCTCAATTGCAGGCGCGTATCGCCGAATGTTCGGCGCAATGTGCCGCGACTGTCGTCGTCTCGACGCCTGCACAGCTCTCGCGCTGGCCCGATCTGCCGGGGTTCGCGACGCTCGCTGCGCAGCCGCGCGCGTTTTTCTCGTCGGGCGGCCCGCTGCCGCTCGACACGGCGAAGCAATATGCCGCCACGTTCGGCGCCGCGCCGCTGGAGATCTACGGCAGTACGGAAACGGGCGGCATCGCCTGGCGCAGACAAACCGAAGCGCAAGCGTGGACGCCCATGCCGGGCATCGCCGTGCGCGCGGCCGCAGCGGAAGAGGGCGGCGCGCTCGAAGTGCGCTCGCCGCACCTCGGCCACGACGGCTGGCATCGCACCGACGACAAGGCCGCGTTCGATGAATACGGCCGCTTCGTGCTGCAAGGGCGGCTCGACCGCGTGGTCAAGCTCGACGGCAAGCGTGTGTCGCTCAGCGAGATGGAGAGCAAACTGCTGCTGCATCCCGGCGTTGCCGAAGTGAGGGCGGTACTGCTCGAAGGCGGCTCGCGCGAGCGCATCGGCGCGCTCGTGGTGCTCACCGCAGAGGGCCGCGAAACGCTGCGTCGCGACGGCCGCGTTCTGCTCCTGAAAGCATTGCGCCGCCATCTCGCCGCCTGGTTCGACACTGTCGTTCTGCCGCGCCACTGGCGCATTCATCGCGCGCTGCCAGCCGACTCGCGCGGCAAGGTTCAGGCACAAGCGGTCGCCCGCGCGTTCGCGGCCAGCGAAGAAGGGTTCGAGCTGCTCGCTCAATGGGACGACGCAGAAGGGCGGGCATTCGAATTACGCGTGCCGCACACGCTCGTTCATTTCGCGGGCCACTTTCCGGGGCTGCCGATTCTGCCGGGCGTCGTGCAGGTGGACTGGGCGATGCGTTTCGCGCGCGACTGGGTGCCCGGCGTGCGCGCGCTCGCCTCGATCGATCAACTGAAATTCACCATGCCGGTACCGCCGGGCGTGCTGCTCAAGCTCGTGCTCAAGCACGACGCCGTGCGCCGCCGCGTAGCGTTCGCGTGGCGCGTCGGCGAGCGTGACTGCGCGTCCGGCGCTTTCGTATACAGGGAGCCCGCATGAGCCTCGCGGCCTGTATCGTCATTCCGATCTACAACCACAAGGACGCGATCGGCGGCACCGTGGCGAATCTGATGGTCCACGGCCTGCCGCTCATCGTCGTGGACGACGGCAGCGACGAAGCCACCCAGCAGGTGCTGGCGGACCTCGCGCGCCGCTACGCCGGCAAGCTCACGCTGCGGCGCCTGCCCGTGAACGGCGGCAAGGGCGCGGCGGTGATGGCGGGGCTGCGCGTCGCGCGCGACGCCGGCTATACGCACGCGCTGCAGATCGACGCCGACGGCCAGCACGACGCCGCGGACGTCCCGCGCTTTCTCGCCGCCGCGCAGGCCAATCCGCGCGCGGTCGTGATCGGCCAGCCCGTGTACGACGAGAGTGTGCCGAAAGCGCGCCTCTATGGGCGCTATCTGACCCACGTCTGGGTGTGGATCGAGACGCTCTCGTTCACGATTCGCGATTCGATGTGCGGCTTTCGCCTCTATCCGCTCGACCTCGCGTGCGCGCTGATCGACAGCGTGAAGCTGCCCGAGCGCATGGACTTCGACATCGAGATTCTCGTGCGCCTGCACTGGCGGCGCGTGGCGTTCGTCTCGATTCCGACCGCCGTCACCTACGCGGCCGATGGCGTCTCGCATTTCGACGTGCTGTGGGACAACGTGCGTATCAGCCGCAGCCATACGCGGCTCGTCGCAGGCATGCTCGCGCGTCTGCCGCTGCTCCTCGTGCATAAGGTCCTGCCGCAGGTTCTGGCACGGACGGCGGCTGCGGGCGACGGCAACGATCCGTGGTGGCGCACTGCCGAACGCGGCAGCCGGCTCGGCATGGCGCTGCTCGCCTGGAGTTGCGGCCTGTTCGGGCGGCGCTTCACCGCGCTTTGGCTGCATCCGATCGTCGCGTACTTCCTCGTGACGGGCCGCCCCGCGCGGGACGCCTCGCGGCGCTATTTCGACCGGCTGCAGCAGTGTTCGCCGGAGCGCGAGACGCCGCGCCCCGGCTGGTTCACGGCCTACCGCCATATGCTCTCGTTCGCGCAATCGGGCTTCGACAAGCTGGCCGCCTGGACGGGCCGCGTCGGTCCGGCCGACGTGGAGATCGACGACCCACGCGCGTTCGACGCGTTGATCGCGAGCGGCCGCGGCGCGCTCGTGATCGGCTCGCACCACGGCAACCTCGAGATGGCGCGGGCGCTGGCCGTGCGCGGCGCGCAGACGAAGGTGACGGCCATCGTCTACACGGAGCACGCGAAACGCTTCAACAGCGTGCTGGCTACCGCCCATCACGATTTCGCGCAGCATCTCGTGCCGGTGAGCGACTTCGGCCCGCAAACGGCGCTGATGATGCAGGAGCGCATCGAGCGCGGCGAGCTGCTCGTCATCGTCGGCGACCGCACGCCTGCGCGCGAAACGGGCCGTACCACCGAGGCGCAATTCCTCGGCGAGACCGCCGCGTTTGCTCAGGGACCTTATGTATTGGCGCATGCGCTCGCGTGCCCCGTTTATCTGTTGTTCTGCCTGAAAGAGCGCACGGGCTACCGGCTTTACTTCGAGCCGTTCGCCGAGCGTATCGAGCTGCCGCGGCGGGGCCGCGCCGAGCATATTGCGGCATGGGCGCAGCGCTTCGCGTCGCGCCTCGAACACTATTGCCGCAAGGCGCCTTACCAATGGTTCAACTTCTACGATTTCTGGGCGCGCCCCAGTGGGGGAGCGAATGGCAGAGACTGACCTGAAGGATGCCGGAGTCAAGGCGGATGCCGTGGTATTCGGCGGCCGCCATTTGACGATCGAGGACGTCGTGGCGGTGGCGCGTGGCGGCGCCGCCGTGCGGCTCAACGATGACCCGGCCTGGCGCGAACGCATCGCGCGCGGCGCGGAGTTTTTGCGCCGCCATCTCGAAGCCGGTGCGACCGTGTACGGTGTCAATACGGGCTACGGCGACGCCTGCGTCGTCGACGTGCCGATGGCGCTCGTCGAGGCCCTGCCGCTGCAGCTCACGCGCTATCACGGCTGCGGCATGGGCGAGTATCTCGACGACGCCTCGGCGCTCGCCGTGATCGCCGCGCGTCTGAATTCGCTGGCGTTCGGGCTTTCGGGCGTGCGACCGGTGCTGCTCGAACGTCTCGCCGATCTCGTCAATCATCGCGTGTTGCCGCGGATTCCCGCGGAAGGCTCGGTGGGCGCAAGCGGCGACCTCACGCCGCTTTCGTATGTCGCAGCGGCGCTGGTTGGCGAGCGCGGCGTGCAGTTTCGCGGCGCGCCCTGCGAGGCACGCGACGCGTGGTTCGCGCTAGGCCGCGAACCGCTCACGCTCGCGCCCAAGGAAGGCCTCGCGCTGATGAACGGCACGGCGGTCATGACGGGCCTCGCGTGCCTCGCGTTCACGCGCGCGGCGCAGCTCTCGCGCCTCGCCGCGCGCCTCACCGCGCTCGCCACGGTGGCGCTCGACGGGCGCGCCGCGCATTTCGACGCGTTCATCTTCGAAGCCAAGCCGCACGCCGGGCAGGGCGAAGCGGCGGCCTGGATCCGCGCTGACCTGGCCGGCCGACCGGACACGCCGGGCCACCGCTTGCAGGACCGCTATTCGATCCGTTGCGCGCCGCATGTAATCGGCGTCGCGAACGACGCGCTCACGTGGATGCGCCGCGACATCGAGAACGAACTGAACAGCGCCAACGACAATCCGCTGATCGATCCCGACGGCGAGCGCGTGCTGCACGGCGGCAACTTCTACGGCGGCCATATTGCGTTCGCCATGGACGGCCTCAAGACGGCCGTGGCGAATCTTGCCGACCTGATGGACCGGCAGCTCGCCTTGCTCGTCGACGACAAGTTCAACAACGGCCTGCCGCGCAACCTCACGGGCGCGACGAGGGCGCGCGCGCCGATCAATCACGGCTTCAAGGCTGTGCAGATTTCGTCGTCGGCGTGGACGGCGGAGGCGCTCAAGCACACGATGCCCGCGAGCGTGTTTTCCCGCTCGACGGAAGCACACAATCAGGACAAGGTGAGCATGGGGACGATCGCGGCGCGCGACTGCTTGCGCGTGCTGCAACTCACGGAGCAGGTCGCGGCCGCCCACGCGCTCGCCACCGTGCAGGCCGCGCGACTGCGACTGCGCGGCAATGCCGAGACCGTCATTCCCGAGCCGCTTGCCGCATTCATGGAAGACGTGGCCGCGACGTCGCCATTCGTCGACGAGGACCGTGCGCTCGAACACGAACTGCGCGCCATGACGGAGCGAATCGCAACCGGCGAATTCCTCGGGCCGAACGCGGAGGGCAGGCCATGAGCGAATCACGCAAGGTTGCGCCGATGTTGAGCGCGAGCGCGAATGTGGAAGTGCCGTTCCATGACGTGGACGCGATGAATGTCTGCTGGCACGGCCACTATCTGAAGTATTTCGAGTTCGGCCGCGCGGCGCTGCTGCGCAAGTTCGACTACGACTATCGCGAGATGCAGGCGTCGGGGTACGTGTGGCCCGTGGTCGAAGCGCATTTGAAGTATGTGCGGCCCGCCGTTTATGGGCAGCAGCTCGAAGTCTGCGCACATCTGCTCGAGTACGAAAATCGCCTGAAAATCGGCTACGAAGTCTACGATCGCGAATCGCGCACGCGGCTCACGAAGGGCTACACGATCCAGGTCGCCGTGAGCGCCGCCACGCAGGAGCTGCAGTTCGTCTCGCCGCCTGTCGTGTTCGAAAAGCTGGAGCGTGCATGGGCGCGTTGAAACGATGCGCGGCGGTGGCCGCACTGCTTGCGCTTCAGTCGATGTGGATGCCGGCGCAGGCCGCGACGGCGCCCGTGAACCTGAGCACGGACGCCGGCGACGCGGCACTCGTCTCGCAGATCGCGTCGCGTCTTGCGCGCGCGAACGGCGTGCGTGCGCATTTCACGCAAACGCAGACGCTTGCCGCGATGAAAGCCCCGCTCGTCAGCACGGGCTCGCTGCTGTTCTTTCGCGAGCGCGGCGTGATCTGGCAGGTCGAAACGCCGTACAGGAAAACGTGGATCATGCGCGACAGCGGCGTCACCGTGATCGATGCCAACGGTCAACCCGATCAGCGCACCCGGAACGACGGCGCGCAGGGCGCGCGCGGTGCGGCAGAGATTGCGAAGATGATGCGGGCGATGCTCGGCGGCGACCTGAGCGGGCTGTACTCGCAATTCGACGTAGCGGCGCGCGGCACGCCTTCGCAATGGCAGATGCGCCTCGTGCCGCGCCAGCCGCAGATCGCGCAGGCGCTGCGCGGCATCGAGATGGAAGGCGGCGACTTCCTGCACAGCTTGCGCATCACGTTCGCCAACGGCGACGTCACGCAGTATGACTTTAGCGGCAGCGCGCAGGTGTCCGAACTCTTGCCCGCCGACCAGAAACTTTTCGGAACGCCATAGTGAGTTCCTCGGAGCTTCGCACCGCAACCCAGCCGTGGCGGCAGTGGACGCTGCGCGCCATGTGGCTGCTGCTCGCGCTCGCGGCGGCGCTGTATTGCGCCTGGCGCTTTGCGGGGCCGACGCCCCTGCAGACGAACCTGCTCGCACTGCTGCCGGCAACCGAGGCCGACTCCGTGGCCGAAGAGGCCGTGGACCAGCTCGCGAGCGCGCTCGGCAACCGCGCCGTGCTGCTCGTGTCGAGCAGCGACGCGGCGCACGCGAAAGCGGCAGCGGGCCAACTGGGCGCGGTGCTGAGCGCGAGCCACGCGTTCGCTTCGGTGACGGCACAAGTTCCGCCATTCGATCTCGGCCGCATTACGCGTTTCTACCTGCCATACCGCTTTGGCCTGCTGACCGCGCAAGACCGCGCGACTGCCTCGGGGAGCACAGAAACGCTGCGCGGCGCGCTCGCCGAGCGCCTCTATGGCCTGCCGAACGCGGGTCTCGCAACGTCGCTCGCCGACGATCCGTTCGGCTGGCTTCAGCACTGGCTCGCAGGGCTGCCGCTCGCGGCATCGAATCTCACCATCGAGGACGGTTTCCTCGTTGCGCATCGCGGCAACACCACGAGCGTGCTCGTGATCGGCACGCTGCCTGGGTCTGCCTACGAATCCGACGTTCAACGGGGCGTGCTGCTTGCCGTCGCAAACGGCGAAGCGGCGCTCAAGACGTCGTGGCCCGACGTCACGGTCGCGCGCACGGGCGCCGTGTTCTATGCCGAGTCTGCGCGGCGCGCCTCGGAGCGCGACGTCCATGTGATCGGCATCGTTTCGGCCGTGGGCATCGCGCTGCTCATGCTCTGGATCTTCCGCTCGCCTCGGCTGATCCTGCTCGGTTTCGTTTCCACCGCGCTCGGCATCGTGTGCGCGCTCGCGGCCACGATGCTCGTCTTCGGCAAGCTGCATCTGCTGACGCTGGTGTTCGGCGCGAGCCTGATCGGCGAGGCGGTCGATTACTCCATTCAGTACTTCGTCGTGTACCTCGGCACGCGGCACGGCTGGGATTCGCGGCGCGGCGCGCGGGAGGTGCTGCCCGCGCTCACGGTGGCGCTCAGCACGAGCCTGCTTGGCTACGCCATTCTGACGTTCGCGCCGTTTCCGGCGCTCAGGCAGATCGCGTGCTTCGCCATCGTCGGCATCTTCACGGCTTTCGCTTCTGTTGTCTGGCTGCTGCCGAGCCTCTTGACGCAGCCCGCGCGCCGCAGTCCGCATACGCTCTTCGCGGTGGCCGCGGCCTCGCTCGCGAAATGGCAGGCGCTGATCGGCGGCCGTCGCGCGTGGGGCGTCGCGCTGGCGCTCGTTGTCATCGCCGTGCCGGGCTGGCTGCAACTGCGCAGCGATGACGACATTCATCTACTGATCCAACGGGATCCGGCGCTCGTCGCGCAGGAGCGCGTGGTGTCTAGCGCGGTGGGGGCCGACAACAGCGCGCAGTTCTTCGTCGTGCGCGGCGCGTCGCCCGAGGCCGTGCTCGAGCGCACCGACGCGTTGTGCGCGCGGCTCGGCACGCTCACGGGCGCGTCCGCGCTGAGCGGCTGGCAATCGGTGACATCGTTCGTGCCGTCCGAAGCGCGGCAGCGGGCCGATCGCGCACTGCTCGGCGCGCATGTGTTCGCCGATCCCGCCGCCTTGCGCTCGCTGCTGGGCGCAGCGGGCTTTCGTGACGAGGTGGCGCAAACGTGGCTCGATGCCTGGGCGCACTCGCGCGCTTCCATGCTGCACGTGGACGACTGGCTTGCCGAACCCTGGTCGCTGCCGTTCCGCCACTTGTGGCTCGGCCGTTCCGCGAGCACGCCCGGTGCATTCGCGGCGATCGTGATTCCGCAGGGTGTGTCCGCTGCGAACGCACCTGCGCTGCTCGACGTCGCGCACGCGTTGCCCGGCGTGAGCTTCGTCGACAAGGCGGCGAGCGTGTCGCGGCTCTTCGGCGTCTATCGATGGGACGGCACGATCTGGCTCGCGGGCGCGCTCACGCTCGTGCTCGCGCTGCTGATGTTCCGCTATGGCTGGCGCGGGGCGATCGCGGTCGCGCTGCCGGTATGGCTCGCCATCGGCGTCACGCTCGCAGCGTTCGGCTATGCGCACGTGCGCATCAATCTCTTCAACATGCTGGCGCTGATGCTCGTGCTCGGCGTGGGTGCGAACTATGCCGTCTTTCTGCGCGAAGGCGCGATGCGCGCTGCCACCGATCGCGGCGCGGTATGGACGGGCGTGCTGCTGTCCGCCGCGACCACGCTGCTCTCGTTCGGCATGCTCGGCATGAGTTCCATGCCCGCGCTCAAGAGCTTCGGCGCCACCCTGTCGCTCGGCATCATGGTGTCCGTCATGCTCGCGCCTATCGGCATAAGCGGAACAAGCGGCATGCCCACGAATCAACGGAGAAAGGCCTGATGGCGCTCCCTGTCTATTTGCATGCGCTCGGCATGGTCAACGCGCTCGGCGACGACGTCCCTGCGATCGTCGCAGCGCTCGCGCGCGGCGAGGCGCCCGGCATGGGGCCGATCGCGACACGCACCGGTACGGCGTTCGCGGGCAGCGTGAAGGCGCCGCTCGACGTCGCGCCGCCCGCATCGCTCGCCTGCTACGACTGCCGCAACAACCGGCTTCTGCTCGCTGCACTGGCACAGATCCGCAGCGCCATCGAAGCCGCGCGCGAACGCTTTGGCGCGGGCCGTATCGGCGTCGTGCTGGGTACGAGCACGTCGGGCATCAGCGCCGCGGAAACGATGTTCACGCAGCCTGTGCAGCAAGAAGCCGCTTCGGCGTTCGACTACCGCCAGATGGAGATCGGCACGGCCGCGCCGTTCGCCGCCGCGGCGCTCGATCTGCGCGGGCCGGCATACACGATCTCCACGGCGTGCACGTCGAGCGCCAAGGCGTTCGCCGCCGCACGCCGTCTGCTGCGGGCGAACCTGTGCGATGCCGTCGTCGCGGGCGGCGTCGACTCGCTTTGCGAGCTCACGCTGCAAGGCTTCGCCTCGCTCGAATCGACGAGCCCCGTGCGAACCAACCCGATGAGCGCGCAGCGTCGCGGCATCAACATCGGCGAAGGCGCGGCGGTGTTCCTGATGACCCGCGAGGAAGGGCCGGTGATGCTCGCGGGCGCGGGCGAGTCGAGCGACGCCCACCATATTTCCGCGCCCGACCCGCAAGGCGCGGGCGGCGAACTCGCCTTGCGTGCGGCGCTCGCCGACGCGGGCATCGGCGCGGCCGCGATCGGCTACGTCAACCTGCACGCAACGGCCACGATCAAGAACGACCAGATGGAAGCGCATCTGATGGCGCGCGTGTTCCCCGACGGCGTGGCCGCGAGCGGCACGAAGCCGCTCACGGGCCATACGCTCGGCGCGGCGGGCGCGAGCGAACTGGGCCTGGCATGGCTCGCGCTCGCTCGCGACGACGTCGCGCTGCCGCGCCATCTGTGGGACGGACAAGCCGACCCGGCGCTGCCCGCGCTCGACCTGATCGAAGGCGTGCGGCATTTGCCGCGCAACGGCGTGCGCCAATACGTGATGAGCAACTCTTTCGCGTTTGGCGGCAGCAACGTTTCACTCATACTCGGACGGTGATCGAGGCCATGAATTCCGCTCTTTCCTCCCCGACGGATGCGTTCCCGCCGATCGAGACGATCATCCCGCACCGCGGCACGATGCTGCTGCTCGATTCGGTCGCCGCATGCAGCGACGAATCGCTCACGGCGCTTGCCA
Organism: Paraburkholderia sp. BR10882; assembly: GCF_040948855.1. Lineage (NCBI taxonomy): Bacteria > Pseudomonadati > Pseudomonadota > Betaproteobacteria > Burkholderiales > Burkholderiaceae > Paraburkholderia > Paraburkholderia sp. BR10882. The sequence goes on along the minus strand of NZ_JBFPKP010000022.1, from coordinate 94,490 downwards.
GCGTGCGCGCCGATGCATGGTACGCCGACGAGCAGGGCGCGATGCCCGCATGGATCGGCATCGAACTGATGGCGCAGGCGATCGCCGCCCACGTCGGCCTGCTGTCGATGCGCGAAGGCAAGCCCGCGCGCCCAGGCGTGCTGCTCGGCACGCGCCGCTATGAGGCGGCTCAAGCTGCGTTCGCAGGCGGCGCGCCACTCAGCGTGACGGTTAGCGAACTGCTGCGCAGCGATGAAGGCCACGGCGCATACGGCTGCACCATCAATCAGGAAGACAAGCTATTGGCCGAGGCCACCGTGAAGGTGTATCAGCCGCGCGATTTCCAGACTTTCATCGAGGAGAATTCCAGATCATGAGCCGGCGTGTTCTCGTTACCGGCGCGAGCCGCGGCATTGGTCGCGCGATCGCCTACCATCTTGCCGCGGACGGCTTTGCCGTCACCGTGCATTGCCGCACGGGCCGCAACGAAGCGGATGCCGTCACGGCAGGCATCGTCGCACAGGGCGGCACGGCCAGCGTGCTGCAGTTCGACGTGCGCGAGCGCGCCGCATGCCGCGCCGCGCTCGAAAACGACGTGGCGGCGCACGGCGCCTACTACGGCATCGTCTGCTGCGCGGGCGTGACGCGCGACGCCGCGTTCCCCGCACTGACCGACGAAGACTGGGACATCGTGCTCGAAACTGGCCTCGACGCGTTCTACAACGTCGTCCATCCGCTCGTCATGCCGATGGTGCGTGCGCGCAAGGGCGGCCGGATCGTGACGGTGGCATCCGTGTCGGGCGTGACGGGCAATCGCGGGCAGGTCAACTACAGCGCCGCCAAGGCCGGGCTGATCGGCGCGACGAAGGCGCTCGCGGTGGAACTGGCCACCCGCAACATCACGGTCAACAGCGTCGCGCCCGGGCTCGTCGATACGGGCATGCTCGACGACGTGCCGCTCGAACACGCGCTCAAGGCCGTGCCGATGAATCGCGTGGGGCAGCCCGCCGAAGTCGCGGCCGTGGTCGGCTTCCTGATGTCCGACGCGGCGTCTTATGTCACGCGCCAGGTTATCGGCGTCAACGGCGGGATGGTCTGATGAAGCGCGTCGTCATTACCGGCATGGGCGGCGTGACCGCGCTCGGCGATCAGTGGGCGCAGGTCGAAGCCGCGCTCAAGGGCGGCGTCAACGCCGTCAAGCGCGTGCACGACTGGGACTATATCGAGGCGCTGCATACGCGCCTCGCGTGCCCGCTGCCGGCGTTCACTGCGCCTGACTATTACCCGCGCAAGAAAACGCGTTCGATGGGCCCGGTCTCGCTCTACGCCGTGCGTGCGAGCGAGCACGCGCTGGCCGACGCGGGCCTGCTCGACGATGCGTCGATCAAGGACGGCCGCATGGGGGTGGCGTACGGGTCCTCGGCGGGCTCGGTCGAGCCGGTGCGCGCGTTCGGCAAGATGCTCGAAACGGGCTCGATGAGCGATGTGACGTCGAACAGCTACGTGCAGATGATGCCGCACACCACGGCCGTGAACGTGAGCCTCTTCTGGGACCTCAAGGGGCGCATCGTGCCGACGTCGTGCGCGTGCGCTTCGGGCAGCCAGGCAATCGGCTACGCCTACGAGATGATCGCGAACGGCAAACAGACGCTGATGCTCGCGGGCGGCGCCGAGGAACTCTCGGGGCCCGGCGTGGCGGTGTTCGACATGCTCTATGCCACGAGCACGCGCAACGACGAGCCGCAACTCACGCCACGTCCGTTCGATGCCGCGCGCGACGGGCTCGTGGTGGGCGAGGGCGCGGCGACGCTCGTGCTCGAGGAATACGAGCATGCCGTGGCGCGCGGCGCGCGCATTCATGCGGAAGTGGTGGGCTTCGGCTGCAATTCGGATGGCGCGCATATCACGCAGCCCACGGCGGCGACGATGGCGGTCGCGATGCGTCAGGCACTCGACGACGCGCAGTTGGCCCCCGAAGCGATCGCGTACGTGAATGCGCACGGCACCTCCACGGATCGCGGCGACGTGGCCGAAAGCCAGGCTACGGCGGAGACCTTCGGCGCGCGCATGCCGATCAGCTCGCTCAAGAGCTATATCGGCCATACGCTCGGCGCCTGTGGCGCGATCGAGGCCTGGTGGACGATCGAGATGATGAAGCGCAACTGGTACGCGCCCACGCTCAACCTGACCGAGGTCGATCCGGCCTGCGCGCCGCTCGACTACATCCTGGGCGAGCCGCGCACGATAGACGCCGAATACGTGATGAGCAACAACTTCGCGTTTGGCGGCGTGAACACGTCGCTGATCTTCCGGCGCGCGCGTTGAGCATGCCGACATCGTTATCAGCGGGCGGCTTGCAGCGCGTCGTCGTGACGGGTATCGGCATCGTCTCGTGCCTCGGCAATACGCTCGACGGCGTTTCCTCGCGATTGCGCGACGGGCGGGGCGGCATCACGCGCGTTCAGGCGTGGCGCGAACGCGGCTTCGCGAGCCAGGTGGCGGGCGTGGCTTCGGTGGACGGCGAAGCGCCGTTCGAGCGCAAAGCCGAACGCTTCATGGGCGACACGGCGCGCTTTGCCTGCCACGCCGCGCGCAGCGCGATCGCCGATGCGCAGCTCGACGCGCACGCGCTGCGCACGCCTCGGGCCGGCGCGGTGGTGGGCTCGGGCGTCGGCACGATGTCCGCCTACGACACGGCCATGGAAAGCGCGAACGCGCGCGGCATCGACCGCGTGCCGCCCTATACGGTGCCGCAGGCGATGAGCAGCACGACATCGGCGAATCTTGCGCACGTGTTCGGAATGCAAGGCGTCACGTATTCGCCTTCGTCGGCGTGCACGACTTCCGCGCTCGCGATCGGCCAGGCCATGCAGCTGATCCAGACGGGCCGCCAGGACATCGTGCTCGCGGGCGGCGCCGAAGGCCTGCACGACAACATGACGCTGATGTTCGACGCGATGGGCGCACTCTCGCGCGGCTTCAACGACACGCCCGAACGGGCGTCGAGGCCTTATGACGCGCAGCGCGACGGCTTCGTGATCGGCTCGGGCGCTGGCATCCTCGTGCTCGAATCGCTCGCGCATGCGCAGGCGCGCAACGCGCGCATCTACGCGGAGCTGACCGGCTACGGCCAGTGCACCGACGGTGCGCAGATGGTCGCGCCGCAGGCGGGCGGCATTGCGCGCGCAATGCGCGAGGCGCTCGCCGAGGCCGGCTGCCGCCCGGACTACATCAACACTCATGCGCCTTCGACGCCATCGGGCGATATCGAGGAGCTGCTCGCGTTGCGCACCGTGTTTGGCGGCGAGGTGCCTGCGTTCTCGTCGACGAAGGCGCTCAGCGGCCATCCGCTCGGCGCGTGCGGTGCGCACGAAGCCATTTACACGCTGCTGATGATGCGCGATCGCCGGATTGCGGGTGCCGTGGGCATCGAGGCACTCGATGCGGCTGCCGCCGGCATGCCGCTCGTGCGTGAAACGCGCGACGCACGCATCGATACGGCGATGTCGGTTTCATTCGGGTTCGGCGGCAGTTGCGCCAGCCTGGTGTTTCGCGCCTGGAATGCAGTCTGAAGTTTCGGGCAACCCTGAAGATAATGAGGATTCCAATGAAAAAGACTTACCTCACGCTGAGCATGGCCGCGATCGTCAGCCTGACGTTGGCCGCTTGCGGATCGCAGCGCCTCACGCTGCCGATCCAGCCCGCAGCTTCGCTCTCGACGGCGAAAGCCGCGTCCAGCGCGGACCCCGCCACGAAAATCGCCGTGTATTTCGGTGCGCAGCCGCATCCGGAAGTGGTGCGCCACGTCGGTGATGCCTCGCACTCCTTGCGTGTCGCCCGCGCGACCGACGGCGCCGAGGCCAGCTGCAACAAGGTGCTCGCCATGGCACTCGACAAGCTGCGCGCGGACGCCCACAACAAGGGCGCCAACGCCGTCATCAACGTGACCACGCGCTTTCACGGCAGCGAAACCGGGTCGGCCACCGAATACACCTGCGGCGTGAGCCAGAGTGCAGCGGCCATCGCCGTCACAGGCGACCTCGTGGTGCTGCAAGCGAACTGAACCAACGGAGAAAAGCAATGAAGAAATTGTGGATGTTCGCCGCGCTGTGCGCGGCCTTCGCGACGTCGCACGCCTACGCACGCAATACCGTCGACACCTATTCGGTGGATGTGGCGCTGCAGAGCGAGCCCGGCAAGGTGAGCGACGACATTGCGTTGTACTTTGCGGGCCAACCGCATCCGGCGGTGAAGAAGACGCTGGGTCAGTTCTCCACGAACAAGAAGACGAACGCATTTGGCAAGAGCGACGAAGCGGCCTGCCAGCACGTGTTCCTTTCGGCCGTGCAGGAGCTGCAGGAACGCGCGCGCAAGGAAGGCGGCAACGCGGTCATCAACATCAAGAGCAACTACAAGAACGAACTGCGCGAGAGTGCCACGGAGTTCACCTGCGGCGCGGGCGCGATGATCGCCGGCGTGGCGCTCGTCGGCGACGTGGTGACGCTCAAGGGCGGCAAGTAGCCCGCAGCAGGCGGCGGCGGGCGACCCGGCTCACGCCGCCTTCATGCCGCCTTCACGGCGGCTACGTTGACCAGGGTTTCGCGCCGCTTCCCAGGCTTGGGATGATGCAGGCCGAGGCGCTCGAAGAGACCGAAATCGGTGGCACGGCTCCACCACAGATAGGGCAGCGAAACATTGCACTCCGAAAAACGGAAACCCGCTGCGCGAATCATTTCGAGGTAGCCGTTGGCGCTCTTCTGCACGTGCATGGGATGGCGGAACAGCAGGCGGATGACCCACGAGCGGATATAAGCTTCAGTGGATTCGGCGAAGAGCAGCACGCCGCCCGGCTTGAGCACGCGGTGGAATTCCGCGAGCGCGCGTTCCTGCTCGACGAGGTGATGGAAAGTCTGGTGGCAGAAGACGATGTCCGCGCTGGCCGTGGGTAACGGCAGGCTCGCGCAATCGCCGTGCAGCAGTTCGAACGCGGTTTGCGTCTGCAATTCGTCCTGGCACGTGCGTGCCGCACGCGCCGCCAGTTCGAGCGACGCCTCGTGATAGTCGACCCCGACGATGCGGCGCGGGCGGAAAGCCTCGGCCAGCAGGCGGAACGACTTGCCCTGGCCGCAGCCGACATCGACGATTTCGGGCGCGTCGGGCAACGGCACGTCGACGAGCCGCTTGAGGTCGTTGATCGCCACGCGCAGCACGTGGTGCTCCCACGTATGGGTGCGGAGAAACCAGATACCGAAGGCCGTTTCCGGGACGAACGGCACGTAATTTGATTCGGAAACCGACATATTTTTTCACCCGTTGCGAATGCGGTCATGGACGCGAATGGGCATTGTAAATGCAAGGGCGCAGCGAGGGGTGTCAGAATCACGGTTTCGCGCAGCAAAGTGCGCTTGCATTGGGCATACAGTCGTAACAGGACGTGACAGGACGTAACAGAGCGCGTCAGGACGCAGAGAAGGGAAAGGACTATGGAAAAGAGCATTGGAGAAGCCGTTACGCCGTCCACGCGACGCGAAACCGTCGACGTGGCGATCATCGGCGCGGGCCCCTCGGGCGCGGTCGCTGCGGCCCTATTGCGCAAGGCCGGACGCTCGGTGCTCGTACTGGAGCGCCAGCATTTCCCGCGCTTTTCGATCGGCGAGAGCCTCTTGCCGCAAAGCATGGCGTACCTGGAAGAGGCCGGCATGCTGCAGGCGGTGGTGGAAGCCGGCTTTCAGTACAAGAATGGCGCGCATTTCGTGTGGCGCGACGAGGTATCGTCGTACGACTTCCGCGACAAACACTCAGAGGGCTGGGGCACGACCTACCAGGTCGAGCGCGCGAAGTTCGACGATCTGTTGATCGGCTGCGCCGCGAAGCAGGGCGCCGAGGTGCGCTTCGGCCACACGGTGACGGGCATGCGCACGGGCGACGCGCCGGTGCTGGAGGCGATCGACGAAAACCAGGCGCGCTATGAAGTGCACGCGCGTTTCGTGCTCGACGCGAGCGGATTTGGCCGCGTGCTACCGCGCCTCCTGGATCTGGAGGCGCCCACCGGCATGCCGACGCGTGCCGCGATCTTCAGCCACGTGCGCGACGGGCTGCCGCTTGACGTCTTCGACCGCAACAAGATTTGCATCGCGACACACCCCGAGCACCGCGACGTCTGGTTCTGGATGATCCCGCTCGCGGGCGGGCGCTCGTCGGTGGGCTGTGTTGCCGATGCCGCTTTCCTCGACATGCCGCAAGCGGAACGCGAGGCGCGGCTGCGCGCGCTCATTCGCGAGGAGCCGACACTGAACCGCCTGATCGGCGACGCGCCGTTTCTCATGCCGGTGAACCAGATTGGCGGTTATTCGGCCAACGTCGAACGATTGCATGGCCCGGGCTTCGCGCTGCTCGGCAACGCGGGCGAGTTTCTTGACCCGGTGTTTTCTTCGGGCGTCACCATCGCGCTGCGTTCGGCGCACCTGGCCGTGAAGGTACTCGAGCGCGCGCTCGGCGGCGCGGCCGTGGACTGGCAGGCCGAATACGACGTGCCGCTGCGCAAGGGGATCGACACGTTCCGCGCCTTCGTCGAGCGCTGGTACACGGGCGAGCTGCAGGACATCATTTACTACCCGCGCCAAACACCCTTGATCCGTCGGATGATTAGCTCGGTGCTGGCGGGCTACGCATGGGACGAGAGCAACCCTTATGTAGCGGAGCCCGTGCGCAGACTCACTTCGCTGCATGAGGCGTGCAAGCTGTCGTTGTAACGAGCCAAGAGGGGCGCACTGGGTTGGTCCTGCAGCGGGACGCGGGACCAACCAGGTTATCGCGGTTTCACTGGCCCGGTGGAGGAACCGCGCCCAGCTGGATCATCAGCCCGAGCGTGTCCATGAGGAGGCGGGTTTCCTTGATCCTGCCGTCCTGAAAGCGATCGATGACCATGCCCCAGACCTTGACGGAGCGCCCCGTAGCGTCCACGCCGAGGAACGCTCCCCTGTGCGTGCCCGTCCACTCGAAGCGGGTCAGCACGCGGTCGCCTTCCGTGAGTTGTTCCTCGACGCGCCAATGCATGTCCGGGAACGCGGCTCGCATCCCTCGAACGACCTCCTTGAGGCCCTCGATACCGGGACCCTGGCCGGGGAACGGCACCTGCTCGACCATGTCCTCCCAGAAAAACCGCTCTGCGGCGTCGATCTGCCCTTGATTCAGGACTTCCTCGATGAACGCGCGAACCCTATCGCTTGTTTCATGCATGGAATGAACGTCTCCTGGTTGGCGAAATTGGGAGGTGAAAGCCGGTTGCTGCAGAGTAGACGGCCAAGCGCGACGACGCGCGTCAGAGTCACGCGAGAAGGTGCGGTGGCGCACATTTCCAGGTTTGACTGTCAATGACTTTCATCAGGCTGCGTGGCCGATGGCTGCGTTGCCTGTGAGCTTCGCGCGCCGGCGGATGGCATTCACCTCTTTGGGCGTCAGCCCGAGCGAAGCCAGAAACGCTGCATGCGAGTCGGGGTTTTCTGCCTCGAACTCTGCATGCCACCTGTCCATCTCCGCATCGTCGAAGCCGGCGCTACGCAGCATCGCCACCCACGCGTCTTTGCCACGCTTCTTTCCTCTCCGACGAAACGATGGTTGCGCGAGCAACGTCGCAATTGCATTCTGACGCTGTTTGAGACGCGCGATTTCCTCCGTTAGCACCATCAAATGCCTTTCAAGGATCTGGGCGGCTGCGTCTGCCTCGTTCGCGAGGACGTCGCGTATTGCGGCTAGTGGTAATCCGGCGGCCCGGTACGCGCAGATTGCGCGTAGACGTTCGCGTTGCGTCTCATCGTAGAGCCGGTAGCCCGCGGTGCTGCGTGCGACCGGCACGAGCAAGCCCAGCGTTTCATAGTGCAGCAGCGAGGAACGCGAGAGTCCCGCCTCGCGTGCCAGTCGTCCGAGAGTGAAACGAGCGAGACGTGTCATGACGGCAAGGGAAGTCTATCGGGTGAGAGAAAGAACAAGCGCGCTTCGGGCCGGTTCAGCTTGGCGGGCGAATAGTACGCGGCGACAAGCGCGGGGCAATCGCCGGAAAAGGCTGGTGCGTGTGCGAGAAACTCATCGAACGTGTGCAATGAATCCGATGCGCCCGCATGCGCCATCAGCCGGACCAAGGCTTCCGTAATTGTACGGTGGTATCGGCCCGGCGCGCCGAGATGCGTGGCGTATTGCGCGATACCGGCACAGGTGCGCTCGATCGCCTGGTCCAGCGGGAAGCGCTGCAGGTGTATCCACGCCACGCGCAGATGATTGCGATGATTGAACGCGGCCGGTGGCAACCTGCAGCTTGGAAAGGCTTCGAGGAAGGCGTCGTCGGTGAGATCGCGGGCGGTTTCCATTTCGATCGATACCCTGTCCGTTGAACAGGGTATCGATCGTGAAGGTGACTACGGTAGTCGAGTCAAGCGCCTTCGTGCCGCTTCGGCTCACTGGTGCCGTCGAACGCTCAGGCTCAATGTGTTGCATGAGGCGTGAAAGGCCTTCCAGCCCATCGAAAGGGGCGCATGGCGGATTGTTGGCTGCAAGCGCCCCATGTCTGGTCTGAAGGAGCGATGAAGCTGTATGTCAAGCGGCTCTCGACTAAAAGTTGGTATAGGTCTCGCCAAGAATGTCGGCCTCAACGGCACCACTAAATTTAACGCCGGAGACTGAAACGGTTTCGTGCTTTTTCGAGTCATGCCAATTCGTACCCGCAAAGCAATGGACCTTGGCGTTTTGACTATGCTCCCCCTTATGAGGCTTGAACGCCGGATTGCCCTTGATCGCGTTCTCGATCGCGGCCGCCAATCAAAAATTGCCGAAGAACCCGCGCGCCGCGACCATGCAGAACGGCGCGACGATGTCGGCGTGGTAGACCTGAAGCACTGCGGAAAGCCCACCATCCGTTGCACCACCCTGAACCGCCTGCGCGGCGACTGCCGCCTTGGCCTGAGCGAAGCCAGCTTTGACCGCGGCAAACGGATCGTTCGCGCCTGGCGCCGAGTCGACGTCGAGCACGCTGGTCAGGCCCGGCGCGACGTTGGCGTGCTTCCAGTAGGCCTGCTCGATCGCCGCATTGAAAAAGAACACCATTGGGTCGAGGTGGCCGCCGCATAGCAGCACGGGCGAGCGCGGCACCCAGTTGCGCAGATCGTTGCGCCTGAACGCCTGGCGCAGCGGCTGGGCCGGGCTCGCAGCGGGGGCCATCGCGGCGGTCGGCGTGGGAAAGGCGCCATCGGGATTGGCGATGGCGTCTTCGAGCATGCTCAGGCGATAGGCATTGCGCACGAGATTCGCGGTGCCGAATCCCATCGCGAAGAGCGGCGTCAATTCAGCGGGCGCCAGGGGCGGCGCGAGAGGCGGCGTCAACGAAGCGAACTGTGGCGCAGGCGGCGTGCTGCTGAAGAGCTGCGTTGCGGGCAGTTTGCCTTTGGCGAATAGCGTGTCCATTGACGTGACGCTCGGCAGCAGGTTCTCTATCCCAGGGGCATAGGGCGCCTCGAAAAAGTCGCCCGGCTTGCGATAGATATTGCCGTAGGCGTGCTGGTAGCTCGTGGTCACCAGCACCGTAAAGATCGTCGAGCCGAGGTCGACCTCGCCCTGGACGAGGGCATCGGCCATGGCGCCCAGCGCATACGGACCCGAGCCCGGCGCGGAAGCCGTGACGTTGATGCCGGCCGCCTGCAGCGCGCGGTGGGTCGCGAGCGCCACGTAGCCGCCTTGCGAATATCCAGTGACGAACAGCTTGCCGTTCTCACGCGTCTTGTTTGCCGGGTCGGGAAGGGCCATGGCGAATCGGGCCGCGCGCAATGAGTCGATCATGTCGGCGGATTGCTGGTCGCCGTTCAGATAGGGGTGATACGGCAAGGGGGAGCCCGAGTAGCCGGCATAGTTGCTAGCCACGACGAGATAACCTTGCGCCGCGTAGATCGCCGCCACCGCAATGCCTTCGCCCGCGCCGTCACCGTTGGCCGGGTCCGCTTGAGTAATGTCGGCGATGTTGTAGTTCCGGTAGGTCGTAGTGCCGTGTGCGTACAGCATGAGCGGACGCGGCCCCGTACACGAGGCGCCGCCGCCGGGGATCATCAGCGCGGCGCTCGACATGGTGGGTTCGCCTGCGCCGCCTATCGTGAGGTAGCGGAAGTACTTGATTTCGATGTCGCAGCGCGGCGTGCCGGCGACTTGCAGCAATTGCTGACCCGTTGCGTTCGTGTTTAGCAGTTTCGTGAAGTCGCTTGCGCTCAGGCGCAAGCTTGTTCTCTGCTCGACTAGCTGGCCGCGGAAAAAACAACTCAAGCCGCTGCATGTCGAGGCGGCCTGCACGACAACACTGGCACTCGACAAAAGGAAAGTCAGCAGTAGCCAACCCGTCTTAAGCATCGCTCCTCGCATTTCACGCTCCGTTTTTGCTGGTGTTCGGAAAATGGGGCTGCCTTGCAGAGTGAAACGAGTATAGGTAAACGAATTCGGCATTTGCTACTGGTTGTGGGAACAATTTTCCAGTGAAGTGCTTGATGAAAAGTGTGCGCAGGTGTTTTCCGGATGATTGGGATCCTATGTAATAAAACGTCTATTGTTCATAAATAAAAGGCGAATTGCGATCCGACGGGCTACTATCTACTCAGAAGGATCACACATTCAACTACCAGGAGATTGGCAATGCCTCTCGTTTTCTCGAACATCAAGACAGACTGGGACAATGCGGTCGCATTAGGCGGAATCCTCCCCGCGGCAGCTACCTACGATGACGCGACAGACGAAGGCGGCACCCTTATTTACTTGCCATTCGAGATTCAGAACGAGGAGTATCACATCACCGTACCGCTCGCGAATGGTGGCGTGGCGAATTCCTGCCACGTAACCGCAGAGCGGCCGGCACCTATTCATCTCGATACCAAAAAAGGGAAGAAAGCCGGGACGACATACACCGTGAAGAACAAGCCGAGCGCGTATTACGATTTTGTTATTAGTGGGGGGGCGGTGCCGAATGTCGTGTTTTCGCACACAAGCAAAGTCGAGATCCTCGGAAAGGGGCCTCAGAAAGTCTTCAGTGCTAGTTTTACAGGCGTCCTGACCAACGCGGTGCAGGATATCATGCGCGCCTTTGCGCTACATATGCTCGGCCTCGGATCGGCGCACGCAACGCCGGGCTGACATTCAGATCGAAGCGAGCGATTTCGGACGTATCGCTTTCCCTTTGGCGTAGCGCCGGGCGTCCTTGCGTCGCCGACCGCGCCCTACGGCACAAGCGTAGTTACCTGCCCCGGCTGCACCACTTTGATCACGCCGCCCCAAATGCAAACGAGCGTACCTTGAGCATCCAGCGCCGGCATGGCGCCCAGCGTCACGGTTGGCGCACCGCCGGGAATCCACGGCGACGGTGTAGCCGGAACGCAGGGCATCGGCGTAAACACACCCAGCGCCGCGGCGGTCGCGGCGATCACTGTGGGATTCGCCGGGCTTTGGCACAGCGCGAACGGCGTGATATTGGCGATGGGAATCGAGTCGGCAATCGTCGCGGCGGGCACGCCGCTCACTAGCACGCGATTGACGGGGAGAACGTTCAGCGTGCCCGGCGCGCCGCCGAACGAGCATTGCAATGTGGCACCGGCGCAAACTTGCGGACTGGTCATGATGTACCTCCTTGTGCGTTGCCTGCGCGAGGATCAGGCCGAAGACGGATTGGCGAGCGACTGCCACCATTGTTTCCAGCGCGGCAGCGGCTTGCCGTCCGCCGCTAGCGGGCGGTTGTCGTCGGTATAACGTTTCGCCGCTTCGAGCGGTTTTCCGGCATTGAACGGCTGCCGCAGCGCGAGGCAACCATTCGGATGGAATCGTTGCAAGACCCCATGCAGCTTGCCGTTGCGGTAATGCGCTTCTTCGAGCAGCGTGCCGTCGGCCAGCCAGGTGCGCGATACGCCGTGCAGCACGCCGTTCGCGTAGTGCTCCTCGCGCTGGATCTTTCCATCGGGGTGGTAGAAAAGCGCCTTGCCGTCGAGCTTTCCGTTCGCATACTGCACTTGCGCTGAGGAATTGCCCTCAGGATAGAAATAGGTAGCCGGGCCGCTGAGCACGCCATTCGCGTAACGCATCATCGCGACGGGGCGTCCTTCCGTCTCGATGCGCACGGGGCCGTGCAGCGCGCCGCCCAGCGTCGCGCCTTCAATGCGCGTGTCGTCGCGTTCTATCGTGACCGGTCGAATCGTCTCCATGCTCGCCTCAGTTGATCTTCACGATGCCGCCCTTGACCACCAGCATGCCGCCGCCGTCCACCGTCTGCTGTACGGCGCCCTTGTTCGTCACGCTCTGCGCCTCGTTCGAAAGCGTGCCGTCCGACTTGTTGGTCAGCGACGTCCCGGCCTGATTCGTGAGCGACACGGCGGCCTGATTCGTCAGCGACGCGTCGCTCTTCGCCGTGAGGTTGCCCGTGCTCTGCAGCGTTAGCGTGCCGCTCACCTTGATGGTGAGGTTGCCGTCCACAGTGAGCGTCATGTTGCCCGTCACTGTCTGATCGAGATTGCCGCCCACGGTCCGCGTCTCGTTGCCGCCGGCTTTCACGGTGCGTGCGCCTTTGATGTCGACGGTTTCGTCGCCCGTCTTGACGGTCGTGATGCGGTTGCCCTGTTCGACCGTGAGCGTATCGTTGCCTTCCTTGATCGTATGCGCGCGGTCGTTCTTGATCGTGCTCGTTTCGTTGTGGTCTATGGTCCACGTCGCGTCGTTGATCACCTTGGCGTTCAGGTCCTTTTGCGCCTGCAGGAAGATTTCCTCGCTGTCCTGTTTGTCTTCGAAACGCAATTCGTTGAAACCGTTGCCGCCTTTCGAGGTATTCGTCTTGATGCCGGATTGCGTCTGGTTGTCGGGCAGCGTATAAGGCGGCAGGTTCGCGCCGTTATACACGCTGCCCGTAATGAGCGGCCGGTCCGGATCGCCGTCGATGAAAGTCACCACGACTTCGTCGCCCACGCGCGGCATGAACTGCATGCCAAAGCGCTTGCTCGCCCATGGCTGTGCCACGCGAATCCAGCACGAACTCTGTTCGTCGTTCTGGCCGTCGCGGTCCCAGTGAAACTGAACCTTCACGCGGCCGTACTGATCCGTCCACAACTCCTCGCCGCTTTTGCCCACCACCGTCGCGGTCTGCGTGGGCATGAAGGGGCGCGGCGTGATACGCGCGGGCCGCCATGTCGTCGCGAACGGAAACGCTTCGAAGCGGTTGCGATAACGGTTGTGGTCGGCTTCGTGAATCACGCTGCGTACGACCCATTCGATGTTGGCGTCGCTCGATTCGTGATCGGCCAGCGTAAAGCGGCAACCCGGCGCCAGCGCGCGGCAGTCGCTTTCGCCAATGAGGATTCGTGTGGGTGCACGCAGCGCGTCCACGCGGTGCCTGGAGAGTGTGGAGCCATCGCCACTGGTGGCATAGCGCCCTGGGTACTCGTACACGCTATGCCCGTTCGACGCCGCCTGTGCCTGCGAATAGAGCTGCGCGGTCGGCGTCTCCCACGCGTAGTCGGTATGCGAGAAGAGCCCGGTGGCCGTCTCTTCGACGACCTCGCAATGGACGATCTGCGTCGATTCGCGTGTGCCGCTCGTGCCGCCTGTGTAGTGCAGTGTTGCGTCGCCGGGCAAGGGCGTGAAGGCGTCGTTGCTGTCGGCAATGACGAGCGTATGGCTGCCCGTATCGTGGCGGAAGAAATAGAACCAGCCTTCCTCTTCGCAAAGGCGGCTCACGAACGCAAAATCCGATTCCGCGTACTGCACGCACCATTCGCGCGTAGCCGGCGTGCCCGTGATGGAGATGGAGTAGTCCGTCAAGCTGTGCCCCCCGAATACGGCCTGGATGATCTCCTGCGCGTTTTTGCCCTGAAATAAGCGGTTGTTTCGCGAGAGGGTGAGCAGCCACAACCACGAACGCAGTTCCAGGGTGAAGTGGCTGGCATCTATCGTCGAGGGCAACTGCGCGGCGCGCGTGCAAACGGCGTCGATGAGCCGAGGCGATTCGCCCCACGCGAGCGAGAGCGTTGCATGGTTGGCCGTCATGCCCGAGGGCGCGGGCGGCGGCAATCCGCCGTGAGCGTGCAGCGTCAGCGTGGTGGGAGCGTCCAGTGCCTCGCGCGCCTCGAAGCTGGCGGGAAAGAGGGTGCTGAACGCGCTGCCGGTGAGGCTGATGCGCGCATCGGTGTCGGCGGAGATGGGGCGGTTCATCGCGAGGGTAGTGTTTCGTGGCTGGTGGTGTGCATCGTCATTCGAGCGCCCACTGCGCGAGCGTGCCGACCAGCTCGTTCATCAGCACGTTGTCGATCTCGCGCGCACCACCCGCGGCGCGGCAGCGCGCGAGCACGGCGTCGATGATCCTGCTGTCGAAGGCGAACTGTTTGCCCGTCGCATCGCGGTACCGTATGCGCAGTTGTTCGAGCTTCTTTTCGATGATGGCGCGCAGCACCGTGTCGTCGAGCGCCGCATAAGGCACGGCGGTCATGCGCGCGAGAAACGCCGGGCGAAACGCGTGCAGCAGTTCTTCGTGCAGCCGCCGCGCAAAGGCATCGGTGGCAAGCGTTGCGGCAGGCGTATTGAGCAGCAATTCGGCGCCGACGTTGCTGGTGGCGAGGATCACCGTGTTGCGAAAATCCACCACGAGCCCGGTGCCGTCTTCCATGACGCCCTTGTCGAAGACGTTGTAGAAGGCTTCGAGCACGTCGACATGCGCTTTTTCGATTTCGTCGAGCAGGACGACGCTATAAGGGCGCCTGCGCACCGCCTCGGTGAGCTGGCCGCCGCTCGCATAGCCCACATAGCCCGGCGGCGCGCCGCGCAGCTGCGAGACGGCATGCGCTTCCTGATACGCGGCGAGGTCGATCACGATGAGATTGCGCTCGCCGCCATAGAGTGCATCCGCAAGGGCGTAGGCCGTCTCTGTCTTGCCGACCCCCGTTGGTCCCACGAGCAGGAAAACGCCTACCGGGCGCAACGGGTCGGCGAGCCCCGCGCGCCAGGCCTGGATGCGCATGGCGATGCGGTCGAGCGCCGCGTCTTGCCCCACGATACGCTGCGCGAGACGGCCCTTGAGCGTGCGCACGGCGTGCGCTTCGTCAGCGAGCATCTTGCCCACGGGAATGCCGGTCCAGCTTGCGATCACGGCGGCGATGGTTTTCGAGTCCACGCAAACCGGCACCATGGGGTCGTCGTCGCGAATCGCTTCGAGGCCGCTTTCGAGGCGCGCCAGTTCAGCGGCGAGGTCTTCGCGCGGGTCCGCGGCCTCGTTGTTCTCGTTCGCGTCCGCGTTTTCTGGCGGTTCGTGCGTGCCTTCGTTGAAAGCATCGCGAGGCGCCGCGTCGAGGGCGGCCAGACTCGCGCGTACCGCGAGAATCTCACGCACGGTAGCGGCTTCGTCACGCCAGCGTCCCTCAAGCGTCTCGACAAGCGTGGCGTTGTGCGCATGTTCGGCTTCGAGCGCGGCGAGACGCTGCGTGTGATTCGCGCCGAGTACCGTTTCCGTGCGCAGGCGCAGCAGCTCGTCGTCGAGCGCGCGCTGCCGGTGCCTGGCCGCTTCGAGTTGCGGCGGCGTGTCGTGCTGCGCCAGCGCCACGCGCGCGCAAGCGGTATCGAGCACGGCGATCGCCTTGTCGGGCAACTGGCGCGCGGAGATGTACCGGTGCGAGAGTTTCACCGCATCGACGATGGCGGCGTCGAGGATCGTCACGTTGTGATGCGCTTCGAACTTTTGCGCCAGCGCGCGCAGCATCGCGATGGCCGTCGGCTCGTCGGGCGCCTCGATCTGCACGAGCTGGAAGCGCCGCGCGAGCGCGGGGTCGCGCTCGAAGTACTTCTTGTATTCGAGCCACGTCGTGGCCGCGATCGTGCGCAGCTCGCCGCGCGCAAGGGCGGGCTTGAGCAGATTGGCGGCGTCGCTGCCGCCTTCCGCGCCGCCTGCGCCGATCATCGTATGGGCCTCGTCGATGAAGAGCACCACCGGTCGCGGCGAGTGCCGCGCTTCATCGATCACGGCGCGCAGACGCCGCTCGAACTCGCCTTTCAGGCCCGCACCCGCCTGCAGCAGCGCGAGGTCGAGCATGCGCAGCGAGACTTCCGCAAGCGGCGGCGGCACGTCGCCCGCCGCGATGCGCAGCGCGAGACCTTCGACCACGGCCGTCTTGCCCACGCCCGGCGCGCCCACGAGCAACGGGTTGTTCTGTCGCCGCCGCAACAGGATGTCGAGCGTTTGGCGAATCTCCGCATTGCGTCCGATGATCGGGTCGATGCGTCCGGCCCGCGCTTCGGCGGTGAGGTCGAGCGTGTATTGGTCGAGCAGGGCGGGCGCTGGCGCCTCGGGCTTGAGGGCACCGGTCAGCACGGGAAGGCTCGCGCTGTCGTCCATGGCCGCTTCGAGCGGTGCGATCGGCAATGTCGAGGCAAGCGGCGACATCGCTTCGATAGGCGCGAGCCAGACACTCATATTGGCGCGCAGCGCGGCGCTCGCCACGCGCAGCAGCGTGGGCGCCCCATGCACGGCGCGGGCGCGCAGCGTGTCGTTTTCGAGCAGGGCGATAAGCAGCGTCGCCGCGCGCACGCGCGGTTGCTGGAGCACGACGGTGGATTGCACGAGCGCGTCCTGGAGCCACACGAGCAGGTCGGGCGAGAACGACGGCATGCCCGTGTTGCCGCGCTTGAAGCGCGCGATCGTCATGCGGATCTCGGCGCCGAGCGCGGCGCGGTCCACGCCGAAGTGCGGCAGCACGCACGCGAGATCGCCGCCCTCGGGTTCGGCGAGTGCGAGCAGCCAGTGTTCGATTTCGACCACGAAATGTGTTTCGCGCAGGCATTGCTGCGCGGCGCGTTCGAGGGCTTCGCGCGGCTCGCGCTCGAGGCGCGCAACGAGCGTCTTGAGATCGAGCGTCACGGCCCGGTACGCCCCGGAACGTCTTCGGGCGCGAGGCGCGTGAGGCGCGCGGGCGCCGATTCCGCGGCGCCGGCCCAGGCGGTCCAGCCGAGCTTCGGCGGCGCGAGCCGCGAGAGGCGCGCGCGCGGCAATTCGCCCGCGGCGAGCTGCAGTTCGAGATGCACCTTGAGTTCGGCGCCGAACCATTCGGAGGCCAGCGAATTCAGTGCTTCGTGAGCGGGCGCGCCGGGCAGGAAGGCTTCGTACTGCGAACGCCTGAGCGGACCCAGCCGCACGCGTATGCCCTGGTGTTCGTCCCAGATCCTCGTGCCCGCTACGGCATCCTGACCGAGCCGCCGGTTGCGTCCACCGGAGCCGATCGCCGTGCGGCTCGCCGGAGGCAGCGTGCGCCATCCGCCTTCGAACGGCGTCGAGCGCACGTGCACGCGGAAATGATGCAGCACCATGACGTCGAAACCCGCGATCGAGCGTCGACGGTTCGCGAAGAGGCCCGCGCGCGCCAGCACGGCGCGCAGGTCGAGCGGCTCGGGCGGTATTGCGGCTTCCTGCCCCGCGCGGTTGTACGAGGCGCGCGAGTTCAGCGAGGCGTTGCCCGTCAGCGCGCGCAGCACGACATCGGCCGAGCGCTGCGTCGTGGCGGGCAGCGGCTCGGCGCTGCGGTACTTGCGCTGTGCGCGATAGAGCAGCGCCAGCAGCCGGTGCTGGAAGATGTCGAGAAACGCCGCCGCCGAGCGGTCCTTGCGGCGCAGACGGTCCTGCAGCCATTCCTGCCATGCACCGGGTAAGGGGCCGTTCGGGCCGCCGAGCGCGAACGCGTTAACCTGGAGCTGGGGCGGTCCCGCATGTCCGGATTGTGCGGAAGCTTCTTCGCCCGCCTGAGGCGCAAAAGCGAGCGAGCGCGGTAAGCCGCGCCGCAATGGCCCGAGCGCGCTCGCCGGAAACGCGGGAGACAGATTGCCGCTCAACGCGAGCGCTTCCTGGCCGGGGTCGAGCCCGGTCCCGAGCGGCTGCGCGTGCGGCTGCAACAACTCGAGCAGGCGCACGGCCTGCGTGAATTCGAACGCGTGCGGTTCGTCGAACAGCCGCTGCGTCAGAGAACGAGCGGCCTGCCCATCGTCGGCCGCCATGTGCGGATCTCCCGACCGTCGCGCACGAGCGAGGTCTGTACGAAACGGTTGACGCTCGCATAGAGCGAGAAGAATTGCGCGAGCACGCCGGAAAAGAGAACGGTGCTCGCGCCCACGAAGCTCGCTTCGTCGAGTTCGATCCGCACGCCGAGTCCATTGCGCCAGCCGCGCCAGCGGTCCGTACCGACATGCGCGACGATCGGTTCGCTCGACACGGCCACGAGCCCCGCGATCTGGCGCTGCGACGGGGCATGCGCGCCGAGATTGTGGAGCATCAGCATTTCGCGCAGCGACTGCAGCGCCTGCGGACCTTCCACGATCGACGTGTGATTGAGCACGAGTTGCGACACGAGGCGCCAGCGCGACGTGCCGTCGAGCGCGGCCACGATCTGCGGCGTGGGCCGATGCGCAATGCGCACGCTCGCCACGGGGCCCGGCACTTCGAACGACAGCGCGGCGCCCGGCGCGAGCCGGTGGGCCAGATGACGATTGGTACACAGCAGATCCGCAGTGAGCGTGCGCGCTGCGGGCGCGGCGGGATTGAAGCGCGTATCGACGAATGTGAGCATGACGTCGCTGCCGGGACGTGACGGATGCAGCCCGCTCACGCGCCGCGCGTACCAGTACACAGCCGAATCCGCGCCGTGCATCGAGCCGTACCAGGGCGGCACGTCCGTGACCGTGCGGCCCGCCACGGCGCGCACGTTGCGCACGGCGTAGATCTCGGTGCTCGATTCGCGGTGCGCGTCGGGGCTCACGCGCATTTCACGCGCCGTCCCGTCGGGCCGCAAGGGTTCGGAGGTGCGCGCGAACAGATTGAGCGCGCTCGCGCAGCCGAGCTGGATATCCTGCGTATGCAGCGTGAAGCGCCCGCGCGGGGCGGCCGTGAAGCCGATCACGAGATCGAGGCTGTCGAGTGCATCCGCAGGCGGCTTGAACGGCAGATCGAAGAACGCGAACTTCTCGGGAAAGGCGAAGTACTCGACGAGCAGTCGGCAGGCCGGATGCGCACCGTCTTCGAGCGGCAGCAGCGCGTCTTCTTCGTCGAAGCCAACTGGGGAGGGCAGGCCGCGTTGCGCCTGTAACGTACCCTCGGGGGTCTGTAGCCAGGTGGCGGCGCTGTGTGCGCCGAGCAGGTCGTAGAGCGCGGCGGACGTGACGGGCGACCCCGTGAGGCGCACGCGCAAGCGCTCGATCGGCAGCGCGCCCAGCTTGTGCGGCCCGATGCCCCGCAGCGTGAGCCGCAGTGCCGATTGCAGCGACGCGTTGCCGGTGAGCGCCTGGGCTTCCTCGGCGTCGAGCAACTGGGCGGCGGCGAGGGTGATCGGCCAGAGCGTCACGTCGCTGCACGTGCGCCAGTGGATCGTCGCGCCGCTCGCGTCCACGTGCATGAGGGTCGTGTCGCGCGGCACGCGATAGCCCGCGGCGATGCTGCCTTGCGTGGGATCGGGCTCGAACTGCACGATCGTCATGGAAGGCACCGGCCGCGACGCGTAGGGATAAAACTGTTCGAGAAGGCCGTCCGTGAGCGTGGTGTATTCGTCGTCGAGCGTGCGCTGGAGGCGAGCGGTTAGCACCGCGAAGCTTTCGATCAGGCGTTCGACGTTCGGATCGGCGCTCTCGCCGGGGCCGAGTTCGAGCCGCCGGGCGATCTTCGGATAACGCTGCGCAAAGCCTTCGCTCGCGCGGCGCAGATAAGTCAGCTCGCGCTGGTAGTAGTCGAGCAGTTGCGCATCAAGCGAGTCGTTCATCGACGATCCCGATGGACTGCGTTTCGCCATCCTGCCCGGCGACATAGGTGACGACGTGCTCCACGCCGTCGCTGCCGCGCAGCGTTCCCCGAATGCGCAGGCACAGCCGCCATGGCGCGGCGGCGTCCGCTTCGATTTTCACGCGCGGCTCGCGAAGGCGCGGCTCGAACGCGCGAATCGCCTCGGCCACTTCGCGCTCGATCACCGCCCGGTCCTCCGCGCGTGCCGCGCTTTGGCCGCTCCAGTCGGGCAGGCCGTAAAGCAGGACGTCCGGCGCCCGCGGCAGGCGTGGCGTGCCGCGGCGCGTGTTGAGAAGGCGCAGCAACTCCGCGCGCACCGACGCGCGCAAGCCGGCCGCGTCCAGTGTGCGCGCGGCGAGCTCGTCGACGGACTCGTGCGCGTCGAAGGGCGCGTCGTCGGCCAGCCGCTCGAAGAGCGGCATGGGCGCGATGGCGATGAAGGCGCGGACGTTCGCCATAGGTGGTGCGCGCTAGGCTGCTGCCTTCACGACCTTGTTCGCGGCCAGGTCCCACGTCGTGGCCGCGGTGCCTTCCTTGGTGGCGTCGTCCTTCTGCGCGGTGAGTTCCCACTTGATCTTCGTGAAGTTCAGCGAGAGCGTTTCCACGGGCTTGCCACCCGCGCCGCCCGACACGCTCACGTTGCTCAGCACGACGTTGTTCAGCGTATAGGTGATGAACGGCATGATCTTGCCGTCGCTTTCGGCGGCGTTGCGGCCCACCACGATGGTCGCGCTCGCGATGGCCTTGCCGGAGCAACAATATTCGTTGAGCGTGGGCGTGGCGACGTCGACGAACTTCGTCACGGTGAATTCGCCGAGATGGGGCTTGCCCGAGGTGCGCTCCGAGTTGCTGACGTCGTTGGTGACCTGCATCGCCACGTTGTGGCTATACGACATCAACTCGATCTTGTCGGTATAGCCTTCCAGCGTGCACTCGCCTTTGATGTCGCTGCCGAGGTCGAGAATGATCGAATCCATGGTTTGCTGCTCCCGAAGCAGTAAAGAACCGCGCGGGCCGCGTGCGCGGCGCCAGGCGCGTTCAGGGACCAGGGGCGCTCATGCGCCGCCTGGCCGTCGTCTGTTCATCGAATCGCTTTTTTGCGGGTGGATCAGGCGGCCGCCGGCGGCGGCAGCGTCGCCACGAGCCGGATCGAGGCAGTGAGTTCCTCGAGCTGGAAGTGCGGCCTCAGGAATACCGTCGCGCGGTACGCGCCGGGTTTGCCCGGCACATCTGTCACGTCCACGCGCGCCTCGCGCAGCGGATACTGGGCCTTGATTTCCTGTGGCGCGTTGTCGTTCACGAGCACGTAGTCGGCAATCCACGTGTTGAGATAGGCGCGCACGTTATCGCGCGTCATGAAACTGCCGACCTTGTCGCGCATGATCGCCTTGATGTAGTGCGCAAAGCGCGACGCCGCGAGGATATACGGCAGCATGGCCGAAATGCGCGCGTTCGCCGTGGCCTCGGGCGTGTTGTAGAGCGCCGGCTTGCAGGCAGTCTGGCCGCCGAAGAACACCGCGAGCCCTTCGTTCTTCTTGTGCACGAGTGCAATGAAGCCGAGCGAATCGAGCTCCTTTTCGCGGCGGTCGGTGATCGCCACTTCCGTGGGGCACTTCATGGCCTTGTCGCCCGAAGCCGTCTGAAAGATATGGTCCGGCAGGCGCTCGACCGCGCCGCCGCCTTCCACGCCGCGAATCGCGGCGCACCAGCTGTACTGCGCGAACGCGTTGGTGATCCGTTGCGCGAGGGCATAGGCGGAGTTGCCCCACAGGTACTTCGAGTGGTCGGTGCCGTCGACATCTTCGAAGAAGTTCATGCCCTCCACCGGATTGCTGTCCGGATGATAAGGACGCCGCATCAGGATGTGCGGGAGCGTGAGCGCAACATAGCGCGAGTCTTCGCTCTTGCGGAATTCGCGCCAGCGGGCCATGTCGATCGTCTCGAAGACCTTCGAGAGATCGCGCGGCACGCCCAGCTCCGTGAAGCTCGACATGTCGAACAGCTGCGGGTGTGCCGCTGAAATGAACGGCGCGTGCGCGGCAGCGGCCACGGAGGCGAGCTTTTCGAGCAGGCTCACGTCAGGCGTCTGGCGCGTGAAGTAGTAGTCGCCCACCAGCACGCTGAAAGGAAAACCGCCGAACGTGCCATATTCCTCTTCGTAGATCTTCTTGAAGAGCGCGCTCGTGTCGACGTCGATGGCCTTCTCGAGATCGTTTTGCAGGTCTTTCTTCGAAGCGTTCAACAGGCGCAGTTTCAGGCGCGTGCCCGTTTCGGAGCCCTTCACCAGAAAATGCAGTCCGCGCCACGACGACTCCAGCGCCTGCATGTCGGGGTGATGCAGCACCTCGTTGAGTTGCTCGCTGATCAGCTCGTCGATCTTGCGGATGTGATCGTTGATCATCGCCACCGTGTCGCGGCTGATGGTCATGTTCTTGTCGAGCACCTGCAGCGCGAACTCGGCGAGTAGTTCGCGCGCGTGCTGCTGCTGCTCCTCGTATTGCGCCATGCGTCCTTCGTGCACGATGCGGTCGAGCAGCGTGACCGTACCCGCCTGCGCGGTCGCGGCGGCCTGTATATCGGACATGATTGTCTCCTCGCGTTGGGCTTAGCTGGCCGGCGTGTCACTGGAAGGGCTGGCGGGTGCAGCGGCGTCGCCCGCGGGCGGCGGCAGCTGCGCAGTCGGCGTGTCCAGCGGGTGGGCCGAGCGGATTTCGCTCAACCCCTTCGGGTCATGGACTACTTCCTGGAGCAGCTTGTCCAGTTCGTCGTTGCCGTCGAGCTTGGTGAGGAGGTCGCGCAGGCGCAGCCGCGCGTCGTAGAGCTGTTTGAGCGGGCCGATCTGCTGGACGATGCTCACAGGATCGAAGTCGTCGATATGCTCGAACTTCAGGTCGACGTTGATCTTGCTGCTGTCGGCAGCGAGCGTGTTGTCGACCTGCAGCGTCACGCGCGGCCCAATCGACTTCATCACGTCGTTGAAATTGTCGCGGTCGATGTCGACGAAGCGGCGCTCCGTCATTTTCGGCAACGGCTCGACAGGCTTGCCGGACAAGTCGGCAAGGATGCCCACGACGAGCGGCAGTTCACGCTTTTCGATGGCATTGCCCGTTTCGACGTCGTACGTGATCTGGACACGCGGCGGTCGGTTCCGTTCGAACCAGTGCTGGGTACTGTCGGCCATGGTCACCTCGGTGGCGGTCGTTCTTCTATTGCAGTGTGTAACGGGAGAGATGCACGTTTGTCGTCAATCTAGCCTTTTCATGATGCGTTTTCTTTAAGACGACAATGCCCCGCAAAACGTAATTAAACGATTGCCAGGTGTATTCCCGGTCCTTCAGAAAAAGCACAGCTAAAGCATGCCCCGGATTCGTCAGACGAGAGCATTCACGGCGTCAAGCGTTCGCGCTGCGTGCGGCTTAACCTTGTCCTTCGTCGCGCACGTCGTGAAGATAGACGGTCACGACTTTAGGACAGTAAACGCGGAATTTCAAAGTATATTTACGGCGCATAGACTCATTTCCTTTCAAGTTTATTTGCGCATTGTTTTTGAATTGATCGATTAGAAAATCGTTATTGCAATTTTGCGTGGGGCGCTTGTAGACTACGCGCGAAACAGCTTGCGCTGCAGAACATGCGCCTTGATTAGAAATACGAACTAGCATGAGCTATCCTGCGCGCGGGCAGGAGGCATCGCGGACAAGAGGCGACGCACACAATGGGGATTGCGCAGTGATCACCACGTTATTCGCCGGCGCGTCGCGCGCCGCGAAGCCGTGCGGCTGGCGTGCCGCCGCGCTGGCGTTCGCGCTCGCGCAGGTGCTCGCGGCGTGTTCGTCGCTGCCCAAGGTACAGGTAGATACCCTGGCCATTGCCGTCTCCACTCAGGCGAATCAGGACACGCCCATTGCCGTGGACGCCGTGCTCGTGCGCAATCAGAAACTGCTCGACGCGTTGCTCGGCCTGCCTTCGGCGAAGTGGTTCGCTCAGCGCGATCAATGGCGCCGCGATCATCCCGAAGACATCACGGTCGTGTCGTTCGAAGTCGTGCCGGGTCAACAGATCGCAGCGGCGCCGTTTCCGTTTGGCGGCAAGCGGGGCGCAGGCGTGGTGGTGTTCGCCGACTACCAGACACCGGGCGCGCACCGCGTGAGGCTCGATACGGGGCCCGCTCACGCGCTTCTGCTGCTCGGCGACCAGGATCTGAGCGTGCAGGCCGCACATTGAGCAGCCAAACGGTGTGACGCAACGGTGTCATGTAGTGGCGCGCCAACACTGAACGACGAAACGTCTAGCAATAGAAAGCAAACACATCATGCGTACTTCGTTTCCCGATCCGGTCTGCTGGTTCGACGGCATGCCCTTGCTGCCGCAACATTTCCAGACCCAGGCGCTGCACGCGGCGGGGCACGCCGCCTTGCTCGCCGGCGCCGCGCGCGCGCATTACTGGGGCGTGCTCTCTCTGGAGCACGACGCCGCGGGGCTCGCCCAGGGGCTCGTGCGCATCAGCGCGCTCGAGGCGATTCTGGCCGACGGCCTCACCATTCGCCACACGCCGCACGATCCCGTGCTGGAGATCGACGTAAGCCACGCGTTCAGCGCGCCGGACGAGGAAGTCACGATCTATCTCGCGGTACCACCGCTGTATCGCGGCGGGCAGCTCGATCCGCAGGCCGGGCGCTACACCCAGCGCGAGAGTCCGGATGTTCCCGATCTTGTCTCGGGTGGCGAGCCGGCTTCGATCACGACGTGGACGCCGCGGCTGCATCTCATGACGGATCTCGGCCGTCACGAATTCGACCGCCTGCCGCTCATGCGCGTGAGGCAGCAGGGCGGCGGCGTGGCGATTGCGGACTACGCGCCGCCTTGTCCGTTCGTGCGCGCCGACTCGGTGCTCGGGCAACGCGTCATGCAGCTGCTGCTGCGCGTGCGCGAAAAGTGCGTGTTCCTGGCCGGACGTCTGCAGGCCGCGCAACGCGCGGAAGAGCGCGACGATTCGGCCCAGATCGAGCGCCAGCTTTGCGCGCTCTGGAGCCGCCTGCCCGAAGTGGAGGCGACGCTCGTCACCGGCATCGCGCATCCCGCCGAACTGTATCGCGCCGTTGCGGGCATGACAGGCGCGCTCGCGGCGCTGCGTCCCGCGCGCGGCGTGCCCGCCTTCGCGACGTTCGATTACATGGCGCTGCTCGCGTCGTTCGAGCCGCTGCTCGCGTGGGCGGACGAAGCGCTCGCGACAATCCGCCAGGGGTATCGCGTACGCGCGTTCACCGAGGAAGGCGGCAGTTTCTGGATTGCGCCGCCGTTCGAAAGTGGCGGCAACGTGGCGCGCGAACTCGTGATCGGTTTGCGCATGCCGCCCGACGCGGGCGAGCACGACGCGAGCGTGTGGCTCGATCATGCCGTCGTCGCGTCGCGGCCCTACGTGCCCACGCTCGCGCGCCAACGCATGCGCGGCCTCGCGCGCCGGCGGCTCGCGCGCGAGGAGCGCGCGGCCTACGCGACGGGCGACGACACGACGCTCTTCGCGGTGGCCGTGGAGGATGCGTGGTTCGACCGCGCGCAGCCGTTGTGCATCGAAGTCCGTACGACCGTACCGGGTCGCGCGCCCTGGGCCGTGCAACTCTTCACGCCCACGGGCGACGCCGCCGACGACGCACGCCAGGGGGGAGCCGATCATGCTTGATGCCAGCGACCCGACCGACGAGCGCCTGCCGCTCATGCGCGCGTTCGTCGTGGCGTTCGCGTTTGCGGAGAACGCGCGCTTGCGCGCGGTTGCGCAGGCGGCGAATGCAGCCAGCGCCGCGAATGCCGCGAGCGCAGAGACGCCCGCCGATCCCCAGCGCGATGCCGACGCGCTCGCCACGCAACTGCAGTCCGCCACACGCAAGCTCGCGCGCGATGCGATGGCCTGGACCGGCGCGGCGGCCGAAGCGGACATCGCCGCCGCGCAGTACGCCTATGTCGCGCTGCTCGACGAATTGCTGCTGTTTTCGGCGTGGAATGGCGCGAGCGCATGGGAAACGCATCCGCTCGAAGCGCGCATTTTCGGCACGCGTGCGGCGGGCGAGCGCATTCCGGCCGCCATCGAAACCTTGCTTGCGCAGCGCGATCCGGCACAGCGCGATCTCGCCAACGTCTATCTCGCCTGCCTCACGCTAGGCTTTCGTGGACGCCTGCGCGGCGAGGCGGGCGCCTTGCGTCACGACCAGTTGCGCCACGCGCTGTTCGCGTTCGCCATGCAGCGCGACCCCGAGCCCGACCGGCTTGGCGCGCCGCTCGAACGCGCCGCGCTGGCGCCGCGCGAAACCCGTCCGCTCACGCAGATGTTTCCAGACCGCGCACGGCTCGCGCTATTCGTGGGCGGCGGATTCGCGGTGCTGCTCGGTATCTCACAGTTGCTGTGGCTCTACGCGACGGCGCCCGTGCGGCCATCGCTCGAACAGTTCGAAACGGTCTCGTTGGCGCAAGGGCGTCCGGCGCAGGCGAGCCATACGAGTACCACGGGCATGGTGCTGCCGCGCGCACGGACGGTGCGCAGGCTGCGTCCGGCGGTTCCGCCAGGCGACGTTCAAGCTGCCATGCCGCAAAGTCAGGACATGCCCGCGGCGGCTACGGTCTCCATGACGCCGCCCGCCACGCTCGCACTCGCGACACGGCGCATCGTCACGGTGAGCGCGCAGAACGCCGACGAAGGCAGCGAAGACAGCGAAGACAGCCCGGACGCCACGCCGCGCGGAGCACGGCCATGACGACCACACTCGTAGTCGTCCTGATCGTCCTCATCGCGCTGTTGATCGTGGGGCTCGCGGCCGTGCTCGTCGTGCGCTGGCTGCGCGGGCGCGACGAACGCAGGCCGCTGCGCAACTTCTCCGCGATGATGCGCACGGCGCACAACGCGATGGGCGTGCACGATCCATACTCGGTGCCGCGCGTGCTGGCCACGGGCGCACCGGCGGCGCTCGACGCGCTGGCGCTCAGCTGGCGTCTCACGCCCGTTGGCGAGCCGGCGTGGTTCGGCAGGCTTTGGCACGACGCCGAAGGCATTCTGATCGCAGAGCCAGGCGAGTCGCTCGGTGCGCGTGCGGCCGCCGAACGCCGGCGCGGCTCGACCGGCGGGCGCTTGCTGCGCGGTCTGCTGCGCAACCGGCCGGGCCGGCCGCTCGACGCGCTCGTGTGGGTGATCGCGCTCGATACGCTCATCGACGAAAACGGGACCGCGCGCGCGGACACCGACGCGGCGCTCGAAGCCTCGCGCACAGTGCTCGCGCTGCAGCGTCAACTGGGCCAGATGCTGCCGCTCTACGTGGTGGTGACGGGCTGCGACGCGCTGCCGGGCTTCGATGCGTTCGCGGCGACGGTCACCGAAATGGGCACGCTCGACGGCGCGCTGGACGGCGACGTCTTCCTGTTGCCGCAGCGCATCGACACCCTGCGCGAGCCGTTGCGCGAGCACATCGAGTCCACCTTGCGCGGCGCAGCCGACGGCACCGCGCCGCTCCTGCGCGGCATCTGGTGCGTGGGTGCGATGCCGCAGGCGCAGGAGCGCGAGGAGCCCGCCATCACGAACGCGGCGCGCGGAGAGGCGCGCGCCGCGGCGGCGCCGGCCTTCGCGTCGCGCCTGTGGCACGACTTGCTGATGCCGGGGCAGGGGCTCGCGCTCGCCATTCCGCGCGTGCTGGCGCTGCGCATGCGTCGCTACCGTGTCGCCACGTTCGCAGCGATCGCGTTGGGCGTGTGCTGGTGCGTGGGCCTGGGCGTCGCCACCTGGCACGTGCGCAGCGACGCACGCTTGCTCGCGAGCAGTTACGACGCGCTCGCGCTCGCCAGCGTCGCCTGGCACGAAACGGGCACGAGCAGCAGCGAAACGGCGGCGGCGAACGCGCTGGGCAGCGCGGCGAACGCCTTCGTCAAGGTGCCGCGCTGGCAGCTCGCCACGCCGTTCATGCCGCTGTCGTATTTCGGCCTGCACCGCCGGCTCGACGACGCGCAATACCACGTGCTGAGCGGGCTCGTGTTCTCGCCGCTGCGCGCGCGGCTCGTCAGCCGTCTCGCAGAACTGAACTGCGACGGCGCCAACGAGTCGGGCGACAACGCGAGCCTCGTGGCCGCCGCGCGGCGTCCCCAGGACCTGCCCGAGTACACGCAGGGCACACGGCTCGTCACGAACGCGGCGCAGACCGAGCGGCTGATCACGAACTACAACGAACTAGTGGAACGCGATTCGGGCAACACCGTGATGCTCGCTCAACTCATGCGCGGTGCGGTGGGCGTGAGCTTTTCCCCCGATCATGTGGCCGACCGTGCGGGGCTGGACGACGCCATACGTGCGACTGCAGTGGAAGGCGGCGAACTGTCGTTCGACGGCACCGAGGCGCGCGCCGCGCACGCACGGGCGAGCGTGTGCTTCGAGGAGACCTTCGATCGCTGGTTCGACGACATCTATCAGGACTCCTCGCTCACGACGAACGCCGCGCAAATCCAGGCCATGCTTGCCGATCTCAAGGCGCCTGGCGCCGTGCCGACCACCGCCTCGCTCTCCGAACTGGCCACGCGCATCGACGCGCTCGCGATCCAGGTCGACACCGCGGACCACGGCTGGGCGGGCACGCACGGCCAGGAACTCGTGCCGGGACTCACGGCGACCTTCGACACCGCAAAGGGGCTGCGCCTGATCGGCGCGACGCCGGTGGCGAGCGTGCTGGAGCACGAACAGAGCGAACAAAGCGCGTTCGCGGCGCGCTGGCTCGCGAGCGGCAACCTGCCTGGCGTGCTGGCCTCCAATCCCACCACAGGGCTGCAACTGGCCTCGGACCTGCTGCCGCTGCGCGACGCGTTGCGCACGCTGCTCGGCCAGTCGTTCGTCGCGGGCGAAGGCAGCGCGACGGCCGAAATTCGCGGCGTGGATGCCGGCTCGGCGCAGCGCGCGCTGGCGATCCTGCCCGCCTACAAGCAATACTCCGCAGGGCTTCTTGCGCAGGCGCCCGAAGCGTGGCGCGGCGCGCTGCTCGCCGCGGCGGGCAATGCGACCGTGCACAGCATGGTGGCCGCACTGTCGGCACCCGTTGCAACAGCGGCAACATCGGGCGGCGGCGCGCGCAACGTCGCCTACGCGCCGCAGACGCAGGGCGCGTCCTTCGACATGCTGCGCAAGAATGCGACCGATCTCGTGGAAGCGTTCGACTCGCTCGGCCGCGCCGATCTCGCGCAAGCCGTCGCCCTGCGCGTGAGCGATGCCGCGCTCGATGTGCTGCGCTCGACCGATGTCCAGTTGCAATCGCTCGAACCGTTCCGCCCGCTGCGCGGCGACTTCTCGGCATGGAACGGCAATGCCGGCGGGTCGATGCGCGCATTCGGCGCCGCTACGCCCGAAGCGCTGCAAACCTACCTTGCCGCGCAGTCGAGTGCGGTGGCGGACACGGCCACGTTAGCGTCGAGCGCGCTCGACTGGCTGACCACGCAGAATCCGCCGCTCTCCGCTGCGGACGCTCGGCTCGTGGCGCGCTGGAAGGCGCTCTTCGCGGACCTCGCGCAATACCGCGCGCGCAGCCCGGCGAGCGCACTGGTGGCGGTGCCGTCGATCATCTCCAACCAGCTCGACAAGATGGACCTCGACACGTGCAGCGCCTCGCTCGCCCAGGTGGACGTGCCAGGCTCGGGCGACATCGTCGCGAGCGCGGGCATGCGGCTCGTCTCGTCCGCGCGCGAGCGCTGCTACCGGCTGCAAATCGGCACCGGCGGGGAGGCCTACGAACAGTTGCGCAACTATTTTGCGCGCTACCTGGCCGGCCGCTTCCCGTTCTCAGCGGATGCAAACGCCCAGGCCGCCGACCTGCGCCAGACGGCGGCCTTCGTGGCGCTGCTCGACGCGAAGCTCGCGGATGCGCAACGCGGCATGAGCGCCGCGGTGGCGAGCGGCGGCCCGCAAGCGGGCGCGCAGCAGTTTCTGGCGAAGCTCGCGCGCGCTAAGCCCTGGCTCGACGCGCTGGTGGCGCGCGGCGCTGACGGGGCGCTCGTGGGTGTGGACGTGGCGGTGGATTGGCGTATCGATCGCGCCGACGAAGCCGGTGCGGACCAGGTCATCCAGTGGTCGCTCGCGAGCGGCAGCCAGACGCTCGCCTGGCCCGCCGCGGCGGGAACGCCGCTGCGCTGGGCGCCGGGCCAGCCCGCCGCGCTGAGCCTGCGCTGGGCGAAAGACGGCCCGTGGCGGCCCATGCAGGACGCGTCGCAGCCGACGCTCTCGGTCGACGGCGAAGCGGCCACATGGGCGGCAAACGACACGTGGTCGCTATTGCGCCTCGTGCGCCTGCATGCGGTGCCGGACGACGGCGTCGATACCGGCACGGGCGCGGGCAACGCGCCTATGGTGCTGAGCGTGCCGGTGCGCGACCGCAACGGCGGCACGCAAACGGCGCGCATGTTCATGCGTGTGGGCATGACGGGCGCGTCGAAAACGGCGCTCGCGTGGCCTGACCTGCCGTATGCGGCGCCGGGCTACAGCGCATACGGCAGCCCAGCGTTCACCTATGGACCGTATCCGTCGAGCACACAAGCGGGGCGCGGATGAACCCGGCATTCGACATCGAAGCACTCGTTCAACCGATACCGGGGGGCGCGCCGGCCGGCGTTTCGCTCCTGCACGACGCCGCCTTCGACGCGATCAAGGCGGCGCGACGCGAGGACGATCCGGCATTGCCTGCGGGCATCTGGCAAACCGCGCTCAAGGTCGCGGACTGGGCCGCCGTGGAAGCGGGCTGCGAGGACCTCCTCGCTCGCCGTAGCAAGGATTTGACGCTCGCTGCATGGCTGGGCGAGAGCTGGCTGCATCGATACGGATGTGTTGCCTTGCCGGATTGCTTCGTCTTGCTGAGTGAATTGTGTGTGCGCTATTGGGACGACATTCATCCGTTGCCGCGCGATGGCGATTTGGGCTTTCGGGCCGCGCCGCTCGCCTGGGTGGCCCAGCAGTTTCCGACCTTGCTGGGTGGGCGGGTCGCGTTGTGCGCGGGGCCGGATGGATCTGCGCTGACGCTTGCGCGCTGGCAGGGTGCGCAGCGCGATGCGGTGGCGGTGAAGGACCGCAAAGACGTGCCGGCCGCGAAGCGCGAGGAGGCTGCACGCGTGGCGCAGGCGTTGGCTCAGGCTGCGCATGCGGCGGAGCCTGCCGCGTTGCGCGATCAGTTGCAGGCGCTGCGCGCGGCGCGTGGGCCTATTGCGAGACTCGATGCGTGGTGCACCGAGCGGCTCGGCGCGGAGGCGCCGTCGTTCGGGGTGCTGCTGGAAACGCTGGAACGCATGGAGAGCGTCTTGCGCGACTGGCTCACGACGCATCCCGAGTGGGAGGACGTACCAATGGTTGACGTTGCAACGATTCAGGAGAATGCGGTGGTCGAGCCTGCAATGATTCAGGTTGCTGCGGCTGTAGGGGTGCCGGAGCCGGCTGTGCCGAGGAGACTGGATGCGCCGCAGTCGCGTGATGAGGCGTATCGGTTGCTCGCTATCGTGGCGGACTATCTCATGCGCTATGAGCCGCATAGTCCTGTGCCTTATATGCTCAAGCGGGCGCTTGATTGGGGCGGGAAACCGTTGCCCGAGTTGCTCGCCGAGTTGATGGCCGGTGAGCGTGGCAGGGCGCTGGGGGCGGCGCTTGGGTTGTTGCCAGAGAGTGGACAAACGCAGTAGGCGAGGCGTGTACCCGATTCATGATTGGAGATGACCGAAATGTCCAAATATGCTGCGCAGATCATCATCAATGTCCTGTCTGGTAACAACGACGGCACCATTCTGAACGGAACCCAATCGATCGTGGCCAAGGGCGTTAGCCAAGGGGTGCCGACTTACGTCTTTACGGCAAACACGGATAGCCCGCAGGCGGTGTCCCAGGCGGCGGCTAACCTGATGCAGCCGTGGCGCCTCTATATACGCGGTCACGGATCCGTTTCGAGGCAAACGCTGGGCGGGGTGGACGCTGCGCTGTTAGCCCAGTACCTTTCGCACTGCGGGCTGGCCGGCAACTTGCCGGCCATCGTTTCGGTCACGGCTTGCAGGCTGGCATTGGGAAAGGATCAGGCGAAGGACCAGATTCCGTACGTTGCCTCCGGAAACAGCTACGTTGGCGACCTGCACCGGATTCTCGGTCAAACACACGGAATCTACGTGAGCGCGAGCGGACGCACGATGAACAATGCGGTGATCAATCAGGGGGCGCAGATCGGAAGGAAACTCACGAAGAATCCGGTCACAAACCAGCGGCACCACAATCAGCTCTTTTCCAAGGTCGTCTTCTATTGGGACGAGCAACGCGCGCAGCGCTTCGGATTTGCACGCACGGAAATGGATATCGACGAAGACGCGGACTATATGGATATCGATGAGGACATGATGGACATAGGCTAGGGCCGCCAGGCCTCGCCCTCAGGGAAGGTGTGCTTCTCGAGTGAGTCCAGCTTCATTTCGATGCTATACCCAGGCTTCTGAGGCGGAATATAACGCCCATTCCGGATCACAACAGGATCAACAAAATGCTCATGCAAATGATCGACATACTCGAGCACGCGATTCTCCAGCGAACCCGAAACACACAAATAATCGAACAGTGAAATATGCTGCACATACTCGCACAGCCCAACGCCGCCCGCATGCGGACAAACGGGCACACCGAACTTCGCTGCCATCAGCAAAACGACGATGACTTCGTTAAGCCCACCTAACCGACAAGCATCCACCTGACAAAAATCGATCGCCTGCGCCTGCAACAGCTGCTTGAACATCACGCGATTGTGACAGTGTTCACCCGTGGCAACCCCAATCGACCCCAAACGCCGGCGAATCTCCGCATGGCCGAGAATATCGTCGGGGCTCGTCGGCTCCTCGATCCACCACGGATCGAATTCTGCGAGCCGCCGCATGTTCGCCACCGCTTCGTCCACGTCCCACACCTGGTTGGCGTCCATCATCAGCTTCAGGTTTTCGCCGATCTCCTCGCGCAGAATGCGCGCGCGCCGCACGTCTTCGTCGAGATTGCCGCCCACTTTCTGCTTGAAATGCGTCCAGCCAAGCGCGACGCCTTCCCGTGCGAGGCGCCGGATCTTGTCGTCGTCGTAGCCCAGCCAGCCGGCCGAAGTCGTATAGGCGGGGTAGCCCTGCGCGAGCATTTCCACTTCGCGCGCGCCCTTGGTCTTCGCGTGGCGATGCAGAATGGCCAACGCTTCGTAAGGCGTAATCGCATCGGTCACGTAGCGAAAATCCAGGCAGCGCACGAGTTCCTCCGGACTCATGTCCGCGAGCAGTTTCCATACGGGCTTGCCAACCGATTTGGCCCACAGGTCCCACACCGCATTGACGACTGCCGCCGTTGCCAGATGAATCGCGCCCTTGTCGGGGCCGATCCAACGTAGTTGGCTATCCGAAGTAAATGCGCGCCAGAATGCGCCCATGTTCGCCGTAATGTCTTCGAGCCGCTTGCCGACGATGAGCGGCGCTAGCGCGTTGACCGCCGTCACGCAGATTTCATTACCGCGTCCGATCGTGAACGTGAGCCCGTGCCCTGTGAATCTGTCTGGAGAATCGGTTTCGAGCGTGACGTAAGTGGCGGAGTAGTCCGGCGCGGCATTCATGGCGTCGGAACCGTCGAGCGAACGCGAAGTGGGAAAGCGGATGTCGCGAACGGATAGCTTGCTGATCGTAGTCATTCGAACTCCCCGGTGAAGGGACGGCTTTCGATAGGGGAAAACCAGACGTTTGCACGCGTTGACAACGCTGAATCTGCTACCTAGCATGCTAGCATGTCTTCTCAAAATCAAGCGTGCCGTGAACTCTTCATCCGAAATGGCGAGTGTTGGCGATCCTTATGTCGCACTGCAAAAGATTAGAGGCGGCGAGCGCGGCAGCCTGACCGATGCAGTCGAGCACGCACTGAGAGAAGCGATTGTGACGCTCGCGCTGGAACCCGGGATGATGATCGACAAGACGGCGGTCTGCGAACGCATGGGCGTGTCGCGCTTTCCGGTTTCCGCCGCGCTGGCGAAGCTCGCGCATGCGGGTCTCGTCGAGGTTTTGCCGCAGCGCGGCACGCGCGTCAAACCGATCGCGCTCGACGATATTCGCCAGCATCTGTTCATTCGCAGCGCGCTCGAAGTCGAAACGGTGCGCGGAGTCGCGCGCATGAAGGACCGTGCCACGATCGACGCACTGGCAGCCAATCTCGATGAGCAGCGCAAGATTGCCGGTAATGGCCAGCGTCTCGAGTTTCATGAGCTCGATCTGGCGTTTCATGAAATCCTGTTAGACGCGGTGAACCTGCCGCGCGTGAAAGAGATCGTCGCGGTGTCGCGCAACGCGCTGGACCGCGCGAGGCAACTGCTGGCGAGTCCCGAGCGTCTCGTGCACACGCTCGAGGAGCACGAACGGATTTTCGAAGCCATTCGCGCCGGCCGTGCCGACGCAGCGGCCAAAGCAATGCACGACCATCTCGATCAGGTCATCGAGGAATTGCGCCGGTCCGCGAAAGAACGGCCAGATCTCTTTGCACCTTGAGCGCTTTGGTCGTACGTCGAGCAATGCCCATCCTTCAACCCCCTTTGTGCAGCGCTGCAAGCCACGCCGCGCACGCAATCAAGAGGCCCCGGTAATGTGTCTGGCTTTTCTTCGCGGATCAGCGCCATGACGCCGCTCATCTCCGTCAACAAGCTGAGCAAGAGTTTTCCCGGCGTGAGAGCGCTTCACGAAGTGCAATTCGATCTCATGGCGGGCGAAGTGCACGCGCTGATGGGCGAGAACGGCGCGGGCAAGTCGACCCTGATGAAGATTCTCGCGGGCGTGTATACGCGCGACTCGGGCGACATTCTCTACGATGGCCAGCCTGTCGCGTTCGCGAGTCCGGGCGAGGCCCAGGCCGTGGGCGTCGGCATCATTCATCAGGAACTCCAGCTGATGAATCATTTGACCGTCGCGCAGAACATGTTCATCGGCCGCGAACCGCGCGGGCGCCTCGGGCTCTTTCTCGACGAAGACAAGCTCAATGCGCAGGCGCGCGAGATTCTCGCCCGCATGCACGTGCACCTCGATCCGCGCACCGTGGTCGGCTCGCTCACGGTGGCAAGCCAGCAGATGGTCGAAATCGCCAAGGCGCTGTCGTTCGATTCGCGCGTGCTCATCATGGACGAGCCGACTTCCGCGCTCAACGACGCGGAAATCGCCGAGCTTTTCCGCATCATTCGCCAGTTGAAAGAGCGGGGCGTGGGCATTGTCTACATCTCGCACAAGATGGATGAGCTCAAGCAAATCGCCGATCGCGTCACCGTGCTGCGCGATGGCGAGTACGTCGCCACCGTCGCCGCCGCCGATACGAGCGTGCAGGCCATCATCGGCATGATGGTCGGCAGAACGCTCGCCGATGTTGCACCGTACCAGGCGCCGGCGCACCAGGGCGAAGTCGCGCTCGACGTGAAGCATCTGAACGCGGGCCCGCTCGTGCGGGATGTGAGCTTCACGTTGCGCAAAGGCGAAATACTGGGCTTTGCGGGACTCATGGGCGCGGGCCGCACTGAGGTCGCGCGCGCCGTGTTCGGCGCGGACCCGGTCGAATCCGGCGACATCTTCGTGAAAGGCGCGAAGGTATCGATCAAAACGCCGAGCGATGCGGTCGCGCACAGCATCGGGTATCTCTCCGAGGACCGCAAGCGCTTTGGTCTCGCGACCGGCATGGACGTCGAATCGAACATCGTGATGTCCAATCTCGGCAAGTTCCTCTCGCTGAACGTGTTTCTGCGTCGCATGCAAATCCGCAAGACGGCGGCGCATTTCATCAGTCTGCTCGCCATCCGCACGCCTTCCGCTACGCAGCCGGTGCGTCTGCTGTCGGGCGGCAACCAGCAGAAGATCGTCATTGCGAAGTGGCTGGAGCGCGACTGCGACGTGCTTTTCTTCGACGAGCCCACGCGCGGCATCGATGTCGGCGCGAAAAGCGAGATCTACAAGCTGTTGCGGGCGCTCGCCGAACAAGGCAAGGCGATCGTGATGATCTCGTCGGAACTTCCGGAAATCCTGCGCATGAGCGACCGGATCGTAGTGATGTGCGAAGGCCGTATCACTGGCGAACTCTCCGCCAGCGAGGCGACCCAGGAGCGCATCATGCATCTCGCGACCCAGCGCGAAACCCTGCAAGCGGCATGAGCCTCAAGAGGTCGAATCCATGACTATGCAATCGGATACTGCGGCGCTGACCGACCAGAAACGGTCGTCCGGCATCAAGGCGCGCATTTTCTCGCCCACTGCGCTGCAGAAAATGCTCGCGTTCGCGAGCCTGATCCTGCTGCTGATCTTTTTCAGCTTCGCTTCGCCTGCCTTCATGCAGATGGACAACATCCTCGGCATTCTGCAGGCCACCGCCGTGAACGGCGTGCTCGCCATTGCCAGCACGTTCGTCATCATCACGGGCGGCATCGATTTGTCGGTTGGCACGCTGATGACCTTTACCGCGGTGATTTGCGGCGTTTTCCTGACCTACTGGCATTTGCCGATGTGGATCGGCGTACTGGCGGCAATCGGCACGGGGGCGGTGTGCGGCACCATTTCCGGCACGCTCACGGCGAAGATGAAGATCCCGCCGTTCATCGCCACGCTGGGCATGATGCTGCTGCTCAAGGGGCTCTCGCTCGTCGTCTCGTCCGACAAGCCGATCTATTTCACCGACACCGAAAACTTCTACATGATTTCGCAGGACTCGCTGATCGGCTATTTTCTGCCCAGCGTGCCCGTACCGAACGCCGTGTTGATTCTGTTTGTGCTAGCCATTGTGAGCTCGATCACGCTGAACCGAACGGCGCTCGGACGCTATACGTTCGCGCTCGGCAGCAACGAAGAGGCCGTGCGCCTTTCAGGCGTGAATGTCGATCGCTGGAAGATCGCCATTTATGGCCTTGGCGGCGCGATTTGCGGCATTGCGGGACTCTTGATCGCTTCGCGCCTGAACTCGGCGCAACCGGCACTTGGCCAGGGCTACGAGCTGGAAGCCATTGCGGCCGTGGTGATCGGCGGCACGTCGCTGAGCGGCGGCTCGGGCACGATACTCGGCACCATCATCGGCGCGTTCATCATGAGTGTGCTGACCAATGGCTTGCGCATCATGTCGGTCGCACAGGAATGGCAGATCGTGGTGACGGGTCTCATCATCATCCTCGCGGTTTACGCGGATATCCTGCGCCGCAAGAAGACTTAGAAGAGGAGACGGAAGAAGCACGGAGAGAACGGGGAGTAAAACAAGGCTCCCTCAACGGCTGGAGGTCTATGGCCCACCTTAGGAGGAGAAATGTCATGTTGAAAAGAAAACTGATCAGTGCCGTAATCGGAGTGGGCGCGCTCGTGGGCACGTCCAGCTTGGCCTATGCTGAGGAACCCTACATTCCGATCATTTCGAAGGGCTTTCAGCATCAGTTCTGGCAGGCCGTGAAATCCGGCGCGGAACAATCGGCGACGGCGAACAACGTCAGGATCACGTTCGAAGGCCCTGAAACCGAGGCCATGGTCGACAAGCAGATCGACATGCTTTCGGCCGCGCTCGCCAAGAAACCGCAGGCGCTC
The DNA here is from genome assembly GCF_040948855.1 of Paraburkholderia sp. BR10882. NCBI lineage: Bacteria > Pseudomonadati > Pseudomonadota > Betaproteobacteria > Burkholderiales > Burkholderiaceae > Paraburkholderia > Paraburkholderia sp. BR10882. The sequence continues at coordinate 57,136 of NZ_JBFPKP010000022.1, read as the reverse complement.
GGCATCGCCGCGCTCGACAGCAAGGCCGCCGTTCCGCTGCTCAAACGCGCGCAGTCCAGCAAGATCCCTGTGATCGCGTTCGACTCGGGCGTCGACAGCGATATTCCGCTCACGACCTGCGCCACGGATAACCTCGCCGCCGCCGCGCTCGCCGCCGACAAGATGGCAGAGATGATCGGCAATTCCGGCGAAGTCGGCGTGATCGTGCACGACCAGACGAGCCGCACGGGTATCGACCGCCGCGACGGCTTCGTCAACGAGATAAAGACGAAGCACACGGGCATCAAGATCGTTTCCGTGCAGTACGGCGCGGGCGACCACCTGAAGTCGGCGGAAATCGCCAAGGCCATGATTCAGGCGAACCCGAACCTCAAGGGCATTTTCGGCGCCAATGAAGGCTCGGCGGAAGGCGCGGCGATCGGCGTGAAGGAGTCGGGCAAGAAGCTGGTGCTGATTGGCTTCGACTCGGGCAAGGAGCAGAAGGAGGCCATCATGTCCGGCCTGATGGCGGGCGCGATTACGCAGAACCCGGTCGGTATCGGCAAGTGCGTCGTCGATTCCGCGGCGAAGGCGTTGAAGGGCGAATCACTGCCCAAGAAAATCGACACGGGCTTTTACTGGTACGACAAGACCAATATGAACGACCCGAAGATCGCGGCGGTGCTTTACAACTGATTGATATTGGTGTGAGTCATGTGCAGGGAGAAAGGAAGAGCCGAGGCTCTTCCTTTTCGTTTTACGCGTCTGCGGCGCACTTCACTCGGAAACCGCCGCCCCAGCCGGCGAGCGCCGGGGAGTACGCGAACCGTCTTTCGAAGCGAACACGTAGTAGGTCAGCGCTGTCGCGACGAGGCCAACCATCCACGAGACATCGGCGCCGCCGACGATCGACGCCAGCGGGCCGTGGAAAAAGCTCTCCGCCATGAACGGCACCTGCACCGCAATGCCGAAGAGATAAATCGCGATGGCCTTGAAGTTGAAGGAGCCATAGACGCCGCCGTGGCTGCTCACGATTTCCGCGACGCGATAGCGCCGGTGGTTGATCAGATAGAAGTCGACCAGATTGATCGCGACCCAGGGCGCGAGCACGATGCGCATGGCAAAGATCGCCGTCAGGAAGATCGCGATGAAATTGCTCGAGGCCCACAACGCCGTGACGGTAGAGGCGGCCAGCAGGGCAGTGGAAAAGACGACGCGCACCGTGCGGCCAGGCACCCAGTCGGGGCGGAAGGTCTGTGCGGCGGTAATGAACGACAGCACCCCGCCATACAGATTCATGCCGTTGTGGCCAATGATGTTGACCAGGAAGAGGAAGATCAGCACATAGCCGAACATGCCCGTTTGCGTGCGGATGGCTTGCATGGCGTCGATGGAATGACCGGTGCTGACCGCGAGCACGCCAAAGAGAAACGCGAAGATGGTGCCGAGCGAGGTGCCGAAATACGTGAACGCAAAGGTCTTCGCAAAGCCCGCCGAGGTCGGCAGGTAGCGCGAATAGTCGGACGTGTAGGGCGCGAAGCTGATTTGCCAGACGGCGCACAGCCCGAACATCGCGAACCAGTTCGACACGTCGAAATGACCCTGCTGCAGGATTTGCGCGTCAAGACCGGGGGCCATCATGATCATGCCGATCAGGAGCGCGCCGCCCATGAACCACGCGCCAATCTTGTTGAAGCGGTGAATGAAGTGATAGCCGATCACGCCGACGAGCGTCGCGAGAATCGCGCCGAGCACGGTGCCTACCGGCACGGGCACCGCGGGCGCGGCGGTGTGAAGCGTCTTGCCCGCGAGGATGATGTTCGAGACGAAGAAGCCGAGATAGATCAGCGTGGTGAAGCTGACCACGAGCAGCGAGCCATAGCGGCCGAATTGCGCGCGGCTTTGAATCATCTGCGGCACGCCGACGAGCGGGCCTTGCGCAGAGGTGAGGGCGTGAAAAATGGCGCCAAAGAATTGCCCGGCGACGATGGCGAGAATCGCGCTCATCACGTCGAGGTGAAAGACCAGGACCGAAGTCGCACCGGATATCACCGCAAGTGGCGCGACATTCGTGCAGAACCACAACGTGAACAAATCGACTGGCTTGCCATGCCGATGCTCGGGAGCGACATACTCGATCGAGTTGCTTTCAATGGTCAGAACGCTGTTGTCGTTCGCCGGGTTTTTCATAGTGTCTCCATCTTTATTGCACAGGCCGAGCCACGCCACGAAGGTGGCGCGTCATGGCCTTGAACGGCTTTGAAGCGGCTTTGGAACGGCTTTGAAGCGGTGCAGCGGGGAACGGATCAGCGCATCACGAACGGATCGCTGATCGGTTCGTCCGAGGTGCGCAGCCACACGGACTTCGTCGTCGTGTATTCGAGCGCGGCAGCCATGCCGCCCTCGCGGCCGTGCCCGGAAAGCCCGAAGCCGCCGAACGGCACGAGCGGCGACACCGCCCGATAGGTGTTGATCCAGACGATCCCCGAGCGCACGCGCCGCGAAACGCGATGTGCCCGCGTGAGGTTGGTGGTGAAGATGCCCGCCGCGAGTCCGTAGGCGGTGCTGTTCGCCTTCTCGATGGCTTCCTGTTCGGAAGCGAACGTATCCACCGAAAGCACGGGGCCGAACAACTCCGTCGTGATGCTGTCCGCGTTGCTCACGCCCGAGCAGTCCAGAATTGTCGGCGCGTAGTAGTAGCCGTCGCGCCCCAGCGCCTTGCCGCCCGCGAGCACCTTTGCCCCCTGGCTCACGGAACTCGCGACGATCTTCTCGATGTTGCGCAGTTGCCTTTCGGTGCAGAGCGGCCCGTATTCCGTCGTCATCTCGTTGGGCGAACCCACGCGAATGCGCGAGACGCGTTCGACAAGCAACGCGAGGAATTCGTCCTTGACGGATGCCTCGATCAAAAGACGCGAGCCCGCCACGCAGCTTTGGCCGCTTGCCGCAAAAATCGCCGCGACTTGCGCATTCACCGCGCTCTGGATATCGGTATCGGCGAACACGATGAATGGCGACTTGCCGCCCAGTTCGAGCGAGACCTTCGCAAGATTGTTCGAGGTGTTCCTGACGATATGCCGCGCGGTTTCGGGGCCGCCCGTGAAGGCCACCTTGTCCACCCTGGGATGGCTGCTGAGCACCGCGCCGCATTCCGGCCCGAAGCCGGTGATCACGTTGACGACGCCCGGCGGAAATCCGGCCTCGTGCACGAGCCGCGCGAATTCGAGCAACGGGCCGGGCGCTTCCTCGGAAGCCTTCAGAACGACCGTGCAACCGGCGGCGAGCGCCGGCCCGACCTTCACGGCGGAAAGAAACAACTGGCTGTTCCATGGAACGATGGCGGCGACCACGCCGACGGGCTGCCGTTCGAGCCAGACCTGCATGTCCGGCTTGTCGACGGGAATGTGGCTGCCTTCGATCTTGTCGGCAATCCCGGCGTAGTAGCGGTAGTACTCGGCCACATAAGCGATCTGGCTCGACGTCTCGCGAATGATCTTGCCGGTGTCGTTCGTTTCAATTTCAGCGAGTCGCGGCGCAGCCTTTTCGACGAGGCCGGCCAGCTTGTGCAGCAGCTTGCCGCGCGCCGAGGCCGTGAGGCCGGCCCACGCGGAATCGGTCAGCGCGCGGTTGGCCGCCTCGACGGCGCGGTTGACCTGCTCCGTGCGCGCTTCGGGCATTTGCGCCCACACGTTGCCCGTGGCCGGGTTCACGCTGTCGAACGTCGCGGCGCCCGGTTCGAACTGGCCGTCGATATACAGCTGAAAATGAAAGTCCATGGAATCGGCCCCTTACCTGAATGCAGGCATGACGTCGTTGATCATGCGCTCGAGTGACGCCTTCTTGCGCTCGAAGCTCATGCCCGTATCGATCCAGAACGAGTACTCGTCGAAGCCGAGTTTCTCGTAGGCCCGCAGACGCCCGATCACTTCCTCGGGCGTGCCGATGACGTTGTTCTTGCGCATCGCCTCGGGCGTATAGAACGGGTGAGCGGCGATCTCGTCCTTCGTGAGGGGCTTGATCATGCCGCGGCTCACGGGCCGCTCGTTCTTGAACCACGCACCGAAGTAGTTGTAGAACGTGTTCACTTCGTCGGCGGCGATCTGCGCGTCGTCCTCGCTGCTCGCCACGTACGTGTGGCGCAGCAGCATGATCTGCGGGCGCGGCACGTTGCTGAACTTCTCGCACGCGGCGTTGAAGTGGCCGACGAGCTTCTCGACCTCTTCGTCGCCGAAATGCAGCGGCGTGACTTGCACGTTGCAACCGTTGGACACGGCAAATTCGTGGCTGTTCGGATCGCGCGCGGCTACCCAGATCGGCGGATGTGGGCGCTGCAGCGGCAACGGCGACGACGTCGTCGAGGGGAATTTCCAGAACTCGCCTTCGTGCGCGTAATCACCTTCCCACAGCTTCTTCACGGCCGGAATGAGTTCGCGCATGCGCTGGCCCGCGCCCCACGCGTCGAGCCCCGGCATCAGGCGTTCGTACTCGAACGAGTATGCGCCTCGTGCAATGCCCAGATCCAGACGGCCGTTCGAGATGATGTCGGTCATCGCGGCTTCGCCGGCGAGCTTGATCGGGTGCCAGAAGGGCGCAATGACCGTGCCCGTGCCGAGCCTCACGTTCTTCGTCTTGTTGGCGAGGTCCGCGATGTTGAGGAACGGATTGGGCGCGATCGTGAAGTCCATGGCGTGGTGCTCGCCGGTCCAGATCGCATGCATGCCGCCGCGATCGGCGATCTGGCACAGCTCGATCATTTCGTCATACAACTGCTTCTGACTGGTCTGATCGGAGACGCGCTCCATGTGAACGAAAAGTGAGAATCGCATGATGGAACCTTTCAGGAATGAAGCGGGCGGACTGTGCCGTTGCTATGGTCGCCGAAGTACATCCCGTAGCTCTTCAGTTCGCTTTCCTTGCGGTAGCGCTGGAGCATGCTGGCAAGTGCGCTGTCCTGGAACGCTTGCGTTTGCACGTCTTCCAGACTAACGAATTGTGCCGAGGCGTCGCCCGCTGCGGCGAGTTCATCCGGCGCGCTGCACAGGAACGAGATGTACTGGTAATGGGTTTCGGTATTGTTGTAGACCGAATAGATGAAGCTTGCCGATGCATCGGGCTGGTACTTCGTGAAGATCTCGGCGAGCGCCTTGTCGGCGCCTTCCTTGCCGATCTCTTTCGAAGGCAGGCCCCATTTGCCGTCTGCGTTTTTCACGAGCAGCACCTTGTCCTCGCGCGCGATGATCGCGCTCACGATGACTTTCGGACCCGCGATGACTTCCGCCGATACCCTGGCCGGCGTGAAATAACCGCCGCGATAGTAGCCGAGGCCAGCGAACCCCGCGGAATGAAACGCCTCGACCCGGCCGACGATCAGCGCGTGGTCGCCCGCGTCGATCACGGCGTGCGTCGTGCAGTCGAACCAGGCGCTGACGTCGCCAATGAGCGGGTTGCGGTTGGCGCTCAATTGCCAGTTCACGTTGGCGAAGCGGTCGTCGCTCGGCCGCGCGAACGTGTTGGACAAATCCCTTTGTCCTTCCGCGAGGATGTTGATGGCGAAGTGGCCCGCAGTGGAAAACGTCTGGTAATTGCTCGACGTCTTCGCAATGCTCACCAGCAGCAGGGCGGGGTCGAGCGAAACGGACGAAAACGAATTGGCGGTGAAGCCGAGCGGCTTGCCGTCGTCCGTCGCGGTCGTCACGATCGTCACGCCCGTCATGAACGCGCCGAACGCGTCGCGCAGCTCGCGCGTGTTGATCTTCGCGGCTTGCGGGTGAACTACCTGGCTCGTGTCTTGGCTCATTTCACACTTCCACTTCGTGGTTTTCCGCCTGCGGCTCCGTCTGCAACCAGGCACGCAGCGCGCGATTGACTTCGTCGGGCGCGGTGAGGTTCACCATGTGGCGTTCGTTTTCGATCACCACGGCCGTGCCGTTGTGCGCGGCTTGCGCCATCTGTCTTGCCATCTGCGGCGTCGAGTTCGGATCGTCGGCGCCGGTCAGGACGAGAGCAGGGCAGCGAATCGTCTGCCAGCCGTCGGCGTACACGTCGTCGCCGCCCGCGAACGCCGTGTAGGCCGTCGCGTAGCCCGCAAGGTTCACCGACTTCAGCCACGACTCGACCTTTTGCGCCGCCACTTGCTGGGCTTCGTCCGCGTTGAACCAGCGTCGCAGCGGCGTATCCACGTCGATGGTGCCCGAGCGCAACTCGGCGGCGCGCTGCAGCACGGCTTCGCGCGCCGCTTCGGTACGCCGGTACACACCGTTCAGGACTGCCACACGCTTGACCAGATCGGGACGCGTGACCGCGACGCCAGCCGCGATCAACGAACCCATCGAGTGCCCCGCCAGATTGACGGGACCCACGTGCAGCGCCTCGACGAAACTGGTTGCCCACTCAACGAACTGCGGCAAGCCGGCACCCGCTTCGAGCGCATCGCTTCGACCGTGGCCCGGCATGTCGACCGAGATCACGCGGAATTCGGCCGAGAGGTCTTCGATCTGCGGATACCACGCGCTCGCCTGCATGCCCACGCCGTGAATCAGCACGAGCGGTTCGCCCGCGCCTTGCTCCAGATAGTGCGCGACGCGCTTATTTGACAGCTGCAGGGTTCTTGACGTCATTTCCGAGCTCTGCGAGGTCTTTGTAGCGATCGCCAATGCGGTGATGCGGACGGCCACCCGTTGCGGCGCCAATAGCGACCACGAGTTCGTCGGCGGCCGGTGCATCGGCAATCGAGAACTGGAGCGTGAGATAGTGCGAGCGGCGGCCTTCGTCGTTCTTGTCCATCATCGGGATGAGCAGCGGCGCATTGGCCGGGCCACGCGTGTTGTTGAACGCGAGATACGACTTCGCGCCCACCGCCGAGCGATAGATATTGCCGAAGTGCAGGGTGTGGATGAGCGCGGACGCATGCTCCAGTTCGCCCGCAAGACCGACGATGGCGCTCTTGCCGAACGCTTCGACCGCTTCGCCCGAACCGGCTTCGTCGAGGATGAGCTTCGTGAGGTGCTCGCTCAGTTGCGGCGCGATTGCGCGAATCTCGGGCGAGAGGTCTTCCACGTAACCGCGGCCCGCCCACGGGTTCTTGATCACCGCGACCGCGCCGATCATTTTCAGCGGCTTCGCAGCGGCCTTGTCGCCGTCTACGAAGACGTTCTCGACATGGAGGATGGATTTGCGAATCAGGCTCATGGCAACTTCCTTCGTACGTTGATTGTGTGAAGCATTTTGGTATACCATGTTACGGCATGCCATGAGTGTTAACCCGATAGCTCACGGTGAACCCCGTCTGCCAAGGGATTGCCGCTTTTTCTTGATGAATACGACGATGAAAAACGAGGAGGAGAGATGACTGCATACTGGATTGCACATGTCACCGTGCTGGACGCCGCGAAGTACAAGGACTACACGGACATCGCGCCGCTGGCGTTCAAGAAGTTCGGCGCCGTATTCCTCGCGCGCGGTGGTGCGGCGCAGGTGCTGGAAGGCGAGTCGTTCGCGCGGCACGTCGTGATCCAGTTCCCCGACATGCAAACGGCGCTCGACTGCTACCACTCGCCGGAGTATCAAGCGGCCAAGGCGAAGCGCGATGGCCATTGCGTGGCGCAGATCTCGATCGTCGAGGGGCTGGAGGACTGACCGGGCCGTTGCGGCGGGGCGCAAAAGGGGCAAAGCGCAGGCAGAAGGAAAGCTGGACGTCAGTTGCGTCATAATATGGCATTCCATGTCCGCGTCCTTGTGCGCGGGCTTTCGTCCTTCTCCTGTTGCCGCCTATGCAAGACCTCAAAATCGATCGCAATGCCAAGACCCTGCGTGAGCTCACGCTCGACAAACTGCGCGGCGCGATAGTCCAGGGGTATTTCCGGCCGGGCACGCGCCTCGTCGAACGCACGCTGTGCGACGAGCTTGGCGTGAGCCGCACGGTGGTGCGCGAGGTGCTTAGGCATCTCGAGACCGAGGGGCTCGTCGAGACCGTCGCGCGGCAGGGGCCGATCGTGGCGCGGCTCGATCCCACGCAAGTGGGCGAGATCTACGAGTTGCGCGGATTGCTCGAAGCCAATGCTGCCCGGGCCTGCGCCGAGAACGCCACGCCCGAAGTCGTGCAGCAGCTGCGCGCGATCCGCGCGATCATCGAGGATGCGTTCGAAAAGCGCGACCTGCCGCGCGTGGTGGAGCACACCGAGCGCTTCTATGAAACGCTGTTCGAAGCCGCCAACAAGCAGGTGTCGCTCACGGTCGTCAAAACGCTCAACGCGCGTATCAACCGCTTACGCGCGTTGACCATCGCGATGCCGGGGCGTGGCGGCGACTCCAATCGCGAAATGAACCTGCTGCTCGACGCCATCGAGCGGCGCGACGGCGAAGCGGCCTCCGCGGCGTCGTTCGCGCATATCAAGCGAGTCTCCGAGCTGGCGCTCTCGGCGCTTGCCCAGCAAAACGAAGGGCTCAGCGACGCCTGACCCTTTAGCTGACCCGCCAGCTAAAAAAGGCCGCCGGCACATGCCGGCGGCCTTTTCTTTTGTCTGCTCAATTCAGGTGATCGCGCGCGGCCCAAAGTGTGCCAGCGCGCCCGCGAGCGATCTCATGGTATTCCATAATACGCAATAGTTTGTTGTGGGCCATAAGATGGCATACCATAATCTCATCGAACGCGAACTCCGGCGATTTTCCGTATCGCCCGAGTTGCCGGATGGAGCCTGAATTCCATGAAGCCTGCTTTCGCCTCCGAACATGGCGTCTCGCGCGCGCAGCGCGGTCGAACCGCGGGCACGTGCTACAGCGTGTACGCGCCGCAATCGAGCGCCGCGTGCGAAACCGTGGTGCTGATCCATGGCGTCGGCATGAATCAGAGCGTGTGGGCGCCGCAGATCGATGCGTTGTCCGAATCGTTTCGCGTCGTCGCCTACGACATGCTGGGTCACGGCGAGAGCGCGCTGCCGAGCGCACAGCCCACGCTCGACGAATACGCCGCGCAGCTCGAGTCGCTGCTCGATGCCATCCAGGTCGAGCGCGCGCACGTGGTGGGGCATTCGATGGGCGCGCTCGTCGCGCTCGAATTCGCGCTGCTCAATGCGCCGCGCACGTTGAGCGTCGTTGCGCTGAACGCGGTGTACGACCGCACGCCGGCGCAGCGCGAAGCGGTGATGACGCGCGCGGCGAGTCTCGGCGAAGCGCCGGCCGCAAGCGGCGTGGACGCGACGCTCTCGCGCTGGTTCGGCCACCCGATCCCGGGGCATCTGACCCAGGCGGCGCAAGCGGTGCGTGCGCTGCTGCTCGCCGTCGATCCCGTGGGCTACGCGCGCACGTACCGTCTTTTCGCATCTTCCGACGCCGCGCACGTGGGCCGTCTCGCGAATCTGGAGGTACCCGCGCTCTTTCTCACCGGCGAGTGCGATCCGAATTCGAGCGCGCAGATGTCGCACGCAATGGCGTCCGTCGCGCCGCGCGCCCGCGCGGAAGTCATTGCGAACGCGCGCCACATGATGAACGTGACCGACCCGGAACGCGTCAACGCAAGCCTGCTCGCGTTCCTGGCCGTTGCGTCGGCGACGCAGGCAGCCAATACCGCAGCAAACACAGGAGAACGCCATGGCTGAGCCGATGACTGCCCAACCCGCGCAACCGGCTTTCGATATCGCCGAATTTCGCCGCGCGCTGGGCGCGTTCGTGACGGGCGTGACCGTCGTCACGACGATCCAGCCCGACGGATCGCCGCGCGGCTTCACGGCCAACTCGTTCACCTCGGTGTCGCTCGACCCGCCGCTCATTCTGGTGTGCATCGCCAAGACGGCGTCGAGCTATGCGGTGTTCTCGCAAACGGGCCGCTTCGCGGTGAGCGTGCTCGCCGAAGACCAGCAGCAGGTTTCGGGCGTGTTCGCCTCGAAGGCCGCCGACAAGTTTGGGCAAGTGCCCTGGAGCGCGCGCAAAACGGGTGCGCCCGTGATGGACGGCGCGGCGGCGAGCTTCGACTGCACGACGCATGAAGTCGTCGACGCAGGCGACCACATCATCCTGATCGGCCGCGTGGTGGACGTCGTGCAAACGAGTTCGACGCCGCTTGGCTACTGCCGCGGCGCGTACGTGAACTTCAGTCTCTCGCAGGATGCGCTGGCTGCAGCCGGCGTGCGCGCGAAAGTGGGCGCGATTCTCGAGCATCGCGACGGCCTCGTGCTCATCGACACGCCCGAAGGCGTGGCGTTGCCGACGGGCGTCAAGCTCGAACCGGCCAGCGACGCGGCGAGCCTGCGCGGCGTCCTCGCGAAGCTCGGCCTGCGCGCCCATCTCGACTTTCTGTTCGCCGTGTTCGAAGACGGCAGCGGCAAAGGGCCGAGCGAGCATATCTACTACCGCGGCCGCGTGATTCACAACGGCTCGCCCTGGCTCGACAGCAGCATCCGCATCGTGCCGCTCTCGCAGATTCCTTGGGACGAATTGAGCGACGACGCCGTGCGCTCGATGCTCGAACGGTATGTGCGCGAACGCAAGCAGGACGCATTCGGCATTTACGTGGGCGACAGCGAAGCCGGCACCGTGCAGCCGCTCGCCCTCGCGCATTGACGGCACGGCACCGAACACAACCATGAAGAAGCCGACGGGTCTTCCCGCAGCCGGCCTGACGAAGCGACAACCAACCGTATCCCCGGAGATAGCCATGAGCAGCAGAAGCACCTCGTTTTTCGCGCCGATGTTCATTGCGTGCGCAGCGACACTCGCAGCAGCACCCGCACTGGCCGCGGACCCCATCGTCTTCACGAGTTGGGGCGGCACCACGCAATCGTCGCAACAGAAGGATTGGGCGCAGCCGTTCACGCAGGCGAGCGGCATCACCGTGCTGATGGACGGCCCGACCGACTACGGCAAGCTCAAGGCGATGGTCGACAGCGGCAACGTGAGCTGGGACGTCGTGGACGTGGAGGGCGACTTCGCCTATGCCGCGCAGAAGGCCGGACTGATCGAGCCGATCGACTATTCGGTGGTGAAAAAAGACGAGCTGGACCCGCGCTTCGCGTCGCAGGCCGCGGTGGGCAGCTTCTATTACTCGTTCGTGCTCGGCTACAACAAGGCGAAATACACGGGCGCGCAGCCGCAAGCCTGGGCCGACCTGTTCGACACCAAGCGCTTCCCGGGCAAGCGCACGTTCTATAAGTGGTCGGCGCCGGGCGTGCTCGAAATCGCGCTGCTCGCCGACGGCGTGCCGCCCAACAAGCTCTATCCGCTCGACCTCGACCGCGCGTTCAAGAAGCTCGACACGATCAAGAGCGACATCGTGTGGTGGAGCGGCGGCGCGCAGTCGCAGCAGCTGCTCGCATCGGGCGAGGCGCCGATCGGCATGTTCTGGAACGGCCGCCTGCACGCGCTCGCGCAAACCGGCGTGCCCGTCGGCATTTCGTGGAACCAGAACCTCACCGCCGCCGACATGCTCGTGATCCCGAAGGGCGCGAAGCACCGCGACGCGGCGATGAAGTATCTCGCCGCAGCGACGAGCCCGCAGGCCCAGGCCAAATTCGCGGCCGATACCGGTTACGCGCCGATCAACGTGAAGTCGGCCGCGCTGATGTCGCCGGCCATGGCGAAGACGCTGCCCGATCAATACAAGGCATCGCAGATCAATCTCGACATGAAGTACTGGGCCGAGAACCGCGATGCGATTGCGAAGCGCTGGTACGCGTGGCAATCGAAGTAAGCGAGTCCCGTCGTCGCGAACCGGTTCAAAAGGAAACACCATGCCTAACGTATTGAGTACCGTCGCGCACCCGGCCGCGGCGGCCACGCGCAAACGGCGCGACTGGCGCAGCATGCGGCGGCTGGCGCCCGCCATGCTGCTGCTCGTGATCTTCTTCCTGCTGCCGGTGCTCTCGCTGCTGCTGCGCAGCGTGCTGGAGCCGACGCCGGGTCTGCACAACTACCAGCAGTTGCTCGGCTCGACCACGTATTTGCGCGTGTTCGGCAATACGTTCCTCGTGGCGACGGTCGTGACGCTCGTCACGCTGCTCGTCGGCTTTCCGATGGCGTGGCTGCTCGCCATCGCGCCGCGCAAGGTCAGCGCCGTGTTCTTCGCGATCCTGCTGCTGTCGATGTGGACCAACCTGCTCGCACGGACCTTCGCGTGGATGGTGCTGTTGCAGGAAACGGGGCCGATCAATCGCATGCTGATGGCGATCGGCGTGATCCATGAGCCTCTCTCGCTCGTCAACAATTTGACGGGAGTCACGATCGGCATGACCTACATCATGCTGCCGTTTCTCGTGATGCCGCTGCACGCCACCCTGCGCAGCATCGACCCTTCGACGCTGCGCGCCGCCGCCGTGTGCGGTGCGAGCCGCTGGCAGGCGTTCTGGCGCATTCTCGTGCCGCTCGCCATGCCGGGCGTCGCCTCGGGCGCGCTCATGGTGTTCGTGATGGCGCTGGGCTACTTCGTCACGCCCGCGCTGCTGGGCGGACCCTCGTACATGATGCTCGCGGAACTCATCGCGCAGCTCGTGCAGGAACTCTTGAACTGGGGCCTCGCCGGCGCCGCCGCATTCGTGCTGCTCGCCGTGACGCTCTCGCTCTATGCGCTGCAACTGCGCTTTACGCGCAACGCGCGCGCAAGTCTCGGAGGGCGCTGACATGTTGCTCGATTTCGATCGCCTGGGCGCGCTGCGCTGGATGTTGCTGGCCGTGGGCGGAGCCGTCGCGCTCTTTCTCCTGCTGCCCATTGTCTTTATCGTCGCGCTCTCGTTCGGCGACTCGCAGTGGCTCATCTTTCCAGCGCCGGGCTGGACGCTCGAGTGGTACCGGCAGCTCTTCACCGATGCGGGCTGGATCGACTCGTTGCTCACGAGCGCGAAGCTCGCCGTGATCGTCACGGTGCTCTCCGTCGCCATCGGTTTTCTCGCTTCGCTTGCGCTCGTACGCGGCAAGTTTCGCGGGCGCGGCGCGGTGCAGGCCTTCTTCATCACGCCGATGGTGCTGCCGGTCGTGGTCCTCGCCGTCGCGCTCTATGCGTTCTTCCTGCGCATCGGCATGAACGGCACGATGACGGGTTTCGTGATCGGCCACCTCATCATCGCCTTGCCGTTCTCGATCATCTCGATCAGCAATTCGCTCGCGAGCTTCGACACGTCGCTGGAGGACGCTGCGCTCATTTGCGGCGCCTCACCGCTGATGGTGAAGCTGAAGGTCACGCTGCCGGCCATCCGGCTCGGGCTCTACGCCGCGGCGATCTTTTCGTTCCTCGCATCGTGGGACGAGGTGGTCGTGTCGATCTTCATGTCGAGCCCGACGCTGCAGACGCTGCCCGTGCGGATCTGGTCCACGCTGCGCCAGGACCTCACGCCTGTCGTTGCAGCGGCGTCTTCGCTGCTCGTCGCGTTGACAACGTTATTGATGCTGGCGGGCGCTCTCGTGCGCCGCGGCCGCTAATCGAGGTGAACAAGCCATGACTGCTTTCCTGCAAATCCAGCGCCTGCGCAAGACCTACGACGACGTCGTCGCCATCGACCAGGTGTCGCTCGATGTGCGCAAGGGCGAATTCATGACCTTCCTCGGACCGTCGGGGTCGGGCAAGAGCACGACGCTCTATATCGTCGCGGGCTTTCAGGAGCCCACGGAAGGGCGCGTGCTGCTCGACGGCAAACCGCTGCTGGCGGTGGCGCCCAACAAGCGCAACATCGGCATGGTGTTTCAGCGCTATACGCTCTTTCCGCATCTCACGGTGGGCGAGAACGTGGCGTTTCCGCTGCGCGTGCGCCGCCGCCCCGAAGCCGAGGTCAAGGCGAAAGTGGAAAAGATGCTCAAGCTCGTGCATCTTTCCGAGTGCCGCGACCGCATGCCCGCACAGCTCTCGGGCGGGCAACAGCAACGCGTGGCGATTGCGCGCGCACTGGCCTACGATCCGCCCGTGCTGCTGATGGACGAACCGCTCTCGGCGCTCGACAAGAAGCTGCGCGAGGAAATCCAGCTCGAATTGCGCCGCATTCACCAGGAGACGGGCGTGACGATTCTCTACGTCACGCACGACCAGGAAGAAGCGCTGCGCCTCTCCGACCGCATCGCCGTGTTCAACAAAGGCCGCATCGAGCAGGTCGGCACGGGCGAGGAGCTTTACGCGAACCCGGCTTCGCGCTTTGTTGCGAGCTTCATCGGCAATTCGAATTTCCTGCCCGTGAAGGTGACGAAGACCAGCGAAGGCCGCATGAACGGCGTGTTCCCGAATGGCCATGAAATCGCATCGGACGCGTTCAATCCGTCACTCGCCGCCGGCGACGACGGCACGCTGATGATCCGCCCGGAGCAGATGCACCTCAGCTCGCTGCAAGGCGCAAACGGCACGACAGGCTTGCCCGTAACGGTGCGCGACGTCACCTATCTCGGCGATGCCATGCACTACGCGGTAGCCACGCCCTGGCAGCAGGAGATCTCGATTCGCATGCCGGCGGCGCATCGCCACGACGGCGGGATCACGATCGGCACGCAGGCGCTCGTCGACTGGGACGCGCGCGACGTGCGCCTGTTCGCGCAAGCGTGATGGCGGCTGTCATGAGTGACGCACTGCCATCGCTGCGGGTCGAACGCCCCACGGCCACCTTGCGGGAACTCGCGCTCGAAAAAATGCGCACGGCCATTCTGGAGGCGCACTTTCATCCAGGCGAGCGGCTGGTCGAGCGCTCGCTGTGCGAAATTCTCGGCGTGAGCCGCACCGTTGTGCGGGAAGTTTTGCGGCATCTGGAAACGGAGGGTCTCGTCGACTCGATTCCGAACCAGGGGCCGATCGTCGCCGTGCTCGACTTCGAGACGGCGGCGGAGATCTACGAAATACGCGCCCTCCTTGAAGGCGAAGCCGCCATGGCGTGCGCGCAGCATGCTGACGAGAGCATCGTCGCGGATCTCGCCGGCTTCATCGACCGGATTCACGCGGCCTTCGAAGCGCAGGACCATCATGCCGTGCGAGCACTCACCACGGCCTTCTACGAGCGCATGTTCATTGCCGGGCAAAAGCGCGTGGCCTGGGAGATCGTGCAGTCGTTGACGGCGCGCATCAACCGCTTGCGGGCCCTGACAATCGCTTCCGATGACCGCGGCCGCCAGGCTGTCGATGAAATGCACCGCATCCTGAGCGCCATTCAAGCCGGCAACGCGACCGGCGCACGCGAGGCCGCGATCGCGCACGTGGACAGAGTGGCCGAGATTGCGCGCCAGCTGCTGGCGGAGGGGCACGAGCACGCGTCGTGGCGCCAGGCAGGATAACGCAGCCTGGCTGTACTGACTATTGGCGTGCTCTGCCTGAGTGGGCCATCAACTTTTTATGCATCGAAGGAAAGTCACGTGGAATTGAAGACCCTGTTGAAAGACGCGGCGCTGTTGCGCCATCAAGCCTATATCGATGGGCAATGGTGCAAGGCCGACTCGGGCGCGAGCTTCGACGTGTTCGACCCGGCGACGGGCGCGTCGCTCGGCAGCGTGCCTTTGATGGGAGAAGCCGAAACGACGCGAGCCATTGAGGCGGCCAATGCCGCGTGGCCGGCGTGGCGCGTGCGCACGGCCAAGGAGCGTGCGGCAGTCATGCGCCGCTGGTACGACCTGATGATCGAGCACGCCGACGATCTCGCGCTGATCCTGACCGCGGAACAGGGCAAGCCGCTCGCGGAAGCGAAAGGCGAGATCGCCTACGGCGCGTCGTTCATCGAGTGGTTCGCCGAGGAAGGCAAACGCGTGGCGGGCGACACGCTAGCGACGCCCGCTTCGGACAAGCGGCTCGTTGTCATCAAGGAGCCGATCGGCGTTTGCGCCGCCATCACGCCGTGGAATTTCCCCACGGCCATGATTACCCGCAAGGTGGGCCCGGCGCTCGCGGCAGGCTGCCCGATCGTCGTGAAACCTGCAGAAGCCACGCCGTTCTCCGCGCTCGCATTGGCGGTGCTGGCGGAGCGGGCCGGCGTGCCCAGAGGCGTGCTCAACGTCGTCACTGGCGATCCCAAGGCGATTGGCGGCGCGATGACCAGCAGTCCCGTGGTTCGCAAGCTGTCGTTTACCGGTTCGACGGGCGTCGGGAGATTGCTGATGGCGCAAAGCGCGCCCACAGTGAAGAAGGTGACGCTCGAACTCGGCGGCAACGCGCCGTTCATCGTGTTCGACGACGCGGATCTCGATGCCGCGGTGGAAGGCGCCATCGCCTCGAAGTACCGCAACAACGGGCAAACGTGCGTCTGTACGAATCGCTTCTACGTGCATGAGCGCGTGTACGACGCGTTCGCCGCGAAGCTCGCGACAGCCGTTAAGGGGCTGAAGGTCGGGCACGGTACGGAGGGCGGCGTCACGCTCGGACCGCTCATCAACGAGGCAGCGGTCAGAAAGGTCCAAGCGCATATCGCCGATGCAGTGGGCAAAGGCGCGACGCTCGCCACGGGCGGCAAGCGCCACACGCTCGGCTACGGCTTCTTCGAGCCCACGGTGCTGACCGGCGTCACCGCGCAAATGGATGTAGCGAGAGAAGAGACGTTCGGCCCGCTCGCGCCGCTGTTCCGTTTCTCGAGCGACGAAGAAGTGGTGAAGCTCGCCAACGACACGGAGTTCGGCCTCGCCGCCTACTTCTACAGCCGCGATATCGGCCGTATCTGGCGCGTGGCCGAGCAACTCGAATACGGCATGGTGGGCATCAATACCGGATTGATCTCGAACGAGGTCGCGCCGTTCGGCGGCGTCAAGCAATCGGGTCTGGGCCGGGAGGGGTCGCACTACGGCATCGATGACTATCTCGTCATCAAGTACCTGTGCATGGCGGTTTGATCGCCGGATTCACACAAAAAAGAATGGGGACACGCCGCCATGAATACGTCGTCATCAAGCAGCGCCGAGGTCACGCTGGAACGCGCGCAAAGCGAAGCGGACTACCGCTTCGATCCCGCTTCCGTTGCGATACCCACTCGCGTGACGGTGCGAGTCGTCGCGATCTGCCTTGCGATGATCCTTGCCGAAGGCTATGACGTCGCGATTTACGGGGCGGTGCTGCCCATGCTCACGCACGGCACCGACTGGTCCTTGTCGGCGCTGCAACTCGGCGCGATCGCAAGCTGCTCGCTGGCGGGCATGATGATCGGCGCAATGGGTGCGGGCACGCTCAGCGACATGATCGGCCGGCGCCGCATGCTGCTCGGCAGTGCGGCGCTTTTCTCCGCGATGATGGCGGCCGCCGCGCTCGCGCCCACGCCAGCCTGGTTCGTCGTCGCGCGGATCGTGGGCGGACTCGGGCTTGGCGGCGTCGTGCCGACCGCGGCGGCGCTCACGGTCGAATACTCGCCGCCTGGGCGCCGTTCTTTCAACTATGCCTTGATTTACACGGGATATTCGCTGGGCGGCATTCTGGTCGCGCTGCTCGCGATGAACTGGTTGCCGACGCACGGCTGGCGGTTGCTGTTCGGCGTGGGCGCCGCGCCGCTCATCCTCGTGGCGCTCACGGCGCGCCATTTGCCGGAGTCGCTGGAGTTCCTGCTGGCGAGGAACCGCATCGCAGAGGCACGCGGCGTTGCACAAGCGCTCGGCATTCGACATTCGGCGCTAGAGAACGAAACCGGGGCGCGGGCCGTGCACGCTATGAATGCTGAAAAAGCCGCGCCGATTCGCGCGCTCTTCGACGCGTCCACCGTGCGCGCCACGCTGGCGTTCTGGATCGCGATGTTCATGGGCTTGCTCCTGCTCTACGGCCTGAGCACCTGGCTGCCGCAACTCATGCGCAAGGCCGGTTTCCCGCTCGGATCGAGCCTCGCATTGCTGGTGGTACTCAATTCGACCGCGGCTTTGGGCTCGCTGCTTGGTGGCGCGGTGGCCGACCGCCTGGGTTCGAAGTGCGTGGTCAACGTGCTTTATCTGCTCGCCGCAGCCAGCCTGTGCGCGCTGCCGTTCGCCCATGGCACGCTGCAAACCTATGTGCTCGTGGGCATTGCCGGGGTAGGCACGATCGGCAACACGATGCTGCTTGGCGCGTATATCACACGCTACTATCCGCCCCGCAACCGGGCGACGGGCATTGGCTGGGCGCTGGGAATAGGGCGTTTCGGCGCAATCGCCGGGCCGCTGATCGGCGGCGCGCTGGCACAGGCGGGCGCGCCGCTGCCGTGGAATTTCTACGCATTTGCGGGCGCGGGCCTCGCAGCGGCGTTTGCCGTGCTTGCCGTTCCCAGGCAGGTTGCAGATAGCGTGTAACTCGATGCTGAAATTGAAAAGCGGAGACCGGATTCCATATCCAGTCTCCGCTTTTCTACCGCTTCAATCGTGCGTGTTACGCCTTGCCTTATGCCGACGCCGTTCCGCTCGTCGCGGCAATCGCCCATTGCGGCGCATCCTGCAACGCAACGGGGCGCAGGAAGCGCTCGATGCCCGCATAACCGACCGAGGTGGTTTGCGGCTGCGTCGAAGCGGGCCACGGGCCGCCATGCTGCTGCGCATCGCACACGGCAACGCCCGTCGGCACGCCGCCGAACAGCACGCGACCTGCGATACGTTGCGCAGCGACTGCGAGCGCACGATTTTCCGGCGTATCGGCTTGCGCGCCCCACAGCGTGACCGTGAGCGAACCTTCGACCGCGGCGAGCACGTCGAGCGTCTGCGCTTCGTCACGCACCTTCACGATCAGCGCGGCCGGACCGAACATCTCTTCGTGCAGCGCTACGTTGGCGATGAACGTCTGCGCGTCGGTTTCGAACAGACGCGGCGCGGGCGCTGCGGATTGCTCGTCGTCTGCCGGTGCAGCGAGACGCACGCGCACGCCCGCCTGGCTCGCGATATGCGCAGCGGCGCTTTCGAAGCCGCGGCGCATGGCGGACGTGAGCATGGCATGCGGCTTTTGCGCGGACAACGCTTGCGCCAGCGCCTGTGCGAAGCGCTCGCCGTCGGCGTCGTCGCGCACGACGATCAACCCGGGGCTCGTGCAGAACTGGCCGCAGCCCATCGTGATCGAAGCGGCGAGGGTGGCGGCGGGCGTATCGACGCCTTCCGCAAGGGCTTGCGGCAGCACGACGAGCGGATTGATCGAGCCGAGTTCCCCATAAAACGGAATCGGCCGGCGACGCGCATTGGCCGCGCGCCACAGGGCCACGCCGCCCTGATACGAACCCGTGAACGCCACCGCCGCGACATCGGCGTGACCGACGAGATGCACGGCCGCTTCGCGCGACGCCTGATCGACGAACGCAATCACGCCTTCGGGCAGGCCTTGTTCGCGCAGCACACGCGCGGCGAGCGCATGCACGCGGCGCGACAGTTCGGGATGGCCCGAGTGCGGCTTGACGATCACCGTGCAACCCGCGGCGAGTGCCGAGGCCGTATCGCCGCCGAGCACCGAGAACGCGAACGGGAAATTGCTCGCCGAGAACATCGCCACCGGCCCGAGCGGCAGTTGCACGCGCGTGAGGTGCGGGCGGCCTGCTGGCGGCGCGCCGGGAACGGCCGCGTCGTCGACGTGGCGATTGGCGATGCCTGCTTCCACGCGCTCGGCAAAGCCGCGCAGTTGAAACGCGGTGCGCGCGAGTTCGCCATTCAAACGCGCGGCGCCAAGCGACGTTTCTTCGTCCGCAATGGCGACGAGCTGCGCGGCGTCGCGTTCGAGCGCGTCGGCGAGGCCGCGCAGCAGGGCGCTGCGCACGGCACGCGAAGCCGCGCCGTAAAGGGCCTGTGCTTCACGCGCGAGCGCGGCGGCTTCGTCGATACGCGCGAAAGACGCGTTGTTTTCTGTCTGCATTACGAATTCACTCCAGATTAAAAAAGACCGCGCTCGGCGAGATTGGTATAAAGGGCGCGCACGCCGAACGTCCACGGTTCGATTTCGGTGCAAAGGCGCACGGTGTTGACGATGGCGCCAAGCGGCGGCGCGCTGATCGTGACCCGGTCGCCGAGGTGATGCGTGAAGCCGCCGCCGGGCGCGTCGCGGTCCTTGATCGGCGAGAACATCGTGCCGAGGAACAGCATGAAACCGTCCGGATACTGATGGTGGCGGCCCCATGCCTGCGAAACGAGGTCGAGCGGATCGCGGCTGATTTCCTGCATGTGGCTCACGCCTTCGAGCAGGAAGTTGTCGTCGGCGCCTTCCACGCGAAGCGAGACGCTGGTGGTACGAACCGTGTCGAGCGTGAAGCCTTCATCGAACAGACGAATGAACGGTCCGATCGCGCACGAGCCGTTGTTGTCCTTGCATTTGCCGAGCAGCAGGGCCGAGCGGCCTTCGATGTCGCGCAGATTGACGTCGTTGCCGAGCGTCGCCCCGACCACCTCGCCGCGGCTGTTGACCGCGAGCACGACCTCGGGCTCGGGGTTATTCCACGCCGAGGCAGGATGCAGGCCGATATCGGCGCCGAAGCCCACGGAGGACATCGGCTGGGACTTCGAGAACACCTCGGCGTCCGGCCCAATACCGACTTCCATGTATTGCGACCACGCACCACGGCGCTGAAGTTCTTCCTTCAGCTTGATCGCGGCCTCGGACCCCGGCTTGATTTTCGAAAGATCGGCGCCGATCAGCTTCGTGATTTCGGTGCGCACGTCCTGGGCTTTGGCGGGATCGCCACCGGCCTGTTCTTCGATCACGCGTTCCAGAAGACTCACGGCGAACGTCACGCCACACGCCTTGATGGCCTGCAGATCACAGGGCGCGAGCAGCCAGGGGCGATCCGCGGGGCGATCGCCCGCGAAGCTGTGTTCGAGCAGGGCCTCGGCCGTGCCCAGCGGCTCGCCTGGCGTATGCCGCACGACATCGAGCAGATCGTCGTATTCGAACAAGTCGGCCGTGGTGGGGGCCACCTGCGAAATATCGAAGACCATGCCGCCGCGCACCACGACGACGCACGGCCCGTCACCCTCCGGCGTGGGCCGCCAGACACGGCCGACGAGCAGCGCGCTATCGAGATCGTGCGGGAGATAAGCGGATGTTGAGGACATGGCGGGCGTTCCGGATTGAGCGTGGCGACACGCATCGTAGGGCGGATGCGCGTGCGCGTCCAAAGGAACGCCTCTTTGTCCAACTGGCTGGACGATCGCCCGCCGCGGAAGAATGACCCGGCGGCGGCCCGTAATGCGGGTTAGAACAGGTGCTTGATGCCGGCCGACACCGCAACCTGATTCGAGGTTGTCGAGGGCGAGAGATAGCCGATGTCCGCGACTGCCTGGCGGCCCCACGAATCGACCCCGCTCGCATGCTGGTAGGCAGCCGTCACATACAGCTCGGTGGCTTTCGAGAGCGAGTAGCCGGTGCCCAGATTCCACTGCTCGTAGCGCGCGCCGCCTGTACCGTTCAAGTTGCCGCCGTTCGTGTAATCGAACGAGGTGCCGACGCGCAGGAAGGGCGTGACCTGGTAGCGCACGCTCGCCCCCACCGTATTGAACGAGGCCGTGCCATGGTAGTTCTGCGTGTTCAGCGCGGCAGTGGCGCCGAGATCGCGGTATTGCGTGTTCGACCAGGCGAGGCCCAGGATGGCGGAGCCGATCGTCCAGGTCGAGGCCACGGCGACCGTCTGTTGCGTGCGGGCGGACGCGAATCCCGAGATGGACGGGTTCGATGCCGGCGTCGTGGCGGACCCGGCGGAGCCGAGATTGTTGCCGGTGGCACTCGCATTCGCATTGGTGCCATAGAGCGAAGTGTTCGGATTGCGCGCGTTGATGATCGATGCCGCGACGGCAACGCTCGGCCCGGTATAGCTGAAGCCCGCGGACCAATACTGATTCTGCGTGAAGTTGCCGGCTATTCCGCCCAGGCTGTACAGCGCGCCGAACCGGAATCCTCCAAAGGAGTCCGAACTGTACTTGATCGCGTTGTTGATGCGGTGCGTGAAATTCAGATTGTCATAGTCGGCCGGATGGATCGCGAGGTTGCCGAAGTACCAGGCATAGAGCAGCGGCGACACATAATCCACCGCGGCGTCCGACTGACGCCCGAGCGATGCGGTACCGTAGTTGGGCGCGGTGACCCCGATCCAGGCCTGACGGCCGAACAGGGTGCCGCCCTGGCCGAGCGTGCCATTGCTGACGCTGAAGCCGCTTTCGAGCACGAACAGCGTCTTCACGCTGCCGCCCAGATCTTCGATGCCTTTCAGGCCCCAGCGGCTCGAACTCGGGCCCGAGGTGCCGCTGTCGAACTGGGCGACCTGCCCGCCGCCTGTGGGCTTGCCACCGGCAGGCGTTGCCGCCGTCTGAACGTTGTTCGTGTACGTCACGTTGCCCGTGACGATCCCGTAGAGCGTCACGCTGCTTTGGGCATAGGCGGCGACGGGCGACAGTGCGATGGTAGTGAGCGCGAGAAGTGTTTTTTTCATGGTTGTGGGCTTGTCAAGCCGTGGTCGAGGCTAAGGCATCGGAAACATCGAAAGAGTTAATGCGGGAAGTAGTCGGGCAGGCGATAGCCCCGGTAGGTCGGGTTGCGCAGGATTGCCGCGCGGAATTCATCTGAACGATAGGCCGCGACGATATCGGCCGTTTCCTGCGAATTACGGTTCGCCGATTTGACGACCACTTGATTCACGTAAGGTGAGCGCATTTGCTCGAGTGCCAGTGCTTCGGTCAGACGGTGCCCGCTGGAAATGGCGAAGTTGCCCTGGATGGCTGCGAAATCGACGTCTTCGAGCGCACGCGGCGCCTGTGCGGTTTCGAGCGGGACGATGCGAATGCCGGCGGGATTGGCGACCACGTCACGCTCCGAAACATCCACGGGATTGGGATTCTCGCGAATGCGGATCCAGCCAATCTCTTGAAGAATCTTGAGCGCGCGTTCGAGGTTGACGGGGTCGTTTGGCACAGCGATCGTTGCGCCGGCCTTCACCTCGGAGAGCGAATGGTGGCGGGTCGAGTAGAGGCCCATGGGGGGCGTCGGCACTTGCACGACGCTGACAAGGTCGGTGCCGTTCCGGTCGTTGTATGCCTTCAGATAGACGCTGTGCTGCATCACGTCGGCGGCGATTTCGCCGTGCCACACAGCCTGGTTCGCTTCAAGCCCAGTGCTGAAGTTCACGTACTGGATGGTGTAACCCTTGCGCTTGAGTTGTGGCTCGACGCCTTCCCGGAATTCGTCGGCATACGGTCCGGGAACAAAGCCGACTCGCAACACGTGCGCGGCATTTTCGGCGGCGTGGGTAGCCGGCGATGGCAGCGCAAACAGCGTGATAGTGGAGAATAACGTTTGGATAACTAATCGATGTCGCATGATGTGTGACTTGATGGTTTGGAAAGGCCGATTATGGTTGGGCCCTTTGCGGACGGCCAATATTTAATCGAGATTTACATATCGGCCACGCGCAGGGATTACGAGGCGGCGTGGTTATCTTTAGCGGGAATTAGAAGCGCAGGATTCGATGGTTTTCACGCTGCCGCGCGGCTTATAACATTGGCTTCTTTCTATCTATTGCCGAGGCAGCCACGCATGAACGCACGCCGCAACTTCATTCGAATCTCAGCCGGAGCCGCTGCGCTCGCCGCGTTGCCAGTGCTCGGCGCGCTTCCCGCGCGCGCGGCCAGCGCATCGCGTACGTTGCGCGTAGGCAATCAGAAAGGTTATCTGAGTCTGCTGAAAGGACGCGGAACGCTGGAGAAACGGCTTGCTCCCCTCGGCGTCGCGGTCACATGGACAGAGTTCGATGCAGGCCCGGTGCAACTCGAAGCCCTGAACGTAGGCTCGATCGACTTCGGCGACGTGGGCGAGGCGCCGCCCATCTTCGCGCAGGCGGCCGGTGCGCCGCTCGCTTATGTCGCGGCCACGGTGCCGCGGCCGCAGGCGGAAGCGGTGCTCGTGCCGCACGCCTCGGCCATTCGCAGCGTGACTGATCTCAAGGGCAAGACCATCGCGCCCAATCGCGGCAGCAACGTCCATTATTTCCTCGTCAAGCTGCTGCAGGCGCACAACATTCAGTATGGCGACGTGAAAGTCGTGTTCCTGGCGCCCGCGGACGCGCGCGCGGCGTTCGAGCGCGGCGCCATCGATGCGTGGGTAATCTGGGATCCGTTTCTCGCCGCCGCGCAAAAGACCCTCGATGCGCGCATTCTCGCCGATGCGAGCGGCGTGGTCGGCAACCGCGCCTACTATTTTTCGTCGCTCAGCTACGCAAAACAGAACCCGGATGTAATCAAGATCCTAATCGACGAATTGAGCCAGATCGATCAGTGGGGGCAGGCCAACCGCGCCGCGCTCGCCACGCAGCTTGCGCAAGTATGGGGCTTGCCGAACGACGTGGTCAGCGAGGCGATCGGGCGCGCGCAGTTCGGCACGGGGCCGATCACGAAAGCCATCCTCGCCGAGCAGCAGCAGATCGCCAATACCTTCTTCGACCTCAAGCTGATTCCGAAGCGCGTGAACGTGCTCGAAGCGGCAGCGCCAGGCATCGTTTAGCGTGACGATTTTTCATCAGCCCCGGCCGCTCCCGCGCGCCGGGGCTTTCTCACAGCTCACAAGCCCAGCGCGCGGCGCGCCGCCATGGTACGCAACAAGCTGTTGGACGGCGCGTGAATGCGCGCGCACTGCACGTTGCGGTGATGGCGCTCGAGCGGATTGTGCCGCGCGATCCCATGATTGCCTGCGAGTTCGAGCGCGATATCCACGGCCTGAATCGCATTGTCCACCACGTTATGTTTGACGACGGCGGACAACTCGGCGGGCGCCGTACCTGCGTCGATCGCGTCGGCATGGGTGCGCAGCAGCCAGTCGTTGCTCGCCAGCAGCATCTCGATGCGTCCCATGCTTTCCTGCACGATGGGAACGGTGGCGAGCGCCGCCCCGCCTAGCGCGGCAGGCTTGCGCCCGGTGAGGAAAGCAAGCAGCCAGTCGCGCGCGGCACGCGCCGCGCCGTCGTAGACCGTTCCGACCAGACTGAAGTACCACGCCGTGGCGTGCGGATCGCGCTGCACGCCGAGATGGGCCGGTCTCAAGCCGACGACATCGTCGACGGCAATCGCCACGTCCGTGAACACCACGTCGTGGCTTGCGCTCGCCCGCATGCCGAGCGGGTCCCAGGTCTCTACGATGCGCACGCCCGCCGCCTCGCGGGGGACGAGAAAATGGCCTAGACGCGGCTCGGGTTCGTCGGTGCGTGCAAGCACGTTGATCCACGTGAGCAGGGGTGCGCCCGTGACATAGAGTTTGTGTCCGGTGATGCGCCACGAGGCGCCTTCGCGGCGCGCGAGCGTGTCTGGCAGGCCGCCGTGCGAGGGCGAACCGAGCGCGGGCTCGACCTGGGCCGCGTTGACGAGCGCGCGGCCTTCCACGCTCGCCCGCGTGAGGCGCTGCGCGAGCGCTGCAGGCCAGTTTCCCGTTTGCTCGCGCGCGTCGTGCACGATCATGGCGTGCTGGCTGTAGTGCATCGAGAGAATGAGCGCGACCGATGGATCGCCATAGGCGATTTCGGCGACGATCGCACGCGCCACCGCGAGCCCCGCGCCGAAGCCACCGTCGCTGCGGGCAATATTCGCGCGCAGCAGGCCCGCTTCGCGCAATGCGCGGAACTGCTCGAGCGGCGCAGTGGCATTGCGGTCATGCTCGTCGGCCAGGGCGGCAAACGCGCGGCCGAGCAGCGACGCGCGCTCGATCAGCGCGGCGGCCTGGTCCTCGTCGCGCGCGAGCGCGGCGTCCGGAGTGAATGCGTTCACGGTGCTCTCCCTGGGCAATTAGCGTTCGCCGCCCGGCGCACGCGGGTCTTGCGTGGTGCCATGGCGCACGAGGCGTCCGAAGAACGGGTGACCGGGGTCGTTGAACCCCGGTGTCGAGGGATGGCCGCTTGCCACGAGCGAATCGACAAATGCTTCGTCATCCTCATCGAGACGATACTGTAGCGCGGGCAGATAGTCGCGCCATTGCGCTTCGGTGCGCGGTCCAGCGATCGCCGAAGTGATATAGCGGCTATTGAGCACCCAGGCCAGCGCGAATTGCGCGGCGGTGAGGCTGCGCTCCTTTGCATGCGCCTCTACGCGCCGCGCAAGCTCGATCGTTTCGGCGCGCCATTCGGTCTCGCTCAGCCGGCGGTCTTGCCGTCCCGCGCGCGTGTCGGCTCCGGGCTGGGCACCGGGCTCGTACTTGCCGGTCAGCACGCCACGCGCGAGCGGGCTGTATGAGATCACGCCAAGTCCGTAGTGCCAGGCGGCGCTCAACTGCTCCGCCTCGACCTGGCGATTGGCCAGGTTGTAGAGCGGCTGGCTCGCAACGGGCCGCGGCACGCCCAGCAGATCGGCCACGCGGCTGAACTCGGCAATGCGCCAGGCGCGATGATTCGACAGCCCGTAGTGTCTCAGCTTGCCTGCCGCGATCAGATCGCCCAGCGCACGCACGGTTTCCTCGACTGGTGTGTGGTGGTCCTCGCGATGCAGATACACGAGGTCCAGATAATCGGTATCGAGCCGCCCGAGACTCGCTTCGACCGCGCGGATCACGTGCTTGCGCGACGCGCCGGCCGCGTTGATCTCGCGTGGGTTGCCAACGGGGTTGCCGAACTTCGTGGCGAGCACCCAGCGGTCGCGTTGCCGCGCGATATGGCGGCCCACCACGCGCTCCGACTCGCCCTGGTGGTAGACGTCGGCGGTATCGATCGAATTCACGCCTTGCTCCTGCGCGGCTTCGATGATGCGTTCGGCCGTGGCGTCGTCGGTTGGTCCGCCGAACATCATCGTGCCGAGCGTCAGCGTGGAGATTTTCAGGCCGCTATGGCCCAGTTGCCGGTAGTCCATGGATTTTCCTTGAGTCATTCAAACAGTGCGACGTGAGCGCGCTCACCGCGACAGCCAGACATCGGCGAAACTCGCGGCCGTGCCGTCGGGTGAAATGGCGTGGTCGCGCACACGCTTCGAGGCGAGCGTCACCCACTGCGGCGACACGAGATTCAGGTCCGGCAGATCGTGCTCCAGAATGCGCTGGATCTGCACGAACTGCTGCTTGCGCTTCGTTTCATCGCTTTCCCGCGCAGCCTGCGCAAACAGGCCGTCGACTTGCGGGTTGCTGTAGTGCGAGCCGTTGGTGAAGGGCACGCCGGGGCGAAAGTTGTCGGTCGTGTACAAACGCGCTACGCCCACCACCGGATCGAACAGATTGCTCATGCCATTCACGGTGAAATCGAATTGCCGGTCGGTATAGACGCGCTTCAAATACGCCGCGAGATCCTGATTGCGGATCGTCACAGCGATCCCCACGCGGGCGAGCGCCGACTTGATGTATTCGCCCGTGCGGGCGGGCAGGTCGCCGATGGGCAGCGGGTCGAGCGTGAGCGCAAAGCGTGTGCCGTCCGCCTTGCGCGGATAACCGGCCTCGTCGAGCAGACGGTTGGCGCGCGCGATGTCGAACGGGTAGGGCGCGGGTGCCGCGTCATAGTAGGGGTTCGACGGCATCAGCGGGCTCGCGGTGGGCGTCGCGTAGCCGTAGTAGATGACCCTGCGGATCACTTCGCGATCGATCGCCGAGGCAATCGCCTGACGCACCTTCAAGGACTTGAGCACCGGATTGTCGAGATTGAACTCGATGCGCGCCACGCCCGCCTGAAACTCGTAGCCGCGTGTCTCGATGCCGAGCTTCGGATTGGCCTTGAGGCGGTCGAGGTCGGCGAGCGGCACGGGCGTATCGCCGCCGAGATCGACCGAGCCGTCCTCGAACGCCACCGCGCGCGCGGCGGGGTCGGCGATGATCTTCACGATGATGCGGTCCAGATACGGCTTGCCGGCGGTCCAGTAGTCGTCATTGCGCGCATATTCGATGTAGCTGCCGCGCACCCACTTGACGAAGCGAAACGGTCCGGTGCCGATCGGCGCGTTGTTGGCCGGATTCGCGAGCACGTCCTTGCCTTCATAGAGGTGCTTCGGCAGGATCGGCGTTTCCGAAGCCGAGAACGCACGTATCAGCCATGGCGTCGGCTCGCTGAGCGTCAGCACGACCGTATAGGGGTCCGGCGTGGCGATCGCGGTGACGTTCGCGAAGGTGGTGCGCGCTCGCGGATGCACGCGGCGCAGCGTTTCGATCGACCATGCAACGTCGGCCGAGGTAAACGGCGCGCCGTCGTGCCATTTCACGCCGTGCCGCAGATGAAACACATAGCGGCGGCCGCCGTCCTCGATCTCCCATGAGGTGGCGAGCAGCGGCTTGGGCTTCAGATCGAAGTCGTAGTCGAGCAAGCCTTCAATCACTTTCGGGCTGACCTTGAGGACATTCACTGCCGTCGTTGCGACATCCACGAGCGCAGTAGGCTCCGGCGTCACCACGAAATTGAGCGTGCCGCCGCGCGTTTGCGCGTGCGCGGCAACGTGAGCGGCCACGCTCGCCATGACGAGGAGCATGAGAACGACACGGCGTGGCGCCGTGCGCAGGAGGTGAGCGATCATCGGTTCGGCAACAGGCGATAAGAGGAAATGGACGCTGGCAGGCAGCGCCGCTTTGGTTATCCTGCGAGCACGCCGGCACGCTCCGCGCGGCGGGCCAGCGCCGCCTCGAGCGGCGCCGGATCGACCCATTGCGCGAAGTCGAAATCGTCCGCGATAAAGCCCTGCTCAAAGAGAAAGCGCTTGAAGTGCGCGAGCGCGTCGAGCGCTGCGGCATCGAGTCCGATCGCGAGTTGCCGGTGCAGGCCCGCGCCATACGCGCGTGTCACCCAGTGCTCGGCGCTGCGCACTTCGCGGGCGACATAGCGCGTGACTTCGCCGGGATGCGCGCCAGCCCACGCGGCCGCGTCGAGCGTGCGAACCAGCACGCGTTCGACGAGATCGGGGCGTTCGCGCAGCAGGTGCGCATCGACCGTGAGCGGGCGCGGCGTACCGTTGTTGGCGTGCGCCCGCCGGTCGGGATGCGCACTGATGTCGACCAGCACGCGCGCGCCGAGCACGTTGGCGATATCGAGGCCGGTCGCGCCTTTGACGAACACTACGTCGGCCTCGCCGCGCAGCAGCGCCGCCGCCTCGCGGGAAAACTCGTGAGCGCGCTGCGCATCGAGCCATTCGCCGAGCGGTGCCGAGTCGTCCGGTTTTGCGTGGGCGAGGCCACGGGGTGCATGCGGCAGATCCACGAGTTCGACCTCGGCTGACGAGACGCCGATGGCTTCGAGCAGCGTATGAAAGCCACGCAAAGCCGTGGCACGATGGAAATCGACGACGCCAGCGGCGGCATTGATCGGTAATCCGAAGCGGCGCCCCGCGAGCGAAGCGCGCGTGGGCGTGAGGTGCGAATCGAGCGTGATGAGCGCCTGGAACTCATCGACCCAGCTCAAACCGATGAGCCGCGTATCGCTGCCTTGCGCCCGCGCCCATAGCGCCGGTATGTTGCCGCCCTGGCGAAACGACCACGGCTGCGTATGCGTGAAGTGCGAGCGGCGAATGGCCGGGTCGTCGGCGTCCTGCAATGCCTTCACTTCGATGCCGTCGGCAGCGAATTCTTCCTGCAGCAATCCTTGCTGGGCGGCAATGCCGAATGGCGTCGGCGCAGGGCAACGGGTGTACCAGAGCAGCGTCATCAAGATTCCTCGGTGGCGAACAAGGCGCATTGCGCACGATCTCTGCGCGGGCGGCATGGAACAATCGATTATCGGCAAGCGCTTGCGGCGAGGTCAAAGAACGAATCGTGAAATAGGTTCGTGCGCGGAAGTGATTTACTTTGGCCGCAACCCCGTGCTGCCCGATTGCGCGAACCGCCGGCCAACGCAGAGATGCGAATAACAAAATGCGAATTCCGTGGTTAGTCGCGGGCAATGCGCTCCCTATACTTTTCCTTTTGACAAGCCGCCCCGTGGCCGCCCGGGAATCAAACAATTCGCGGGCCTGACAAAAAGGAAAACTCAATGTCCGCTCTTCCCACTCAACTTCCGGTGCGCGCTCGCGCGGCCAGTCTGTCGTTGCAGGATGCGCTCGCCGACTTGCCTGCGCTCGCGAATGAAATCGGCCAAGAGGCGGCTGCGCGCGAAGGGCGTCGCGAATTGCCTTTCGAGGGCTTCGACGCATTCCGGCGCTCGGGGCTGGGACGCCTCCGGCTGCCGGTCGAATGGGGCGGCCTGGGTGGCTCGCTCGTGGACGAATTCGACGTGATCGCCACGCTGGCCGCGGCCGACAGCAATCTCGCCCACGCGCTGCGGATTCACTACGACCAGACCGAAGCGCTGCTGCTGTCGGCTCGCACGCCGTTCAACGATCTGCAGATCCAGCGTGTGATCGACGGCGCGATTTTCGGCGGCGCCTCGACCGAACTGGGGACGTCGCGTCCGGGCGAATACACCACGGCGCTCCGGCGCGACGGCGAGCATTACCGGCTCGACGGCCGCAAGTACTATTCGACCGGCACGGCCTTTTCCGACTACGCGCGCCTGAGCGTGCTGAACGACGAGGGGCAACCGGTGGTGGCGATCGTGCCGGTGCGGCGCGAAGGACTCACGGTCCTCGACGACTGGGACGGCATGGGGCAGCGCATGACGGCGAGCGGCAGTCTCGTGTTCGAGAACCTGCTGGTGCGTGCGGAAGAAATCACCGAACGCGGCTTGGCCACGCTCGCCGGCCGTCATGGCGGCGCGCTGCGGCAACTCCACCTGGTGGCGGTGGCCGCCGGCATCGTTCGCAACGTGGTCGCGGACGCGAAGCGCTACGTGGTGGAGCATGGGCGCCCCGTACTGCACAGCACGGCGCCCTCCGCACGCGAGGATGCCTTCATTCAGCAGGTCGTCGGCACGCTCTCCGCGCACAGCCATGCGATCGACGCGCTGGTGCGCGAGAACGCCCGCACGCTCGATCGATCGGCGCAGGCGATCCGCGCGGGTGCGCCGGACGCCGATCAGCTCGTGCTGGAAGGCGCACTGGCGACGGCGCGCACGCAACTCGTGGTGAGCAAGCTGGCGCTCGAAGCCGCCGAGCGCCTGTTCGAAGCCGGCGGAGCTTCGGCCACTTCGCGCGCGCACAATTTCGACCGGCACTGGCGCAACCTGCGCACGATCTTCAGTCACAACCCGCTGCTGCACAAAGCGCGCGTCGTGGGCGACTATGCCCTGAACGGCGTGACGACCCACCTCACCGAAGGCCGCGTTTTTTGAAACCCACGATCGAGGGAGTGTCCAAAGAATGAGCCGAATTTCGTCGCGCCGCCTGCATCTGAACGTCAATATCCTGCATTCGGGCTTCGTGCCATCGGCGTGGCGTCTCGCCGATGCCGATCCCCGCGCATTCGTGGACGTGGCGCACTATGTGCGGGTCGCGCAACTCGCTGAAAGCGCGAAATTCGATGCGGTCTTTCTTGCCGACAACGCGGCGATCATCGACCAGATCGACTTCCGTCCGATCACGGCGCTCGAGCCCACGGTACTGCTCGCTAGCATTGCGGCGGCGACCACGCTCATCGGCGTGATTGGCACGGCTTCCACGAGCTACAACGAGCCGTACAACATCGCGCGTCGCTTCGCCACGCTCGATCATGTCAGCCGTGGCCGTGCGGGCTGGAACGTCGTGACGACGGCCGATTTGCCGTCGGCGCGCAATTTCGGCCACGCTACGGTGCCCGATCACGCACAGCGCTATGCGCGGGCCGCGGAGTTCACGGAACTCGTCAAGGCCCTCTGGGACAGCTGGGACGACGACGCCTTTATCGGCGACAAGGCGAGCGGCCGTTTCATCGACGTGACGAAGGTGCGGCCCGTTGCGCACGAAGGGCGCTTTTTCAGGGTGCAGGGGCCGCTGAATCTTCCGCGTACACCTCAAGGTCATCCTGTGCTCGTGCAGGCCGGTGGGTCGGGGGATGGCCGCGATCTCGCGGCGCGTCATGCCGAGGCCGTATTCTCCGCTTCGCAATCGTTCGAGGAATCGGTGGCGTACCGGCGCGACCTCAATGCGCGCGCCGCAGCATACGGGCGCCCGCAGGGCGTGAAGGTGCTCGCGGGCCTCACGACGATCATCGGCGCAACCGAAGCCGAGGCGCTGCGGCGGCGCGACGAACTCGTCGAGCAGATTCCCTGGCGCTACAGCCTCACGCGTCTGGCCGGCACACTGGGCCTTTCACCCGATCAGCTCGACCTCGACGCGCGCCTGCCGGATAACCTCGCGCTACCCAACGGCGGCAATGGCAATCACACGTTCTTCCATGCCACGATCGCCGAGGCGCGGCGAGGCGGCCACACGGTGCGCGAGTTGATCCGCGCGCTCGCGGGCGGCGGCGGTCATCGCGTGATCGTCGGCACACCTGAGCAGATCGCCAACGATATCGAGCACTGGTTCAAGGGCGAGGCCGCCGACGGCTTCAACCTCATGCCGGACGCGCTGCCGGACGGGCTGGAGGCGTTCGTTGACGGCGTAGTGCCGATCCTGCAACGGCGTGGGCTCTTTCGAACCGAATACGAAGGCAATACCTTACGCTCGCATCTGGGGCTCGAGCGGCCTGCCGTGGGCGTGGCGGCGATTGGCGAGGAGCTTCAGCGCGTCTGACGTGGGGCTTGCGCGGCGCGCTTCGGGCGCCGCGAGTATGCCACTCAGCGGCGCAGGCCGGCCTCGCGCAGCAAAGGCAGCACGCGTTCGCCAAAAAAGTCGAGGTCGGGCTGAAAATCGTAAAAGCTCAGTTGCACGCCGTCGACGCCTGCCGCGTGAAGCTCGATGATCTTGTCGGCCACCTCTTCAGGCGAGCCCACGATCGCGATGTTGCCGCCCACCGCGCGTGAGGCGGCCTTCGCACGATCTTCGAAACCGCCGCGCCAGGCATGTGCGTCGCTGTCGAAACGGTGAAAACTTCCCTCGTCGGCATGTGCGACGATGGCATCGTGATAGGCGCGTGCCTCGGCGGACGTCTCGCGGCAGATCACCATCGGGTTGATGAGCGTGCGCACCTCGCGCCCATACGCGCGCGCCGCGGCCTTCACGCGCGCGGTGTGCGCGGGCAGCGCTTCCAGCGCGCGATCGATCTGCGGTCCCGCCGGGCTCGTGATGAACACCACGTCGGAGTAGCGCGCGGCGAAGTCGATCCCCGCGTCGGAGCCCGTCGCGTTGATGAGCAGCGGGCGCCCATAGCGCGGCTTGGGCGTGACGTACGCGCCTTGCAGGCGCCAGCTCGAAATTTCAGGCTCGAAACTGAAGTTGTCCGGTTGCGCCCACAACTGCTGCACGGCGTCGAGAAATTCGGCCGCCATCTCATAGCGCCGGTCGTGCTCGATGCGGTTCCAGCCAAACATTTCGTGTTCGACGGCGCGGTGCCCCGTCACCACGTTGACGCCCCAGCGTCCGCGCGAGATGTGGTCGAGTGTAGCCGTGAACTTCGCGAAATGCAGCGGGTGCCACGGCCCGTAGAGCACATGGGTCGTGGCGGCCAGGATGATGCGCTCGGTGCGCGCGGTCAGCGCCGCCAGCGTCATGAACGAGTCGAGCGCATGGCCGTCGAACACGCCGCCATAGCCGCCTTTCGGCAGCCATTGCGACAGGGCGAAAACGAGATCGAATCCGAGCGCTTCGCACTTCTGCACGAGCGCGGCGTTGTAGTCGAACGACCAGTCCGTACCGCGCGGCAGCGTCGATGCGCTCCAGCCGCCAGCCTGGATCGGCAGGAACAGCCCCAGCATGAGCGGCTGCGCGAATGCACGCGCCACGGGACTATCGGAGAAGGCGGCGGGGGAGGCTACAGGCACGAAGGGCGTCGACGCCACGGAGGAAGTGCGCGGCTCGGCCACGGGAATTTCGCTCAAGACAGACACCTTGGAGGTCGTTGCGGCGCGGGGCGCCGTGCTAGTCGATTGGTCGATCCATTGATTAAACACGTGCCGCTCGCGAATAACAAAGAAGCTTTTCTGCTTTCCAATTGCGTTGTCGCGCTGCTGCTTCGGCGCGGCGGGTCATATGGATAGCAGCATCGCTTGGTTAGCGCGCGAAGAGGCCGTTGCTACGATTGCAGCACTGTCGCCACGGCGCGAATTTCCCGGCTCGCGCAGATCGCAACGTTTAGCCTCTCGTAGCTTCACTGATATCGGAACGCATCAGCATGTCACGTTTGACCCGTCGTGAGTTTCTCATTGCAAGCGGCGCGGCCGCCGCCGCCGCGGGGTTGCCCGTGCTTGCGCGCGCCCAGGACGCCATCGCGCGCAAGCGCGGTGGCACGTTGAACGTGCTGATCAATCCCGAGCCGCCCGTGCTGGTATCGATCTTCCAGACCACGGGACCGGCGCTCGCCGCAAGCTCGAAGGTGCTGGAAGGACTCCTTGCTTATGACTTCGACCTGAAGCCACAACCGCAACTGGCCACCGCCTGGAGCGTGAGCCCCGACGGTCTGCGCTACACCTTCAGGCTGCGTCAGAACGTGCGCTGGCACGATGGCCAGCCGTTCACTTCCGCGGACGTGGCGTTTTCGGTCGATTTGCTCAAAGCGATACATCCGCGCGGACGCAGTACCTTTGCTAACGTGACGCAAGTGCAGACGCCCGACGCGAGCACGGCCATCATCGAATTGTCGAAGCCCGCGCCGTTTCTGCTCAAGGCGCTCTCGGCGGGCGAGTCGCCGATCGTGCCGAAGCATCTGTACGCCACGGGTGACCCGCTCACGAACCCGCACAACAACGCGCCGATTGGCACCGGGCCGTTCCGCTTCAAGTCGTGGACGCGCGGCGCGAGCATTGTCTACGAGCGCAATCCCGACTACTGGGACGCTGGCAAGCCGTATGTCGATGCGCTCGTCTACAAGGTCATTCCCGATCCGGCCGCGCGCTCGGCGGCGTTCGAAACCGGCGCGCTCGATCTGGGCGGCGAGAACCCCGTGCCGCTGACCGACTTGCCGCGCCTCACGCAATTACCGCAGCTCGTGACGGAAACGCGTGGCTACCGCTTCCTCGAGCCTTTGGCCGAGATCGATTTCAATCTCGATCATCCGGTGTTGAAGGACCCACGCGTGCGCCAGGCCATCGCGCACGCCATCAATGCGCAGGTCGTGCAGAAGACCGTGGCCTACGGTTATGCGGACGTCTCGCCCACGCCCATCACGCCCGCCTCGCCGTATCACGATGCGCAGATCACGCCCTATGCGTTCGATCCGCATGCGGCCGAGGCGCTGCTCGACGCCGCGGGCAAGCCGCGCGGCGCGGATGGCGTGCGCTTCAAGCTGACGCACGATTACCTGCCGTATGGCGACATGTACCAGCGCCAGGCCGGCTACGTGAAATCGGCGCTCGCGCGCGTGGGGATCGACGTCACGGTGCGCTCGCAGGATCTGCCGTCTTTTCTCAAGCGTGTCTACGCCGACCGCCAGTTCGATTTCACGAGCATCGGCGTCAACACGCTGTTCGATCCGGCCGTGGGCGTGCAGCGCCTGTACTGGTCGAAGAATATCCGCCCCGGCGTGCCGTTCTCGAATGCGCCGCATTACAGCAGCGCGGAAGCGGACCGTCTGCTCGAAGCGGCGTCGGTCGAAATCGACGAAAGCCGCCGCGTGAGCCTCTACAAGCAGTTCCAGCAAACCGTTTACCGCGATCTGCCGATCCTCAATCTCGTCGCGCCGCGCATGGTCACGCTCGCCAACCGGCGCGTGCACGATCACACGGTGAGCGCGCAGGGCCTGGAAGGCAACTTCGCCGATGTGTGGCTGAGTGCCTGAGCGCGTGCCAAACGCGCATCGCACCCTCGACGGAGCCCAACGATGAGCCGAAGCGCCCGCTGGCAAACGATCCTGCGCCGCACCGCCTGGCAGGCGGTGCCTACGGTGCTGGGCATCGCGATCCTCAACTTCTTCCTGCTCAAGCTGATGCCGGGCGACGCCGCCGACGTGATCGCCGGCGAAGCCGGCTCCGCGACGACGGAAACGATGACGATGCTGCGCGCGAAGTTCGGGCTCGACCAGCCCTTGCTGGTGCAGATCGGGACGTACCTGAAGCATCTCGCGCATTTCAGCCTTGGCTACTCGCCGCGTTACGACATGCCCGTGATGCAGCTCATTCTTTCGCGCTTGCCCAACACTTTGCTGCTGATGGGCGTGGCGCTGTCGCTCGCGCTCGTCGTCGGCGTGGCGCTCGGCGCCGTGATGGCGCACTGGGCCGGCAAGTGGCCCGACCGCGTGCTGTCGGTGTTCGCGCTGCTGTTCTATTCGACGCCTGGATTCTGGATCGGCCTGCTCGCCATCATTCTGTTCGCGGTCCGGCTAGGGTGGCTGCCGAGCGGCGGCAACATCACGATCGGGGCGGACCTGCACGGCTTCGCCTACGTCGCCGATGTCGCGAGGCACGTGTTGCTGCCCGCGGCGACGCTCGCCACCTTCTTCGTCGCGATCTACGCGCGCATTACGCGTGCCGCGATGATCGAAGTGCAGCGCCAGGACTTCGTGCGCACGGCGCACGCGAAAGGTCTGCATCCGTGGCGCGTGACCTTGCGGCACGTGCTGCGTAACGCGCTGATGCCGCTCACCACGCTCGTGGGGCTGCATTTCGGCACGCTGCTTGGCGGCGCGGCGGTAACGGAGACGGTATTCAGCTGGCCGGGGCTGGGCCGCCTTGCACTCGACGCGGTGCTGGCGCGCGACTTCAGCGTGCTGCTAGGCGTGCTGCTGCTGTCGTCGCTGCTCGTGATCGTCGCGAACGTCGTGGTCGATCTGCTGCAAGCATGGCTCGATCCGCGCATAGGCTAACGGAGGAACCGCAATGAGTTTCGAATCGCCGGATCTGCCGGTTGACGCACGACGTGCGGCCGCGCGCCAGGGTTCGCCGTGGCGGCGACAGTTGGCGTTCGCGCTGCTTGGCCGCCGCGGCGCCGAGCGCGACAGCGCGCCCGCGCGCCGTGCCGGGCACGCTTTCTGGCGCGCGTTGCTGCGCAACCCTTCGGCCTGCGCTGGCCTTGTGCTGCTCGCGGCATTTGTCGTGCTCGCCGTGCTCGCGCCGCGGCTCTACCCGGGCGATCCGCTCGACATGGTGGGCGGCCCGTTCGAATGGCCGGGCAGCGACCCGCAATTCTGGCTGGGCACCGATTCGCTCGGGCGCGACGTCGCAGCCGGCATCGCGCATGGCGCGCGCGTTTCGCTGCTGATCGGCGCGGCCTCGGCAGGCATCGGACTCGTGATCGGCACGCTCGTGGGCGCCACCGGCGGCTATTTCGGAGGCCTGATCGACGACACGCTGGTGCGTCTCACCGAGCTGTTCCAGACCGTGCCGTCCTTTCTGCTGGTGATCGTGCTCGTAGCGATCGGGCGGCCCAACGTGGTGGTGATCGCGCTCGCCATTGGCGTTGCCTCGTGGCCGACAGTCGCGCGGATCGTGCGCGCGGAATTCCGCACGCTGCGGCGCTCTGACTTCGTGCTTGCGGCGCGCAGCCAGGGATTCAGCAACACGCGCATCATCTTCGGCGAAATCCTGCCCAATGCGCTGCCGCCCGTGATCGTCACGGCTTCGGTGATGGTGGCGAGCGCGATCCTCATCGAATCGTCGTTGTCGTTCCTCGGCATGGGCGACCCCAATGTGATGAGCTGGGGGGCGATGATCGGCGCCGGTCGCGATTCGCTGCGCACGGCGTGGTATCTCACGGCGATTCCCGGCGCGGCCATCGTCCTCGCGGTGCTCGCCCTCAATCTGCTCGGCGACGGCCTGACCGAAGCCCTCAATCCGCGGCAGCGGCAACGACCGTAAAGGTGCCACGTGAGCCAACTGCTGGAAGTACGCGATTTGCGCG
Organism: Paraburkholderia sp. BR10882; assembly: GCF_040948855.1. Lineage (NCBI taxonomy): Bacteria > Pseudomonadati > Pseudomonadota > Betaproteobacteria > Burkholderiales > Burkholderiaceae > Paraburkholderia > Paraburkholderia sp. BR10882. The sequence continues at coordinate 19,600 of NZ_JBFPKP010000022.1, read as the reverse complement.
TGAGTTTTGGGGCGCACGATGCGGTGCGCGGCGTGAGCTTCGACATCGCGGCGGGAGAGATACTCGCGTTGGTGGGCGAGTCGGGCAGCGGCAAGTCCGCCACGGCGCTCTCGCTCATGCAGCTCGTTCCCGAGCCAGGACGCGTCACGGGTAGCGTGCGCTTCGAAGGACGCGAGCTGCTGGGCTTGCCGCGCGGGGCGGTGCGCGATCTGCGCGGCAAACAGATCTCGATGATCTTTCAGGAGCCGATGACCTCGCTGAACCCCGTGCTCAGCGTGGGCGCGCAGATCGTGGAGACGCTGCGTCAGCACGAGGCGCTGTCGCGCCGGGCCGCTCGCGCGCGTGCCGTCGAGCTGCTCGATCTCGTGCGCATTGCCGAGCCGCAGCGCCGCTTCGACGACTATCCGCACGAGCTATCGGGCGGCCAGCGGCAGCGCGTGATGATTGCGATGGCCGTGGCGTGCCGCCCGCGTCTGCTGATCGCCGACGAACCCACGACCGCACTCGACGTGACGATCCAGGCGCGCATCCTCGAACTGCTCGACGCGCTGCGCCGGGAGCTGTCGATGTCGCTCCTGCTGATCACGCACGACCTGGGCGTCGTGGCCGATCATGCGGACCGCGTGGCGGTAATGCTGGCCGGGCGCAAGGTAGAAGAAGCGCCGACGGCGGATCTCTTCGCGCGCCCGCGCCACGCGTACACGCGAGGGCTCCTCGGCGCTTCGCTCAATCTCGCCGACGATCTGCACTACCGCTCGTGGACCTTGCCGGAAATCCGCCACACGGCACCGGCCGGTCGCGTGGATCGCACCGACGAGGAGGCGGGCTTCGTGGTGGTGCCGCGCAAGGTGCCCGAGTGTACGGCATCGGGCCTTCAGACGACGGACGCCGCGCCGCTGCTCGCCGTGCGCGACCTGCGCGTGGCGTACGCGCAGCGCCATGGCGCGCCGGCACTTCACGCCGTCGACGGTGTCTCGTTCGAGATTGGCCGGGGCGAGTCGGTCGGGCTCGTGGGCGAGTCGGGCTGCGGCAAGTCCACGCTTTCGCGTGCGATCATGCGCCTCGTGCCGGTTGCGGGCGGATCGATCGCGCTTGACGGCACGGAACTCGTCCCGCTCCGCGAGCGCGCGTTGCGGCCGTTACGGCGCAAGGTGCAGATGGTCTTTCAGGATCCCTATGCGTCGCTGAACCCGCGTCGCACCGTGGGTGACATTCTCGAAACCGTGCTGGCTGTGAATGGGGTTGGCGAAGCGGCGGCGCGCCGCGTGCGTGTGCGCTCGGTACTCGAACGCGTGGGCCTTCCCGCGGCGGCGCTCGCGCGCTTTCCGCATGAATTCTCGGGCGGCCAGCGTCAGCGCATCGGTATTGCGCGCGCGCTCGTGCTCGAACCCGCATTGCTGATCTGCGACGAGCCGGTGTCGGCGCTGGATGTCTCGATCCAGGCGCAAATTCTCAATCTGCTCGTCGAACTCAAGCGCGAGCTGGGGCTTTCCATGCTCTTCATTTCGCACGATCTTTCGGTCGTGCGCTACATCGCCGACCGTGTGCACGTGATGCAACAGGGCAAGATCGTCGAGAGCGGCGACCATCAGGACATCTGGCGCGCACCGTGCCATCCGTATACGCGTGCGCTGCTCGCTGCGATTCCAGGGCGCGAGCTGGAGGCCGAAGCGGCCTGAAGCGCGGGGTAGTGGGGCAGCGATCAGCTGCGATTCCGGTTTGGGTGCTTCAATGTGTATTGCACCGCCTTTGCCGGTTGACCGAGGCGATTCACGATGCCGAGCTCCGATCCACTACCGATGCTGGCCCCTATGACGAACCGTACCGAAATCAAGGCCCTCGTATTCGACGTCTTCGGCACCGTCGTGGACTGGCGACGCGGCGTCGCGAGGGAAGCCGCCGCTTTTCTGCAACGCCACGCGCCTCATCTCGACGCTTTCGAGTTCGCCGACACCTGGCGCCGCGAGTATTCGCCTGCCATGGAGGAAATCCGCAGCGGCCGCCAGCCCAACGTGCGCCTCGACGTGCTGCATCGCGAGAATCTCGTGAAGGTGCTGGCGCGCAGCGGTATTGCCGCAGCGACGGACGCCGAGATCGACGAACTCAACCTGGCCTGGCATCGCCTCGATCCATGGCCCGACTCGGTCGAGGCGCTGAATCGTCTGAAACGCCGCTTCATCATCGCTCCCTTGTCGAACGGCAACATCCGGCTCATGGTGGACATTGCGAGGCGCGCCGGCCTGCCATGGGATGCCATTCTCGGCGCCGAAGTGGTGCGCGCTTACAAGCCGTCGCCGCAGGTGTACACGGAAACGGCGGACATTCTGGGTCTCGCGCCCGCCGAAGTATGCCTCGTCGCGGCGCATAACGGCGACCTGGCCGCGGCGCGCCGGCTTGGCCTTTCGACGGCCTTCGTCGTGCGGCGGACCGAGCACGGTCCCGATCAGAAAACAGACCTGAAAGCGGAGCAGGCCTGGGATTTCGTGGTGAACGATTTAAACGAGCTTGCGAGTCAGCTCGATGCCTCGATAGATTGAGGTTTTAAAGGGCATTGTCAAAGCACACGGGCAGGCGGACACCGAGGCGTCTGCCTGCCCGTACTCAGATCGCCGCTGGCGCGGCGTTCACGTTGCGAGCGATCGTCGCGTTAGAAGCGATGGCGGATACCCACGGTCGCCACGGCTTGCGAGTTCGAATCCGAAGCAGAAACACCCATGATGTCCGCGTGAATCTTGCCCTCGCCATCCACGACACGCTGATACGCGGCTTCGGCGTACAGGTCGGTGCGCTTCGAAAGCGCGTAGTCGCCTTGCAGCGTGAACTGATGGAACTTCGGATTCACGCCGTCCAGGCTCGCGTTCGTGTACGTATAAGCGCCAGACACCGTGATTGCGGGCGTGAACGCATAGCGGCCATTGAGTTCAAAGTTGCTGAAGCGCGCGCTGTTGCCGGCGAACGACGTCGTCGCACCCGCGTTCGAAGAGTTGATGGCCGTGAGGTTGCTCAGCTGCGCTTGCGTGAACACGAAGCTCACGTTGGCTGCGCCGAAAGCGTAGTTCAATCCGGCGCCATACGTGCGCTGACGCGATGCGGTGAAGGTGGCGTCGTCGCTGACCGCGCCGCTGCTATTGATCGTCGAACCCGAGTTGTTCAGCTGAAGATAGCCCGCACCCGCCTTGAGGCCGCCGAACGAGTATGTGGCGCCGACGCTGTATGCGCGGTTGTTCGCGAAGCCGCCCGCGGCGTTCGAGAAGCCGTACAGCGCATTGAACTTGAGGCCGCCGTAGTTCACGCTCTGGTACTTGAGCGAATTGCTCACGCGGAACGAGTTGTTGAGGTTGTCGTTGTCGTACGGGTGCGCGGCGAGCGTGCCGCCGTACTGCGTGCCGTTCAGCGACAGTCCGCCCAGGTTGTCGACCACGCTGTCGTACTGACGACCCAGCGTGACCGCGCCGGCGCGGTCACTCGAAAGACCGATGAACGCCTGGCGGCCGAACATGCGGCTGCCTTGCTTCGCCGCGCCCGTCGAAATGCTGAAGCCGTTCTCGAGCACGAAAATCGTCTTGAGGCCGCCGCCCAGGTCTTCGCTACCGCGCAGGCCCCAACGGCTGCCGTTGAGCGCGCCGCTCGACTGTTGCACGTTCGAGCTGCCCGACTGGTTGCTCGTGTACAGGACGCCCGCGTCGATCAAACCGTAAAGCGTGACCGAGCTTTGTGCGTGTGCGACGCTCGCGAAAGAGGCTGCGGCGACTGCGAGGGCGGAAAGGGTGTACTTTTTCATCGTAACTCCATTGCTTTGTTATTCACTCGAAAGCGAGCGAGCGCGGAGCATAACGCGATATCCGGAATGATTTTCAGGAGTTGTGGCATGCATGCCACGATTATTGGCTAACATTGCCTTACCTGTTCCAGACTATTACATCGGCAGCCTGGAAGATCGAAATATCCGGTAAAACAAGGAACTTTATGCACGCCCATGCGCTGGCCCAAACGCGCTATTTATCGCATTTTTATCGTAATTTCTGGAAAGATTTTGCGATCCATATTCCTGATTATTACCGTGAATGAATAACGCGAAGAAATACGCGTTGTTCCACGTTTCAAATCGACCGCACCGTTCGTTATCGTGGTTCCCGGCGACATGGTGCGACGGAACTGCGCGGGAGCAGCTGAGGTAAAATACGGCCTTGATTCCTCATCCATGCATTCGCGCGCGAGCGCCCCCGCGTTCCCATGACTGACACCATCGTCGCGCTGCTCGCCCAGGCGAAGCAGCATTTCACCGCCGGCCGCATCGACGCCGCGGAGCACGACCTGCAATCGATCCTGCAAGCGCATCCTGATCACGCGGGCGCACTGGAAGCGATGTCATTTGTCTACGCAACGCGCGAGGATTACGCGGGCGCCGCCGAATTCGCCTGGCGCGCGGCACAACCGGCCGCAACGCCTCAGGAGCAGTTGCAGCAGGCCGCACGCATTTGCCAGCTCGCGCAGCGTCACGCCCAGGCCGTCGCGCTCTACGAACGCCAGCTGGCGCTCGCGCCCGATCACGTCGAAGCGCTGCATGGCGCGGCCATGTCGCTCATCCAGCTGGAGGAGGCCGAGGCCGCACTCGCGTATCTCGGGCGTCTGGCGCGCCGGCATCCACGTTCGGCGGAAGTGCACTACAACCGCGGCACGCTGCTCGGCGAGCTGGGCCGGTACGACGAGGAACTCGACGCGTATCGCCGGGCAATCGAACTCAAGCCGAATTTCGTCGCCGCCTACGTGAACCTGGGCGTCGCGTTGCGCGACCTGCATCGCTTCGACGACGCGCTGCGCCACTTCAAGAAGGCCTTGTCGATCGACACGAACGACGCCGGTGCGCGCACCAATCGCGCACAGACCAATCTACTGCTCGGCGAATTCGAGCACGGCTGGCGCGAATACGAATGGCGCTGGCGCGACGGTACGATGAAACACGATTTCCCCGACGCGACGCTGTGGAAGGGCCAGCCGCTCGCGGGCAAGACCGTGCTCGTGCACGCGGAACAGGGTCTCGGCGACACACTGCAGTTCGTGCGCTTCGTCGACCGCCTGCATGCGAAGGGCGCGAACGTGATCGTGCGCGTGCAGGACGCGCTGCTGCCGTTGCTGCGGAACGTAGCGGGTGCATCGAGCGTCATCGGCGACTCGTCGGAACTGCCTGCGTTCGACTACCACGTGCCGATGTTGAGCCTGCCGCACGCCCTCGCGCTGCGCGAAGCGGATTTCGCGACTTCGGGCGCGTATCTCGACGCGGACGCCGACGCTGCCGCGCGCGCGTCGTGGTCCGATGTGATCGGCGCCGATGAGAATGGCGACCGGCGGCTGCGTGTGGGCCTGGTCTGGTCGGGCAGCACGACGCACGTGAACGATCGCAATCGCTCGATGCCGCTTGCGGAACTCCTGCCGCTGTTCGACGCCGATATGCGCTTCGTGTCGCTGCAAAAAGAGCTGCGCGAGCGCGACCGCGCGTGCATGGACGAACTCGTGCAGCGCGGCCGGCTGATCGACGCCGGCACGCGCCTGACGACGTTTTCGGCAACGGCTGCGCTCGTCGCGCAACTCGATCTCGTGATCGCCGTCGATACGGCGGTCGCGCATCTGGCGGGCGCGCTCGGCAAGCCCGTGTGGATTGCGCTGCCGTTCACACCGGACTGGCGCTGGCAGCTGAATCGCGACGACAGTCCGTGGTACGCCAACGCGCGTCTGTTCCGCCAAACGCGCCGCGGCGAGTGGGCCGACGTGGTGAGCGCATTGCGCACGGCGCTCGATGCGCGGATCGCCGCGCGTTAGACAACCGACGAACGATCGCAACAGAACGGCTGCCGCGTGCCGCGACCAGCCTGTTGGCAATCGCCCAACATCGCCCGGCCAGGTGATGGTCGCGCCCAGACTCGCATCGCTGCGATGCACGTGGGGAAGGGCGCCGCGCGGATCGCTCCCGGATGGCATGACATCTGCATAACGTGCTGCAGGCGGCTTGCCGCTTGACCGTTCCGGCATCCGTCGTGCTCAGGGAAACCCCGTCGGCGACGGTTGCTACCAACGCTGAGCGCCCAAGGACACATGGAGCGCGCGAGCGCTGCGGATGCAATCGGGAGGCTGACGTGGACCCAACCTGGCTGGGTATGGCTGCCGGCACGATCGTGCTTGCGATCGCTGCGGCCGGCGTGACGGCGCACTACCTCCGTGAGCGCCGCCGCGCCGATTTCCTGCGCAATTTCGATCACCACGCATGGTGGCAGCGGACCCACGGTGCAGCCTGCGCTTCGGGTGGATTCGACACAGGCCGCTGGGCAGTGCAAACAAAAACGTGGCGGACACAACGAACGGGGAATCAGGCCTCCATCAAGTAATGGAGGCCAGCGGGGGCGCGGGAAAAGTTGCGGGAGCGTATTGAACCTGCGCATCGGTTCAAGCTAGTTGCATCCTACGTGGCAATCGTTAGAGGAACCTCATCATGAAATCCCTTGCTCAAACCTTCGTTATCCTTACCGTTCTGTCTGCTCCGGCGGTCTCGTTTGCACAATCGAACAGCGCCGTGACGCCTGAGCAGGTCCGCGCCGAGCTTATCCAGCTCGAACAGGCGGGCTACCGCCCAGGTGACGGCGACAATACCAACTACCCAGCCGACATCCAGGCTGCCGAAGCACGCGTGGCCGCGCAGAACGGCGGAAGCGGTTACGGCGGGATGGCAGGCAGTACGTCGTCCTCTGGCGCGCCCGCCGCCGGTGACAGCATGAAGCCGGTTTACTTCGGTCAGTAAGCCAGGGCGTTGACGAGCCCCTACCTTCCCATCGACGAATCGAGGGGCTCTTTTCGGGCATCAGCCGAGAAATGAGGGCCAGACTTACGAGCGCATTGCATGAAACCTGAAAAATTGCCAGGATTTTATGTCGACCGGGCATGCGGTATGCTGTGCACCTCTGAAAACGTTGAGCCATCGCTCATTTGACTGACATGTGGTCCATGACGCCATCACTGCGCTATTTGAGCGTTTTCGCAATCTGTGCGTTGTTCACAGCGTGCGGACAAATGGCGTCCCGGCAAGCCGCGTGCAGCGGCGAATCCTGTCATATGCGCCACGAGGCAGTCCAATCCGGCGAGGCATCCTGGTATGCGGAGAAGTTCCAGGGCCATGAGACCGCGAACGGGGAACGCTTCAACACCGGCGCATTCACGGCTGCCCATCGAACCTTGCCGCTCGGCAGCTATGTGCGCGTCAGATCGGTGGCAACCGGGAAGTCGGTCGTGGTGCGCATCAACGATCGCGGCCCCTATGTGAGAGGCCGGATCATCGATCTCTCGTATGCCGCGGCGAAAGCGCTGGGGCTGACCGACGCACGGTCGATGCGGGTGCAGATCGAACGTATAGGGAACACGCCGAACGCACAGACGGCGTCGGATGACGACGGAATCCTGACGACAGGAAGATGACGTGAGGGGGCCGTCACATCCTCGCCTTCACCCTTCTACATGGACAAGCCCGCTGCCTCACCCAGTGGTTTGAGCGGCGCTTGCGCTGCCCCGCCTGAAATGACCCGGCTTCAGCGCCACGACGGCCACGAGACTGAGCGCGATGCCGATCATCACATAGAGTACCGGCGCCAGCGGCGATCCCGTGAGCACGATGAGCCAGGTCACGAAAGTCTGCGCAAAGCCGCCAAAGATCAGGACGACGACGTTATTGACCACCGCGAGCGAGGTCGCGCGCGTGCGCTTGGGGAACATCTCGGCAAGCGTCGTGCAATAGACGCCGAGGAAGGTCGCACTCACCACGCCGATCACGATCTGCGCGACGAGCAGCCGGGAGACGGACGGCGCCGCCACGATCCACGCATAGAGCGGATAGATCGCCACCAGGTAGGCGCCCAGCGAGCCGACCAGCAGCGTCTTGCGGTCGTCGCGGTCGGATAGCGCGCCCGCGATCGGCGTGACGATCAGCATGACGATGGCCGCGATCATTTGCACCATGAAGCTTTCCGAAACGGGCAGCTTGAGCACCTGTTTCGCATACGTGACGGTGTAGCCGAACGTGACGTAGAACGTGACGGTGCTCGCCACCACCATGCCCATCCCGATCAGATAGTCGGACAGTCCGCGCTTGACGGCGGCCGCTTCCGTCGCGCGGGTGTGCGGCGTTGCGTGGATGCGCGCGTAGGTTTCGTTTGCGTGGCGGCGCAGGTAGATGGTCAGCGGCGCGATGAGCAGGCCCACCGCGAACGGGATGCGCCACGCGCCCGCGAGTTGCTGCTCGGGCGTGAACACCTGTGTGACCACCATGCCGAGTGCGGCGCCCAGCATCGTCGACATGAGTTGTCCGCTCATCTGCCACGAGCCGTAGAAGCCGGTGCGATTTGGCGGCGCCAGTTCGATCAGGAACGCCGTCGATGTGCCGAATTCACCGCCGATCGAAAAGCCTTGCAGCAGCCGGGCCACGAGCATCAGGACCGGCGCGGCGAGGCCGGCCGTTGCATACGTCGGCGCGAAGGTCATGATCGCGGCGGCCAGCGCCATGATGCCCATGCCGAGCGTCATGGCCGCCTTGCGGCCGTACGTGTCGCCGTAAAGACCGAGCAGCACGCCGCCTACGGGACGCATGAAAAAACCCGCGCCGAAGAGGGCCGTGGTCAGCAGGATGGCGTTCAGATCCGCGCCCGCTGCGCCGTGCGAGGCCGGAAAGAACAACTTGCTGATGATCGGCGTCATCGCGGCGAAGATGGTGAAGTCGAACCACTCCATCGCATTGGCCAGCACGGCGGCCACGATGACAGGCTTGATGCCAGGTTGAGTGCCCATCGGCTATCCCCGGGTTTTAGTTGAAGGGAGGTCCAGCGTCGGTCGGTCAGGGGCGGGTGCCGGCTCGGGAAACACAGGTTCGCCGAGATTGAGCATCAGCCGGTTCGCCCACGCGAAGATGGCAATCGAATGGATCAGGTCGAGAATTTCGGCATCCGTAAGACCCGCCTCACGCAATTCGCGCAACTGGGCCGCCTCGATCTCGTCGGGGTGCTCGGTCAGCGCGGCCGAGAAGCGGGCAATCGCCTCTTCGCGCTTTGTCGTGCCCGCGCTGTGCGGATCGGCGAACACCTGCCGGATCACGTCGTTGCGCTTGGCGAGCTGCTCGAAACGCTGGGCGTGCACCGATGCGCAATACACGCAGCCGTTGAGCCGTGAAACCACGGTGGTCGAGAGTTCCCGTTCCGCGCGAGGCAAGCCGCCGGGCGCGTACATGATTGCGTTGAACGCGGCGGAGCGCTGCCGCAGGATTTCCGGCTGATGGACGAGAAACCGGTAGTAGTCCGATACTTTTGCCTTGGGGTGGCTTTCCTCGAGAACGGCAATTTGACCCGCGGTGGCCTGGTCGAGATCGACGACGTCGAGCCACGCGTCCCATTCGAGTGATTCGTTCGTGAAGCCGTGCGATCGGATGATGTCGCTCATGATGCGCGCTCCAGCTGCTTGAGGGCTTGCAGACCCGCGACGAGGCGCGTCTGGTACGACAGAAAGGCAATCAGCTGGGCGAGCGCCACCACGGCCGGCGTCGTCAGGCCGGCGGCGGGCAGCGTCTGCAGCGCGGCCTTGTCGCCGGCAACCGGATTTTCGATCAGCGTGCGCGTGAACGCGAGGATCGCGCGCAGGCGCGGCGCAGCGAGATCCTCGGTCGCGCCCGTTTCCACGGCGGCGAGCGTCGCTGCATCGACATCGTGCGCGGCCAGTTCGGTGCGGTAGTGGGCAGCGAGCGCCGGTGAGGGCGCGAGGCGGCTCGCATAGAGCGCGACGAGTAGCCGCTCGATCAACGTGAGGCCTTCCAGCGTGGGGTCGAACAGCGCGTCGTAGCTGCCTTGCGTCGCTTCCACCACTTTGGCGCGCTGGTGCCGCAATGTGCGGGTGGCCGAGTCGGGCGCCAGGTCGGCAACGCGATCGACGATGTCGTCAGTGTCGTATGTCATGGTCAATTCCGGAGAACGGCAGATTCACGCGCTCATTTCGCTTCGCGCTCGGCGAGTGCCGGAGGCGATGGCGCGGGCGTCCATTCGTCGCCTTCGATTTCCGGCTCGGCGAAGGCCGCCATGTTGGCGTAGTGCAATTCGACATCCTCTCGATAGAACGTGGCGGCAAGCCCTTGTGCGAGCCGCTTCGCGCCGTCGCTGACCGCCGGAATATCGCCCGACAGCGCGCCGTGCGAGAGCGTCGCGGGCGCGCAAAAGCAGTGAATGCGCTCGAGCCCCGGGCACGCGCCGGGCGTCTTTTCCTGGAATTCGAACACCGGTCCGAGGTCGGGCGAATCGGCAAGCTCGATGTCGTCGTCGCCGGCTGGCGCCGCGTAGCGGTCTTTCCACGCACGAACGTGGCGGGCAAACGGCGCGAACTCGGGGCGGCTCGTCAGATCGATGCGAAAGCCCGTTGCGAACACCAGGAAGTCCAGTGCGAAGTCGCCTTTCGGTGTGCTGACGTGCAGTTCGTCGTCGACCTGTTCGACACCGGTTATCGGCGCACCGAGGTTGAAGCGGGCGTTGGCGTGGCGCGACACGCGCAGCGTACTGCCGCGCGGCGGCGGCACCTGCTGCACGTTGATGTAGTGGCGGATGCGCCACTTCCAGTCGTCGGAGAGCGCGACATGGCCATGTGTGAGGCCCGGGTTGCCCGCGCCCTTGCCCTTGTTGATGCGCGGGATGTCCGCGCGACGGATCAGCAGATCGACCGAGGCCGCACCCGCTTCGAGCGCGGTGGCCGCACTGTCCATCGCCGAGGCCCCCGCGCCGATGACGCCGACGCGCTTGCCGCGCAGCGTGCCATAGTCCATGACGTCGGACGAATGGGCGTAGAAGCGGCGCGGCAGATCGCGCACGAAGGCCGGCACGGCAGGACCGCCCAGGCCGTCGCGGCCCGTCGCGAGGACGACGTGGCGCGCATGGATGGTCTCGCCGCCGGCAGCGCTCGTGAGGGACAGCGCGACGCTGCCGTTTGCGCACGGTGTGATGGCGGTGACGCGGTGTTCGTTGCGCACGTCGATGTCGAGCACATCGCGGTACCAGCGCAGATAGTCCATCCATTGCAGACGCGGAATCTTGTCGAGCGCGTCCCACGCCTGCCCGCCGAACTGCGCTTCGAACCACGCGCGGAACGTGAGCGAGGGCAGGCCGAGCGCGGGGCCGGTCAGCTGCTTCGGAGAACGTAATGTTTCCATGCGCGCGGTGGTGGCCCATGGACCTTCGAAACCGCGCGGCGACTGATCGTAAATGACGGCGTCGATGCCGAGATGGTCGAGCGCGGCGGCCAGCGCAAGCCCCGCCATACCGCCGCCCACGATCGCTACGTTGATCAAGGAGCGGCCATCGAGAGTGCGTTCGGGAATCCAGCGCTTCGCGGGCAGTTCGAGCCACGCGAGATCCTCGCGCAGACGGGCTTCGAGCGCGGCGAGACCTGCGGACGATGGGGTGGTCGGATTCATTACGGCAACGATTCCTTGGTGGCGGGCAGATCGCCATACAGCGACTGCAGGACCTGGGCGTGTTCGGCGCTCGCACGCAGCGCGAAATCGGGCAGCACAGCGCGAGCTGCGTCCGCGAGCGCGTCGATGAGCGTCACGGCCGAGGGGGGCAACGCGATGGCATCGCGCGAGATCACGCCGAAGAAATACGGAATGTCGGCGTCGATCGGGCGGATCGCGACACCGGCCAGCGGGATGCCGTAGGCGGTGACGGGTTCGAGCACCGAGATGCCGAGACCGGCGCGAACCGCGGTCAGCGCGTTCATCGACGAATTCGTCTCGATCAGCCCCGCAGGGGAAACGTCTGCTTGTGCGAACGCATGATCGAGCCGGCGGCGCAGGCGATACGGGTTCTGCATCGTGACGATGCGCCGGCCCTCGCAGGCCGACAGCGGCAGCCGCTCGGAGCGGGCTAGCGGATCATCGTCGCGCAGCGCCGCAACGCACGCGGATTGCCCGATCCAGTGCACGACCACGCCGCGATGCTCAAGCGGCAGGCTCGCCACGCCGATGTCGGCCGCGCCGGTGAGGACATCGTGCACGACCTGTTCGGGGGGCAGGCTGCGCAACTGGATCGTCTGCGCGGTGTCACCGACATCGGTGCGCGCGAGCGCGACGGGTACGAGGCCGGCGGCGAGGGCAGAAGTCGCGGCAATGCGCAGCGGCCGGCTTTCGCCGCGGCCGATTTCGCCGGCGCGCTTGCGGATCTGTTGCACGCCCGTCAGCACGTGCTCGACGTCCTCATAGAGCAGGATGCCTTGCTCGGTCGGCGTGACGCGTGGGCCATTGCGCGTGAACAGCGCATAGCCGACCTCGGTTTCGAGCTCCTGGATCAGCCGCGTGATCGCTGGCTGCGAGCGCCCCAGCAGGCGGCCGGCGGCGGTGACGCTGCCGGTCGTGATCACTGCGGCGAAGGCTTCGAGCTGGCGTAGTTCCATCTTCCGGTTGATGTTGGGTGCACGAGAATGCGTAAAACACATTCTGACGCTGTAAGAATACGTTTTTCAAATAATTGATCTTTATATCGTTATTCCGGAAGAGGGGTTTCCCCTAACGACATTGTTCCTGTCGTGGCGTGGGCGGCAAGACTCGGCACCGGTTCTCAACGTGTGCCCGGATGAAGAAGCGGTGGTATCGGCACGATGGTCTTCGCTGAACGCGCGTCCTGCAGTCTTTGAGACGAAGACGGGGTGATCAAGGCTGCATCGATCATGCGCCTGTCACGTTTTGGCAGAACCTTCGGGAGACCGCCATGAAGATCGTGTTGCTGGTGGCTTGCTCAATGATCAGTTCAAGCGCATTTGCGGAATGCGCGACCAACAACCGTGGACAAACTGCAACGTGGGCATACCGCGTGGCGGTTGCCCCGGCAACCGTGCGTCCTTGCCGTGTACAGCAAAACGCGGCTCGGCGGGATATCGGACCAAAGTCTCATTGTTTTTGCCCTGGACGGCTACCACACTTGACGACTACGAGCGCCGTGACAGGACGGCGCCGATACCAACGCGCCGGGCAGCGCTGGTGGCGCTTCGAGCGCGCCGTATGCGCGGCACCTCAGCCAGCGACCCAAAGATCATTCCGATCTTCGCGCGAATCATCGGGGCACGTTGTATCGAAGAAGTCATAACCGGCGCGGGCAATCGTCCGGGAGCGGCAAGTCGGCTGGCCCCGTCATGCTTGAGCCGGCGCCGTGTCCAGCGCAGTGTGCAGATCCTTGCTGATCCAATTCGCGAACAGTGAGAGCGGGCAACGCAGAGGTGACCATGGCGCGCGCGTACCGGGGCGATGCGCAGGTCCGGCGCGTTGCGGGAGGCCATTCATGAGCGGACCGTTCTTTCCGGAGCATCGACCGTTACCCCGGGTTGCGGCACGCCGGGACCGCCTGCCGCTAATCTTCGTCGTCATTGCGCTGACGCTCTTCGCCGGCTGCAAGAAGGCATCGGGGCCGCCGGCGCTCGGCGCACCGGAAGTCACGGTGATGACGGTCACGGCTCAGGACACCCCGGTTCAGCTCGAGTTCACCGCACAGACGCAGAGTTCGCGTGAAGTCGAAATTCGTGCGCGCGTGGACGGCTTTCTCGACCGGCGGACCTATTCCGAAGGCGACAAGGTGAAGGCCGGCCAGACGATGTTCCTGATGGATCCGAAGCCATTTCAGGCCGCGCTGCAGACGGCGCGGGGCGAGCTTGCGCAGCAGCAGGCGCGGCTCACGGTAGCGCAGCAGAATCTTGCCCGCGTCAAGCCGCTCGCCGCGCAACAGGCATTGAGCCAGAAGGACCTCGACGACGCGATCGGCAACGAGAAGCAGGCCCAGGCCGCGGTGATTTCCGCCCAAGGGCAGGTCGAGACAGCGGAACTCAATCTCGGCTACACGACGATCAAGTCGCCGCTGGATGGACTCGCGAGCTATGCAAGACAGCAGGACGGCAGCTATCTGATCGCCAATTCATCCGGTCTCCTTACGTTTGTCTATCAGCTCGATCCGATCTGGGTGAACTTCAGCATTTCCGAAAACGAAATGCTCCACTTTCAGGACGAGATTTCGGCAGGCAAGCTGATCTTCCCGCCGAATAGCGAATTCGTCGTGGTCGTGCTACTTGCGGACGGCACGGAATTTCCGCAGCACGGCGCCATCAGTTTTGCGAATCCGGCGTTCAGCACCGACACGGGCACGTTCCTCGTGCGGGCCTCCCTTGCGAACCCTAAGGGCACGTTGCGGCCGGGCCAGTTCGTGCGTGCGCGCGTGACGGGCGCCACGCGGCCGAATGCCGTCCTCGTGCCGCAACGGGCCGTGCTGCAGGGCGCGAAGAGCCACTTCGTCTGGGTCGTGGACAATGAGTCGAAGGCGAAGCAGCGCGTGGTGGAAGTCGGCGACTGGAGCGGCGACAACTGGTTCATCAACGATGGCCTGAAGGCCGGCGAGCGCATCGTGGTAGACGGCGCGATCCGCGTCGTGCCCGACGTGCCGCTCAAGATTGCCGGAACGCTTCCTTCGACGCAGACCGGCGGCAAGGCAGTCGTCGAGAAGGGCGGGGCGTCAGCGCCGCAGGCGAGTGCGGGCACGCGCGCGACGGCGCCTGCCGCAAGCAGCGGCGCGTCGCAGTAAGGGGCGACTCGATGAACATCTCGCACTTCTGCATCGATCGCCCCATCTTCGCGTCCGTCATCTCGATCGTGATCACGCTCGGCGGCGCATTGACGATGCTCGCGCTTCCCATCGCCCAGTATCCGGACGTCACGCCGCCGCAGGTCACGGTCTCCGCGACCTACCCGGGGGCCAGCGCGGACGTCGTGGCGAACAACGTGGCCGCGCCGATCGAGCAACAGGTCAACGGCGCGGACAACATGATCTACATGTATTCGTCCGGTTCGTCCACGGGCAACTACACGCTCAACGTGTTCTTCGGGATCGGCACCAATCCGGAACTCGCCCAGGTCGACGTGCAGAACCGCGTGAACCTCGCGCTGCCGCAACTGCCGCAGCAGGTGCAGTCGCAGGGCGTCCAGGTCCAGAAGAAGTCGAACGCTTTCATGATGGTGATCGCGATCTACTCCCCGGACGACCGCTTCGACCCGACCTATATCGCGAACTACGCAAACGTCTACGTGCTCGATACGCTCAAGCGGATTCCAGGCGCGAACCAGTCGTCGATATTTGGCACTCCGGATTATGCGATGCGGATCTGGTTGAAGCCCGATCGCATGGCGCAGCTCGGCATTACCGCCGGCGACGTGCAAAACGCCGTGCGCGCGCAAAACCAGCAATTCGCGGTCGGCACCGTCGGCCAGGCGCCAACCGGCAACCCGGTCGAGCAGTCGTTCGCAGTGACGACAACCGGGCGGCTCGCGACGGCCGCCGAATTCGACAACATCATCATCCGCGCAGCGAGCAACGGCGCGGCGATCGTCCGCCTGAAAGACATTGGCCGGGCCGAACTGGGTCAAAAGAGCTATTCGAATCGCACCACCTTCCAGGGCAAGCCCGCGACGATCATCGCGGTCTACCAGCAGCCGGGTGCGAACGCGCTCGACGTTTCGAAGCAGGTACACGAGACACTTGCGCAACTCAAAACGTCGTTTCCTGAAGGGCTCGACTATCAGATCGCGTTGGACACGACGGATTTCACGCGTGCTTCGATCGCAGACGTGATCCATACGTTCTTCGAAGCGCTCGTGCTGGTGGTGATCGTCGTGTACGTGTTTCTGCAGAGCCTGCGTGCGACGCTCATTCCGGTGCTGGCCGTCCCGGTGTCGATCGTCGGCACGGCGATGGGGATGGCGGCGCTGGGCTTTTCGATCAACATGCTGACGTTGTTCGGCATGGTGCTCGCCATCGGCATCGTCGTGGACGACGCGATCGTCGTGATCGAGAACGTCGAGCGCAACATGACGGTATTCAAGCTCAGTCCGAAAGACGCGGCCAAGCGGGCGATGGACGAGGTGTCGGGCCCGGTCATCGCGATCGTGCTCGTCATGTGTGCCGTGTTCGTGCCGGTTGCGTTCCTGGGCGGGATCACCGGACAGTTGTACAAGCAGTTCGCAATCACGATCGCGATCTCGGTGGTGTTCTCGGGCATCGTGGCGCTCACGCTGTCTCCGGCACTGGCCGCCATTCTGCTCAAGCCCACGCACCATGAGAAAAAGGGCTTCTTCCGGTGGTTCGACAACCAGTTCGCGCGGATGACCGCCGGCTACGGGCGCGCCGTGCAGTTCATCATCCGGCGTTACGTGTTGGGCCTGCTCGTTTTCGGCGCCGTGATCGCGCTTGCGGTCCTCATGGGCAAGTCGATCCCCGGCGCTTTCCTGCCACCCGAGGACCAGGGTTATCTGCTTGGCGCGATCATCATGCCGGACGCCGCGAGCCTCGATCGCACCGCGGCCGTGGGCGACAAGGTCACCGACCATTTCATGAAGCAGGCCGCGGTCAGCAGCATCACGATCGTGAACGGCTACAGCTTGCTCGACAGCCAGAACAAGAACAACGCGGGCACGTTCTTCGTCGGCCTGAAAGGATTCGACGAACGGTACAAGTTCTCGAACATCCGGGAGCAAAACGCGCGTGCCGTGCTGATCAAGGCTTACGAAACGCTCTCGAAGATTCAGGAGGGCATCGTCGTACCGGTGAATCCACCGTCCATTCCTGGTCTCGGTACCACGGGCGGCAGCGAAATGTGGATCGAAAGCCACGGAGACGGCTCCATTCAGCAACTCGCTGGCGTCGTGCAGGACTTCATGACGAAGGCGAAGGCGCGCCCCGAACTGACCGGTGTGACCACGACGTTCAACGCAAGCTCGCAGCAGTTGCTCGTGAACGTCGACCGCGACCAGGCGGAGACACTCGGCGTGCCGGTCGAAGAGGTGTACAGCGCGATGCAGACGATGTTCGGCTCGCTCTACGTCTCGCAGTTCAACAAGGACGCGCGGCTCTGGCAGGTGATCGTTCAGGCCGATCCGCGCTACCGGCTCACGCCCGCCGACCTCGACCAGATTTACGTGCGCAGCCGCTCGAACAACATGGTGCCGATCAAGGCGGTGATGACTTACAAGTACGTCACGGGACCCGATCTGATCACGCGCTTCAACAACTTCCCGGCGGTGAAAATTACCGCGAATGCGGCGCCGGGCTACAGTTCGGGCCAGGTGATCGACACCTTGAAGGAACTCGCCGCGCAGATGCCGCCGGGCTACGCCGTCGGGTGGAGCGGCGAGGCGTTCGAAGAGATCAAGTCGGGCTCGACCGGGGGGCTCGTGTTCGTGTTCGGGATCGTCATGGTGTTCCTGATCCTCGCCGCGCAATACGAGAAGTGGTCGCTGCCACTCGGCGTACTCATGGCGGTGCCGTTCGCGCTGTTCGGCGCGCTGCTCGCGATCCTGCTGCGCGGCCTGAACAACGACGTGTACTTCCAGATCGGGCTCACCATGCTGATCGCGCTCGCCGCGAAGAACGCGATCCTGATCTTCGAGTTCGCCGTCCTGAACCGGGAGACGGGCAAGACGCCGTACGACGCCGCGCTCGTCGCCGCGGAAGAGCGCCTGCGGCCGATCGTGATGACGTCGCTTGCGTTCATCCTCGGCTGCGTGCCGCTCGCCATAGCACTCGGCGCCTCGCAAAACAGCCGCCATTCGATCGGCACCGGCGTGATCGGCGGGATGCTGGGTGCGACCGCGATCGCCGTGTTCTTCATTCCGATGTTCTACTGGGGGATCGAGTCGCTGGGTTCGCGCAAGGGCGGCGGCAAGGAAACGCCCAAGCCGGATAGCGAAGCGCCACCACCAGCCTCGGGCGGCCCTGGCTCGCCGACCGTCACGCCGTCCGCGCGGCATGAGGGCGACTGACATGCGTGCCGCAGCCTTCACGCGCGTCGCCGCGCCAGTCCTGCTCATCGGCTTGCTGAACGGCTGTCTGCTCGGCCCCAACTACGAGCGGCCGAAAGTGGAGGTGCCGGCAACGTACCGGTTTGCTTACCCGGACGTGGCCGACGTCGCCAACACCATGTGGTGGGCGCAGTTCGACGACCCGGTGCTGAACGACCTGGTGAAGACCGCGCTGGAAAACAACCTCAACGTGAAACAGGCGGCTGCGCGTGTCGACGAGTTCATGGGACAGTTCGTGAGCACGCGCTCGGCACTGTTCCCGCAGGCGAGTGCCAGTTTCAGCGCGACGCGCGAGCGCGCATCGCAGAACGGGCCGACGCCGATACCGGCCGGCGTCTCGCCGGTCTTCAACGAGTTCCAGCCGAATCTGTCTGCCTTCTGGACCATCGATCTGTTTGGCCAGGTGCGGCGCGAAACCGAAGCGGCACGTGCCAACGTGAACGCGGCCGAGCAGAGCCGCCGCGCGACGATCCTGACGCTCGTCGCATCGGTTGCATCGTCCTATATCACGCTGCGCAGCCTCGACGCGCAGCTCGAAATCGCGAAGAGCACAACGGAGAGTCGCGCCGATTCCGTGCATGTGTTCACGCTGCGCCAGCAGTTCGGGCAGACCTCGGATATGGAACTTGCCCAGAGCCAGTCCGACTATGCGGCGACGAAGGCGACCATCCCGCAATTCGAGCAGCAGATCGCCCAGCAGGAAGACGCGATTGCGGTGCTGCTCGGCAGCAATCCCGAGCCGATCCTGCGCGGTCGCGCACTGGTGGATCTCTCGACGCCGGCCGTGCCTGCGGGCATGCCGTCCGACCTGCTCGAACGCCGCCCGGACCTGCTGCAGGCCGAGCAGAATCTGGTTGCGCAAAATGCGCTAATCGGTGCGGCGCGCGCGCTGTATTTCCCGCAGATCTCGCTCACGGGGCTTTTCGGATCAGTGAGTACGCAGTTCTCCAGTCTTTTCACCGGACCTGCTCGGGTATGGGCGTTCGCCGGCTCGGCAACGATGCCGCTCTTTACGGGCGGCAACATCTACGGTCAGAACAAGCAGGCCGACGCGCGTCAACAGGAGGCGCTGTTCGCCTACGAAAATGCGATAAGGGTCGCGTTCCAGCAGGTCGACGACGCGCTGATCTCGACGCAGAAGTCGCGTGAGCAGCTTGAGATTCAGAACGATCAGGTCGCCTCGCTGCGCAAGTATCTGCGGCTCGCGCGGCTACGCTACGAGGGCGGTTATACGAGCTACCTGGAGGTGCTCGATGCCGAGCGCAATCTGTTCAACGCGGAACTGCAGCAGACGCAGACCCGGGCCGCGACGCTGACGAACCTCGTCAATCTCTACATGGCGATGGGCGGCGGGTGGGTCGTGCAGGCGGAGCAGATGAGCGTGCCGCAACCGGCAAGCGGACCGCCTCCTGCACAGCCCGCTACGGCGGAACCCGTTGCGCAGGTGCCGCAATGATCCTCGGGGGGCTTGATGCGAGCGCCGGTCCGTCGCTACGCTGAGGGAGGCGGATCGCGAGGAGATTGGTGCTGGAGACATGGTTATCTTTTATTTAACATAATGCAAATTATCGCAGTTTTACTTTGTACGGGCTAAGTTGTAGTGTCCGCTTTTAGCCAAGTTCAGATGTCCGCTTTTTGGACGATCGTAAGCTAACAGATCGCTGGGAATCCAGTGTTTGGGAGCTTTAATGGCGGCAACAGAACGGA
>NZ_JBFPKP010000021.1:0-125170 GCF_040948855.1 Paraburkholderia sp. BR10882 | reverse complement strand
CATCTTGTTGTAGGCGCCGCGCAGCTTGAAGGAGAACACCGGCTGGTTGTCCTCGCGCTTGAGGAACACGGCGTTGCGCAGACGCGCCGAGAGGTTCGGAGCGCGCTCGAGTTCGGTTTCGCGGGCGGCGTCGTAGACACGCGCTGTGAGAATCTTGCGGAGATAGTCGTTTTCGTCGCGTCGAGACTCTGCGGAATCCGTGGCTTTGACGACTTCAGTGGCTTCGGCGGTGGGGCGGCTTTGATGCACCTGCATGACGGCTCCTGTCTTCACTTTCGTTTTGGCCAGGAGGCGGAAACAAAAAACCCGCCTCGTGGGGCGGGTTGTTGTTGTCACTGCTGCCAGACGTACGCTAACCCACCATTCGTTGAATGGTGCTAATAATCAGCGCAATCGTGAAAAGGCGGCAGTTCATCTCTGTAGGATGACCTGAGGGGCGAGCCTTGTCAATTGCTCACAATCTTGTTGATTGTAATGCACTACAAATTACGTCTTATTTGCTACGTTTTTTGCTTGCAGCGGGTATCTTCGTGGCGAGAGACGCAAAAACGTGATTTAGCCCGATCCAAGCTAACAAGTTTCGTGAAACATTCTAGAAAACCTTATCTAACCCTTTGATTTTAAATAAGTAAGCCTGATCCGGCATTTTTTCGCGCCTGTTTCACGGATTCGACCCCGGTGTTGACTGGCGCATAGCCCGCGTCGCCTCTACAACGAAAAAGGGCGCCTGACGACGCCCTCCCCTGCCACCGTTAGCCGCTATTCACGACGCTCAGGTCGCCCCGGTCGTATCCATTTCCGAAGCCCACTGCTCGATGACTGCCTTCACGCGCTCGGCAAGACGTTGCTGGTCGGAAGGCGCGATGCCCTTCAGGCTCAGCTCCGCGCGCCCGTCGCCGAACAGCTTCAGTTCGCCCAGCGCGACGCCGTCCGGTCGATTGAACTGGACGCGGGACTGGTAATGCGTACGACGCGGCCCGACGCTGCGCGCACCCGCTTCAGCCGAGGCCGCCGCCTCGAGCTTGCGCACGCTCGCCTTCCCTTCGACCACCTGCGCAAGCCAATGCTCGGCAACGGTTGCACCCGCCCGGTCGAAGATCAGCTTGATGTTGTAGGCGTGTCCGAGTCCGACGTCCTTGCGATGCTGCGCCATTCTCTGCAGCAGATAGGGCGGCAGCGACGTGAGTGCGATCACCTTGCTGATGTGCTTCGGATCTTCGCCTACCGCTACCCCCAACTCGATCTGGTCGACGTAGACGCGATCGTCGAGCAGCTTCTTCCACGCGAGCGCGTCGTCGAATACCGTCTGCTCCTCGCGCTCCTTGTTGGCGTGATAGGCGCGCAGGTACAGGTTCTGGTTGTCGAGGCCCTCGCGGACATCGGCGTCGATGAACTTGTCGCCGCGCGAACGCGCAGCACGAATACGGCGCTCGCCGTCGACGATCACATATTGACCGGGAAACGCCGCGAGTCTGGTGACCAGGATCGGCGTGATCTGCCCTTGCGTCGCAAAGCTTTCTGCCAGCTCGTCGATCGTCTCGGCGCTGTAGAACGCGCGCGGATTGTAGGGATTGGAGACGACATCTTCGACCGAAATCTTGCGGACCGCATGCAGCGAAAGCGGTGCCTCGACGACTTCGGCAGGCGGAGCGGCGGGCGTGTCCACGGCGTTGGGTACACCCGCGTCGCGCTGCGCGATATTGACGACATCGGCTTCCGCGAGACGCTCGCCAGCCGAAACACGCTCGGCGGCCATGCCTGCGCGGACCTTGCTGGTGAAATTCAGCTTAGCGGCCATTGACGACCTCCTCCTCTTCTTCTTCCTGAACCAGCGCAATGATCTCGTTGTAGACAGCGCTGATCTCGTCCTTCGCGACTTTCGCCCCGCGCACGCCGCGCACATCGAAGACGGTGCGGCCAAGCGCTGCCGCCTGACGGTAGAGCTCACGCTGCTTGATGGTTGCCGAAAATACGCGGACGTTGCTCTCAGCGAGGATGGCGCTCATCTGCGTATGCAGCAGCGTCTTCGAATTAGATTTATTCAACAAAATTGCGAATTTTCCGGCAGGATTGGCCACGCGGGTTCGCTCGACCAACTCCATCATCCCTTCGCTGCTCCAGATGTCGATCGGTGATGCGTCCGTCGGAATGACAGTTGCGTCGGCTACGGCAAGCACTCGCGCGGTAGTCAGGTCGTTGATATTAGGCGGACAGTCGACGATAACGACGTCGTAGTCGTTCGCCAGTGCGGCGATTTCCGGCCCAATCATCTTCTCCAGCTTGTGAATGCTGCCGACGCGGAACGGTAGAGGCGTTTCGGGACCGGCCGCTGCACACCAACTCATGCAAGATTGCTGACCGTCGGCATCGGCGACATAGACCTTATAGCCTTCCGCCTGAAATGCCCCAGCCAGATTCATGCTGGTAGTGGTTTTGCCAACCCCACCTTTTTGGTTCGCTACGGCTATCACGAGACCCATTCGTTTCTCCATGCAATTGTTCAACAGCGGGCGAGTCTCCCAGGTGCACTCTCCACGTGGAGACTCCAGCAAGTCATTCGACAGTCTACTGGCAACTTAAAGTAAATTCTAGAAATTCCGCCCCGGACGTTGTCAGTTCACAACCAATTGGCTGAACGGATAAGAATTGGGTGCAATGGAGAGGGCTGGTGGGCGGAGTGGATTGACGGGGTCGCGATGTTTCAACAGTGATGGGCGCTGATCTCCACGTGGAGATCGCAGGATACGCCCATCGAAGTTCGGAGCTCGTCTGCTCGCAGGTCGATCAGACACTGGGTCTTTGCACAGCCGTACATTACGTTTGTGACGCGGGAGGAAAGTTCGAGTTGCGCGAGAGTGCTCGATAGGTATCTTCGCGGCGGGAAACGAGGAGCACCGAGCAATTCTCCACGTGGAGAGTGATCGACTTGACCTCGATTAGCGCAGTACTGTGAGTGCGATGTCCAGACGCGATCCGGCCAGCAAGTGTTCTGAGCGATTCTCCACGTGGAGAGTCCTCAATCAGCATTCGGGAGAATGATGACGCGTGAGCAGGTACTACCCCGGATGAAAGGATGGGTCGTGACGGTAAGCGAGTTCCATCCATTGCGTGTATCTCGCCGCATCCACACATTCTTGATCGTTTAAAGCAGCGACTCTCCACGTGGAGATCAACGCGAACAACACGAAGCAACCAAGCGCCATCGGCATCCGCGTACGCCGAGACAGAGCACAAACATCAGTCCGAGGCACTCAAACAGTCGAAGCCTGACTAGTCACCAAAAAAAGCGGTCGATTTAACACTCAGAAGTTTCGAAATATATATTTATCTACGAATTCTACGTCGTTATATTTAGCTAAATTTCCTTGCGCACTATCCGCATGTACTCACAGCGAATCGCACAAAAAAAATGGCGGCCGAAGCCGCCGTCCCGTTAGATCCATCGCCTTCACTCGTCCCGAGCTTTCAGCGCGAGATCGATTTCCGCAGCCTGCAGGCCTTCGCCCCCGGCCGGCGCCTGTTGTCCGCTCAGCAGGAATTCAAGCAGATCCGCAGCAGTCGGTTGGCCCCAGGTGTCCAGAACCACCCAACGGAAGAAGTTCGTCGATGCCATCTTGCTCGGCACCTTCGCCGTCGACACCTTGAGCTTGTCCATACCGACCGTCTCGTTGTAGCGCTTGATCAGCGCAGTCTGGTCGTCGTATTCAAGTTCATTGAAGTAGGCGCGCGCCTCATTGATCTTCGCAGCGATATAGCGGTCCTTCACCTGATCCTGACTTTCGCGCGCGCGGCCAGCGTCGGTGGCGGGGGAGGCGGCATTCGCACCGGGCAACTCGTAGCCCTCGGTCAGCGCCTTGCGGAAATACGCCGCAACGTTGGCGAGCGGCGCCGAATTTTTCTGCGCCACCCGCGCCGCGGTATAGGCCACCGCCGTGCGAATCTTGTCCTCACCGTACTGCTTGAGCAGGCGCCGCGCCTCGGAAACCGGGATGCTGAACTTCGACATCTCGCCAATCAGCAGCGTTTCGTTTGCACGCAACTCCTGGGACGGATCGGTCTCCGGCTTGCGGGTCACGCGGAACTGCAGGGCGACGACCGAGCGTCCCACCTTGTGCTCGATGAGCTCGAAATTGTGATCCGAAATCTCATTGACTTCCTTGATGCAGGGCACCAGCACACGGCTCTTGAACTGCTTGTAGAGCTTGTACGATTGCGCCGAAGTATCCTGCCCAAGGATCAGGTCACGCAGCGTCGCGAGCGGAAAGCGCGCCGTCACACCCACGGCCTCGTAGCGAACGACGTTCTCCCACAGCGCAAGCGAATGCGCCTTTCTGAACTGACGCGTGATGCGCATATCGATCATCGCGTAGATTTCAGGATTGAGCAGTTCGCCGCGAATCTGTTCGGAGAAGGTGTAGCGCAATACCGATCGCTCGAGTTCGGCGCCGGCGAGCAAGCCGGACGCCTTCCAGATGCTGCGTTTGTCCTGCGTGAGGTAGTCCCAGTTGACGACCGTGCTGATGAGCGAGTTGATCGTTTCTTTGACGTACTCGGTGTTGTTACTGTTCAGATCGACGTCCTGGGAGAGGGCGGAGATCGTGATCTCGAACGAGGAGCGGCCGCGGTCGAGGGAATCCTGGCGAATGGCGTTCTTGATCAGCGAGCTGAACATCTTGCGCTGCTGCAGGCTGATCGATCCGGATTTCGGTGCGATATGAATCGCCGGAACGGCCTTGCGGAACAGATCGGGCGGCTGGCCTTGCTGGAATACGAGTGCACCTTGCTTGTCGGCGTCGCCGGCTTCGGCCTTTTTTCTTGCCATATGACCCACGATGAAAGGGAACCTGGTCGGTTGGTAACTGTATACCAAGCGATCAGGTGACTCAAGGCCACAGACGCAATCGTGACGCGGCACGACACCCAAGGGCTAAGAGCATTGACAGCCGGCGATTCTCTGCCTCGAGGGCCACTGGGAACCCGTCCTGGGCACTCTGAACAGGCCCCGCGCACGGCCCCATAAATGGTGACCTTTGCGTCGCCGCGTCCTGAAAACTATCCCATAGGCAGTGACCTTTATGCAAAATGTGAGTACTCACTCCGAGAATTCAGCCTCAACAGGTAGCTGTCCATGGGATTTTTCACATTGCTATCCAGGTTGTCGCCCGGAGCAGCTCGGCCAAGCGTCGTCATGCCCAGTACGCCCATAAATGGTGACCTGAACCGGCTCCCACAAATGGCTACCCTTGCGGGGCCAAATACGGCGCTCGAGGTCAGCGGATCAGCACTTGCCCCCCATAACTGGTGACCCACGCCTGATCCCATAGGCTGTTACCTGGCTCCAGCCAGCTTCTCCGAGTCCACGGATTCATGCGGGTAGCCAATCCGGCGCACGATAACGCCGGAATTCCTCTCCCGACAAGCCACCATATCTGGTTACCCATACCGATTCCCAAAGACGGTTACCTGAACTCAAGCGACGGGTCCTCTTGAACACCCTCAAGAAAAGCCCCGCATCCCATAAGCAGCGACCTTCACTGACTCCCATAAACAGTGACCTGAAGGCAAAACCGCTCCTTTTCCCATAGCGGGCGACCTTCCCCCCATATCCACAACCCGTAAACCCCATGCCCGGGTACCGAAGTCCCATATCCACAACCCCGAACTCCCATACCCGGGACCACAAATCCCATAACGCGCCACCAAATCGGCCGCAAAGCCTTGCCTGGTAAGGGTTCGAGCCGTCTAAAGGTTTACTAAAGTTGTTAAAGCGTAAAAGGTAAACACTGAAACACGCGTTCGATGAGAAAGACGTCTCCCAAAACCGGGGACCTAATCGCATGTAAGTGGTCACCAACCTCCGTAACCCCATTCCGGGTTACCTAGCCCGTCTACCAACGCTTTGCGGGCACCCTGGAGCATTAGCTAACTCCCCTTTTCTTGAGAATAAACTTTTAGAGATCGAATCAAATCATTGATTTACCGAGGAAAACACCCGGATGGTCTACGTCTATGGTGCTGTTCTTCGTCCAAAGGTAACTGCCTATGGGACCGGCTGAATGACTACGACACCAGTTGGATCGGAACCGTAAAGCGTTCTGCCAGCCTTGGACACCCGCTGAACCAGGTCAGGGGAACCAGCGATCCTGAGATGCGCACTTGTGGACGAACCCTTCCTCCCATTTCCGGTTACCCACCTCAGGTCACCAAACATGGGAGTCACCGAAGGTCCACTTGGGCCGCGACCCAAAGCAATCAAGGAAAGTCAGGCGCCAACCGGACAAGGTGCACTGCACAAGATTTATCGGTAACCTACGGCCCACCGAGCGCCTGCCGGATCTCAGTGTGAATACGCGGGAAAGGTAACCGCGGCCGCGGTGTGCCGCCGCAGGCAATCGCTGCGGTACCGGTCGGCGAGACGCTGCTGGGCGGCTTCGATATCGGCGGGTGTCATCGTCCGAGTTCGGGTCGTCACCCACCGCCTCGAGTTCCGTGATTTCCGGTATCAGACCGGCATGCGTGACCTCGTGGGCCTGTTTGACGAACGGGTAGCTGTGACATGCCTGCTGAGTCTGATGCGGTGCGGCGGCCGCATCCGCGATCGTGGGTTCGCCAGTGAGTCGTCGAGCCGACCATTCATGGCCCATGGTTGGGTAGCCGCGTCAGTCAGCGAGAAAGCGCCGTGCGCGCGATGCACGACCGCGCAACTGCAGGCGTTGCGCGGCCCTGTGTGCGAGGCGCGCGATGAACCTGCCTGGCTGGCGCTCGGGCTTGGCCTGTTCGCACCGGACGGGCGCTGGCTCGCCGGCGATATCCGCGCGATGTCCACCGGTCTTGCGCTGGGACCTCGAAGGTGCTGCGCGCGGGCGCCGACGCGTGCTTTCGCTACACTTCTCGTTCATGGAAATGCACGATCGTATGCACACGCTATCGCGCGCCGCGCGGCCAGATGATTCGCTACACGTGGCCCGAGAAAGAGGACATCGACGCTTCAACCGTCAACCTCGTCGTCTCGCGGCAGCGGCGCAAGCTCGCGCGCGAAGGCATCGAAGTGCGCATCGATACCATCAGCCGCTACGGCTATCAACTGACCTCGCCGACGTTCGACTGATGCGCGCGCTCAGGTAACCGTTTGTGGGAACCGGTTACCTATCCGGACGCGGACGCATGGGTTTGTTAACTCAAAAAGCAAACGGTTCTACGATCAGCCCGTCTACATCGGGCACATCGAGCAGGGCGACTCGACCGCTTACCTTCACGCACACCGCGTGCTGGCCGTATTCGTTGACGAGTTCGATCGGCCCGACGCATGGCCATCGTTTCATGCAGCGCGTCGGGCGCACTTATTCTTATACGTGCTGATTGCGCAATTGCGGCACGTGATTATTGCGCCCGCTGGCGAGCAACGCTGCAACGAAAAGCAGAATGCCGATAATCGCAACGGTTGTTGCGAACGCGCGAGCCACCTGCGCGCTGCTCGCATCCGGCCCGGCAAGTGCGAAAAACAGGCCACCGAGCAGCGCCACGGCGAGCGCGGCACTGACCTGCAAAACCGAGCTGACGAGCCCGGCGGCAAGACCGGACCAGCGTCGATCGACACATTCGACATTGCGCCTGACGAGCGCGGGCAGCGCCACGCCCTGGCCGAAGCCGATCAGAAAGAGCGATGCGTTGAGTGCGTGGAGTTGAGCATCGTGAACAAGCATGGCAGTCCAAATTAATCCGCACCCCTCGATTGCCATACCGGCCGCCGCCGCACGATGCCCGAACTGGCGCACGATAAGTGGATTGAGCAGCGGCCCGACCAGAAAGCCGACGCCCAAGGGCAGAATGCGCAATCCGACTTCGAGTGGCGCGAGCCCGAGCGCACGCTGGACGTAAATTGCGAACATCATGAAGAACGGTGCGAGCGAATAGAAGAAGAGCGTGGCAACGAGCCCGCGCACGAGGCCGGGCGCGGCGAAGATGACGGGCGGCACGAGCGCGTCGCGCCCGGCGTTCGCGACGCGCGCCTCGTAGCGCCAGAAGATCGCGAACAGTGGCGCGGCGCCAATGAGCAACGCCCACGTCCAGACCGGCCAGCCGCGCTCGCGGCCTTCGATCAGCGGCACGACGAGCGCAGCCAGCGCGATGCCGAGCAGGACCATGCCGCCGGGATCGAGCTTCGCGGGGTGGTCCGAGCGGCTTTCACGCACGAGCCAGTACGCCGCTGGCGCGGCCGCCATCACGACGGGCAGGTTGATGAGGAAGATGCTGCGCCAGCCGAGTCCGAATACGTTGGCCGAGACGAGCACGCCGCCGAGGGCCTGGCCGGCGACCGCGGCGATCCCGTAAGCCGCGCCAAAGAGGCTGAGTGCAAGCCCCTTCTGATGCGCCGGAAAGAGCGCATGGATCGACGCAAGCGCCTGGGGTGCCATGACGGCTGCGGCGCCGCCCTGAAGGATACGTCCCGTCACCAGCGCTGCGGGCGAACTGGCGAACCCGCACACGGCCGAAGCCGCCGCAAACGCGAGGATGCCCACGAGAAAGATGCGCCGCCGTCCGTACAGGTCGCCGAGCCGGCCGCCCGTAATGAGAAAGATCGCGTAGGTCGCCGCATAGGCCGAAATCACCAGCTGCGCGATAGCGGGGCTGGCATGCAGGTCGGCCTGCATCGACGGCAGCGCGACGTTGACGATAAAGAAGTCGAGCGGCGGCAACAGCGTGCCCATCAGCAGCACGGTCAACGCCCACCAGGTGCGTGCGCCCGCTCGCGTGGACGGCATTTCGACAGTCGAAAGATTCGTCATGCAGCCTCCATATGGAACTAATCGGTTCCTAATTAGCCAAAAAAACTAGCGGATGGCGCTCAGCGCGATTTCAGCAATTGCATCGATCGCGTGCCCGCCGGCGTCAGTCTTGCCCAGCACGCGCATACCTTCGATCGTGCAGAGCAGGAAGCGCGCGAGATCGTCGGCATTCTGGTCGGCGGCCAGTTCGCCCGCTGCCTGGCCTCGCCGGATCGCGCCGGCGAGCAGCGCCTGCATGCGCGCGAACATGTCCGTGACGCGGGCTTTCACTTCGGCATCGAAGGGCAGGCATTCGGTGGCGGCGGCTGTCACCGGGCAGCCCGCAAGCCCTTCGAGGCCGACGGAAAGGCGCACGTAGTGACGCAGCGCCTCGCGCAGCGCGGTGCGCGCCGACGCGTGCCGCAGATTGCGCGTAAGCCGCGCGATACCGCGCTCGGTATAGAAGTCGAGCGCCGCGAGAAAGAGCTGGTGCTTGTCGCCGAACGCCTTGTAGAGGCTGCCGCGCGAGAGCTGCGTACCCTCGATCAGGTCGGGCAGCGACGTTGCCGCATAGCCGCGCGCGCGGAACACCTCTAGCGCGTTCTGCACGGCTTCCTGCTCGTCGAATTCGCGTGGACGGCCAGGGCCAGAACGGGTATCGGATTTCATGTCGACATTCTAGACCAATCGATTCCGAATTGCCGAGAAAAATGTGCGTGGCGAATCCAAACATGCATACAGGATAAATTATATGTACGCACAGAAATATCAATTGTTGATATTCGGCGCGCGTCGGTAATCTGGCCGACATACCGTCCAGCTAGCCCCGCTATGACCCGCACCGCGCTCATCGAATGGTTCACGAGTTTCGTGCCCAACCCGGCTGCGCCGCAATGGCGCGAGCGGGGGCGACGCTGTGGCGGAGCGTTGATCGGCATCGCGTTCACGGGACTCGCAACCCACGTGATGTTCGGCGCGGCGGGCGACATCCCGCTGCTCGTGGCGCCCATGGGCGCTTCCGCGGTGCTGCTCTTCGGCGCGTCGGACAGCCCGCTTGCGCAGCCGTGGTCGATTCTTGGCGGCAACTTCGTCTCTGCGCTGGTGGGCGTGGCGTGCGCGCAATGGATCGCATCGCCGGTCGCGGCGGCTTCCGTGGCGGTGGCGCTCGCGATCTGCGCGATGTTCCTGTGCCGCTGCGTGCATCCGCCTTCAGGCGCGGTCGCGCTGACCGCCGTGCTCGGCGGCCCCGCGGTTCACGCGCTCGGCTTTCACTTCGTGATCGCGCCTATTGCGTTCCAGTCCTTCGCGTTGCTCAGTGCGGCGCTGGCCTTCCACGCGCTGACCGGGCACCGCTATCCGCGCGCTGCGTTTCGTCCCACGCCGGAAGCCGCTGCCGCGCCGCTTGCCGTGCTGTCGCAACAGCGACTCGCGCCGCTGGATTTTCCGCAAAAGTCGTTCGAACAACTAACTTGCGAGGAGATCATGTCGATCGGCTGTCCCGCCGTGCCCGCAACAATGGGCGCGCGTGCGGCGCACGAGATGTTCCGCCGCCACGGTGCTTCGACGCTCCCCGTGGTCGATGCGATGGATCGCGTGGTCGGCGTCGTCACGCATCACGCGCTCGGCGACCTTGCGCCGGCGGCTGGCCTCAAGCGATTCAGGAACACGCTGCGTCGCGCGGCGCAGCGCGAATCGGCGCGCGTGGAAGAAACGGTCGAAGCCGTGATGGCAGCCGGCGTGCACGCCGTCCATCGGGCCACGCCGCTCGCGCATCTGGTGCCGATTTTTATCGAGCATGCCTACCACGACATTCCAGTGATGGACGATGCGCGTCGGCTGGTTGGCGTGGTCAGGCATTCGGACATGATCCGCTGGCTCCATCACCACGCGGGCGTTGCCCAGGCCGCCGCCGAGGCAGCCTGAGCTTGGCGTCTGACCGCGTCACACCACGAACAGCAACACCGCGAACACTGCATAGAGCCAGCCGACATGTGTGAGCTGACGGCTACGTACCTTCGGCGCGCGAAACGCCCATTGCAGGATCAGGATGGCGATCATGGTCGTCACGGCAGCGAGAATCGAAGGCGTGCCGAGATGCCACGGCGTGAAGAAGAGGCCGAACGCCGTGGGAATGGTGGCCTGAATCATCATCGCGCCGCTGATGTTCGCCAGCGCCAGCCGCTCCTTGCCCTGGCGCACCCAGATGATCGCGTTCATGATCTCGGGCAACTCGGTGGCGATCGGGCTGAACAACACGGCGGTCAACTGCGGGCTTAGACCGAGCCACGGTCCCACCGCACCGATCTGCTGCACGAACAGATGCGAGGCCGCGAAGATGACGGCGAGCGCGCCCAGCGTCTGCAGCAGAATCCACACCATGGCCGGATTGTCGTCGTGCGGGCGCAGCTTCAGCGGCTCGAGATCGCCTTCCACCTCGCCGCTATCTTCAGCGGAAAGCTCCTTCCCACAGTAGAACGCGTAGGCCGCGAGAAACGCGATCCCCAGTACCGGCTTGAAGCTGAACACCACGAGCCCGAGCGCGATCTTCGCGACGAAGATTGCGAGGAACCAGAGCTGGTCGCGGCGCAGACGGCGTGTATTCACGTCGACGGTGGCCGCGCGCTCGCGGCCCACGCGCTTTGCTGTCGCTAGCAACGCGAAGCCCACGACGGCATAGGCGATCGTGCTGAGCGCGAGCGGGCCGCCAATCGCGGCGCCTACGCCGATTTCCTTGTGCGCGGGATCGCCGCCGAAAGCGACGGCAACGAGCGTGACCACGCTCTCGGGCAGCGCCGTGCCGAATGCGGCGAGGATCGTGCCGGTTGCGGTTTGCGTGACCTTGAGCTTGTGGCCGAGCCACTCGACGCTATTGACGAACGTCTCGCAGGACAGGTAGATGATGCCGGCCGCGGCAATGAGCAAGGCGAACGTCAAGATCATGACGAACGCTCCGTGGCGCAAATGAGGAGGTGAAGCGGGGCGAGACGAGTCATTATTTTTGCCGTGATGTGCGAGCCGGGCACCGAAACCATGACGCTTCCCTTCGCCCGGCCCGGGTGAAAGGGAAAACGTCATAGGTCTCGTCAGGCCGCGCTATTGCAGCGATGCGCTGCAATGATCCGCAATACGGCTGCCGGCGCCATGGTGCAGGGGCACCAATTATGTTGACGGCGGCGCAACGCCGAAGCAGGCGTTGCAGACTACTCCCCTAAGACAGGGGGCGATTATAGCCGAAGTTCATGGCGGCGAGCGATTTCCGGCGCGCCCGCCGCGGTGCCTCGCGCGAAGCGAACCCGAACTTGTGACGCAGCGCGGCCATCACCATCGCCTGCTTGTCGTTGCTCGCATCGTTGCCGAAGTCGCCGAACGAGGCGACTGCGTTGACGAGCTCGCCCGTGTCCGCGTCGATCGTCTTGCCCGACGCCTTCTGGTGGCCCGCGAGCGCTCGAAAGCTGGGTCGCGTTGCTCGACGTGAGCGGTCTCGATTGGCGTGCGCTGCGCGAGCCGCTCGACCCGCGCAGCGGCAAGCCCGCTTCTGTGCTGCTCATGGCGCAGCGGCGCGGCTGACACCGCCCCGCGCGCCGCTGAGGAGGTAAGGTGCCGACGAGGGCGCGCCCGGGCTGCGCCCGCACTATCACCCGAACTGCTACGGCGCGTACTTTCGCGGCCCCGAAGGCAACAAGTTCTGCGTCTGTTGCCACGATCCCTCGGACCATTGACACCGCGCGGCAAGCCATCACACGGGCGTCCCATTCGCTGTGCTACCCTTGCCCTGCCTTGGGCCGAGGGTGCCGTGCACGCGTGCAAGCGGCCGCCGGCGGACGGTCCGATGTATCAAAGTCGAAAATCGAAGTCCTGAACCAAAGTCCCGCGCCGCGCCTCCTCGCGTGCATGCGCCGGGACAACGACCAATAACAGGAAGAAGACCCAGATGAAAAAGCACGAGATACAACGCGCAGGTTCGCGCGGCCGCTTGCGCGCGCTGATCGCCGCCGTGGTGCTGGCGGGCGGCGCTCAAGCCGCGCATGCCGCCACGGAAATCCAGTTCTGGCATGCCATGGAGTCCCAGCTCGGCGAACGCGTGAACGCGATCGCCGAACAATTCAACGCGTCGCAAAGCGAATACAAGATCGTGCCCGTCTTCAAGGGCACCTACGACCAGACGCTCGCTGCCGGCATCGCGGCTTATCGCAGCGGCGACGCGCCCGCCATCCTCCAGGTGTACGAAGTCGGCACCGCCACGATGATGAACGCAAAGAAGGCCGTGCTGCCCGTGTACGACGTGATGAAGACCGCCGGCGTGCCGCTCGACGAGAAGGCCTTCGTGCCGACCATCGCGAGCTATTACAGCGATGCCAGGACGGGCCATCTGGTGTCGATGCCGTTCAACAGTTCGACGCCGGTGCTCTACTACAATCGCGACGCTTTCAGGAAGGCTGGCCTGCCCGACGCGCCGCCGAAAACCTGGCCCGAAGTCGCCGAAGCCGCCGCGAAGCTGAAGGCCTCGGGCATGAGCTGCGGCTTTACCACGGGCTGGCAGGGCTGGATCCAAGTAGAGAACTACAGCGCGTGGCAAGGCGCGCCGATCGCGACGCGCAACAACGGCTTCGACGGCCTCGACGCGCAACTCGAAATCAACAAGCCGATGCAGGTCGCGCATATCGCCTTCCTGCAGAACATGGCGAAGCAGGGCACCTTCACCTATGTGGGCCGCAAGGATGAAGCCACCGCGAAGTTCTATAGCGGCGACTGCGGCATCATGATGGGCTCGTCGGGTGCGCTGGCGAACGTGCAGCAGTATGCAAAATTCAAGTTCGGCACCGGCATGATGCCGTACGACCCGAGCGTGAAGGGCGCGCCGCAGAACGCTATCATCGGCGGGGCAAGCCTGTGGGTGCTGGGCGGCAAGAACCCCGAGGTCTACAAGGGCGTGGCGAAGTTCCTCGCGTACCTGAGCTCGCCGGCCGTGGCCGCGAAGTGGCATCAGGACACGGGTTATCTGCCGGTGACGAAGGCCGCGTACGAACTCACGCAGCAACAAGGCTTTTACGCGTCGCATCCCGGCGCCGACACGGCCACGAAGCAGATGCTCAACAAGCCGCCGCTGCCGTGGACCAAGGGCCTGCGCCTTGGCAACATGCCGCAGATCCGCACGATCGTGGACGAGGAACTCGAACAGGTGTGGACGGGCGCGAAGACGCCACAGCAGGCGCTCGATTCGGCCAACTCGCGCGGCAACGATCTGCTCAGGCGTTTCGAGCAGCAGGCCGCGAACTGACGGCCCGACGCACGTGAAGTGAACCGATGCCTCGCGTGAGGCATCGGGCAGCGCCCCAAAAGGCCGACGCCAGTCTGGTCTTTTGGGGCGCCTGGCTTTCGCTCCGTGATCGCGGCTTTAGAACCACGCGTCCTGCATGTCGAGCGTGGTGCGGTCGAGCGAGGCGAGCAGATCGAACTGCGCGCCGGTTTTCGGCAACTCCCATGCGAAGAAGTAAGCGGCCGCCGCGAGCTTGCCGCGATAGAAGTCCGCCTCCTCGCCGCCGGTTTTGGCGAGCGCCGCGCCGGCCACGAGCGCCTGTTCGAGCCACACCCAGGCGAGGACCACGTGGCCGAACGCTTCCAGGTACACCGAAGCATTGGCGAGCGTCACCGCCGGGTCGCCGGCTGCCCACAACTGCCGCGTGACTTGCGTGAGCCGCTCGAGTGCGGCTGCGAGCGTGCTTGCGTGGGCGGCCTCGTCTGCCGTGCCCGAAGCGTGTGCGCGTTCGAGCGTAGCCTGCACGCGCGCCACGAAGACCTTGAGCGCCGCACCGTCCTTGATGACGACCTTGCGGCCGAGCAGGTCGAGCCCCTGAATGCCATGCGTGCCTTCGTGGATCGGATTGAGACGGTTGTCGCGATACAACTGTTCGACGTTGTACTCGCGCGTGTAGCCATAGCCGCCGTGCACCTGGATGGCGAGGTCGTTGGCCGCGAGACACCATTGCGAAGGCCAGCTCTTCGCGATGGGGGTGAGCAGGTCCAGCAGCAGCGAGAGCGGCTCGCGCGCCGCGCCGCTGGCGGCACCCGCTTCGTCCACGAGTTTGGCGCACCAGAGGTTGAGTGCG
The DNA here is from genome assembly GCF_040948855.1 of Paraburkholderia sp. BR10882. Taxonomy (NCBI): domain Bacteria; kingdom Pseudomonadati; phylum Pseudomonadota; class Betaproteobacteria; order Burkholderiales; family Burkholderiaceae; genus Paraburkholderia; species Paraburkholderia sp. BR10882. Next base: position 110,298 of record NZ_JBFPKP010000021.1, on the reverse strand, counting down.
AGCGCGCCTTCCACGTAGCTCTTTTGCGCGAGCAGCATGCGGCGCACGTCGGCGTGCTCCACGAGCCTCACCTGCGGCGAAGCCGGATCTTTGCCCGCCGCGCCCACGGGACGCCCTTGCGGACGGTTGCGCGCGTAATCGAGCGCATGCAGATAGCCGGTATAGCCGAGCATCGTCGCGCCGAGCCCCACGCCAATGCGCGCCTCGTTCATCATGTGGAACATGTACGCGAGCCCGTGATGCGGCTCGCCCACGAGGTAGCCGATCGCGCCCGCGCGGCCGCCCGGCGTGTGCTGCGTGCCTTCGCCGAAATTCAGCAGGCAGTTCGTCGTGCCGCGATAGCCCATCTTGTGATTGAGGCCTGCGAGCACGACGTCGTTGCGCTCGCCGCGCGAGCCGTCCTCGTTCACGAGGTACTTGGGCACGACGAACAGCGAGATGCCTTTGACACCCGCAATGAGCTTGCCATCGGGACCGGGAATCTTGGCGAGCACGAGGTGCACGATGTTCTCGGCAAGCTCGTGCTCGCCACCCGAGATCCACATCTTGTTGCCGCGCAGACGGTATTGCGCGCCGAGCGGGGAGTCGCATTCGAAGTCGGCGCGCGTGGCGACATCCGAAAGCGACGAACCCGCTTGCGGCTCGGAAAGGCACATCGTGCCGAAATAGCGGCCTTCCAGTTCGGGGCGCACGAAGGTGTCGATCTGCTTTGCACTGCCATGCGCGAGCAGCAGGTTCGCGTTGCCGATGGTGAGGAACGGATAGGCGCTCGTGCCGACGTTCGCCCCCTTGAACCACGCGAAGCCTGCCTTCTCGACGACGAGCGGCAACTGCATGCCGCCGTATTCGTAGTCCTGACCTGCGGCCATCAGGCCTGCGTCGCTGAACGCCTTCAACGCCGTCTTAACCTCGGGGATGATCGTGACCGCTTCGCCGTCGAAGTGCGGTTCGTACTGATCGTTCTTCTTGTTGTGCGGCGCGAAGAGGTCAGTGGCGATCTTCTCGCAGGTGTCGAGCGCGGCGTCGAAGGTCTCGCGCGTGTGATCGGCGTAGCGCGGAATACGCGTGAGGCTTTCGACATCGAGCCATTCGTAGAGCAGGAAGTTCAGATCGCGGCGGGAAAGGATCAGCGACATGGCGGAACGGTCTCGCATCTTGAGAGGAGAAGGCTGCTAGCGTACCTAAAATAGAACGGTCGTGCTATTGGTAGTTTCTCCAGCGATAAACGGGGCTCGTTCGGCAAGCGGCAAATAAACGGGACCAAAACATTGCAAACGTTTGCAAATACCTGTCCCATAAAGGGTTTCCTGAAGTTTATTGATTTGCTGCCGTAAACTCGTGCGCGGTCCCGATTTTCCCTGTCGAGCCCGCCAACGAGTCGCGCCGATGCCTTTACGGCGGCTCTTTTTGCAGCCGAATTCAACCAGGCGCATCAAGGTCCATCAGCTGCCGCCGCATTAACGCCTACCTGCAACTTTTCTTCCTCATTCAAGTGCCGTTCATGCTGGCAGATTCGCCGGGTCGCGCGCAGTCGCTTCGACTGTCCGGCTCGCCACCGCGCGTGGCCATTCGCGCGCTCGACGACGTCGCGCGCGCCGCCGACGCGATCATGTATTCGTGCCTCGCGGTGGACGGCGTTCCGGCCAGCGCGCCCACGGCGGTCGCGCTCAAGGGGGCGATCGCCCAGGTGGCGCGCGCCATGCAGGAGGTCAGCACGAGCACGGCGCACGTGGAGCAGGCCGCGCTCGAAATCGCGGAAGGCAACGCGAACCTGAGTGCGCGCACCGAACCACCGAACACCAGGCGGGCAGCCTGGAAGCCGCGCGTGCGGGCGAACAGGGACGCAGCTTCGGCCGACGTCCGGGTGAACGAGTGGTGAACAAGGAGATCTTCCCATGATGAGCGTGGCGGGCTGCATCGTCTACAAACACAACCTGTGGCTCGTCGTCGTCGCGCTGCTGATCTGCGCCGCGGGCTCGTGGGTCACGGCGCGGCTCGTCCTGCGCGCGTTCGCCACGCGATCGCTGCAGCGCATGGGCTGGTCGTTCATCGCGGCCGTCGTGGCCGCCGCCGATATCTGGTGCACGCACTTCGTCGCCATGCTCGGCTTCGAACCGGGCGTGCCGATCGCCTTCGACCCCGTGCTGACCATCACGTCGCTGCTCATCGCGCTCGTGGGTAGTTTCGCGGGGTTCCTGCTCGCCACGAGCCACGCCGCGAACCGTCTCACGCGTGCTGCGCCCGCGCTGGGCGGTGCGATCGTCGGGCTGGCGGTCGCGCTCATGCATTACGCGGGCATGCTCGCGTATCGCGTGGAAGGCATCGTGATCTGGAATCGCGTCGGGATCGCCTTGTCGATCGTGTTTGCAGTCGCAATCAGCGCGCTCGCGCTGCATCTCGCGGGCGTGGCCGCTCGGCGCCCGCAGGAGAACGCGGCCAGCGCGCGGGCGAGCGCCGACGCGTCCGCGCGCCTCGTGGCGGGCGTGCTCGCGCTCGCCATCGCCGCGCTGCACTTCACCGGCATGTCCGCGTTCCAGGTGGTGCCGATGCCGCTCGACGGACACTTTTCGAATCCCGCCGCGTTGCACGCGCTCGCGCTCGCCGTGGCGTGCATGGCGCTCGTGATCGCGGGTGCAGGCTGCGTGAGCTTTCTGCTCGACGACAGCGTGCGCGCCGAATCCGTCGAGCATCTGCGCACGATGGCGATGAGCGACATGCTCACCGGCCTGCCCAATCGCGCGAGCTTCAACGCACGCATCGACGCCGAACTGGCGCGCACGCAGGACACCCGCAAGCTGGCGCTCATCGGCATCGACCTGAACCGCTTCAAGGAAATCAACGACCTGCACGGCCATCACGCTGGCGACGAAGTGCTGCGCATTCTCGCGCGGCGTCTTTCGAGCCTGATGCGCGAAGGCGAGTTCGTGGCGCGCGTGGGCGGCGACGAGTTCGTGGCGCTCACGCGCTTCTCCTCGCGCGATGATCTCGGCGATCTGCTCTCGCGCCTCGAAACCGCGCTGTACCGGCCGGTGCGCTACGACGACGCCGAAGTGCTCTCGGGCGCGAGCCTTGGCGTCGCCATCTATCCCGACGACGCCACCACCAAGACCGTGCTCATCAACAACGCCGACCTCGCCATGTACCGCGCGAAGGCGGATCTGGCGCAGTCGGTGTGCTTCTATGAGCCGGCGATGGACGAGATCGCGCGGGCGCGCCGCTCGCTCACGCACGACTTGCGCGAGGCGCTCGCGCGCGGGCAGCTGAGCGTGCACTACCAGGTGCAGACCTCGATCGCGAGCGGCGAAATTTGCGGCTATGAAGCGCTGCTGCGCTGGGAGCATCCGCGGCTCGGCTTCATCTCGCCCGCCGAATTCATTCCGCTCGCCGAAGAGAACGGCCTCATTCTCGGCATTGGCGCCTGGGTGCTGCGTGAGGCCTGCACGCGCGCCGTTTCGTGGTCGCCGCCGTACAAGGTGGCGGTGAATCTTTCGCCCGTGCAGTTCTCGCACGCGGACCTGCCGAAGCTCGTCGAGACCGTGCTGGTCGAGACCGGCCTCGCGCCCGAGCGGCTCGAACTGGAACTGACCGAGACGACCATTTTCGCGGACCGCGAGCGCTCGCTCGACGTGCTGCAGCGAATCAAGGCGATCGGCGTGAGCATCGCGCTGGACGACTTCGGCACCGGCTACTCGTCGCTCGACACGCTGCGCTCGTTCCCGTTCGACAAGATCAAGCTCGACCAGTCTTTCATCAGCGAGGCCGAGTCGAGCCGCCAGGCCACCGCGATCATTCGCGCGGTGCTCGCGCTCGGCAAGAGCCTCGGCATTCCGGTGCTGGCCGAAGGCATCGAAACCGAGGCGCAGCTCACGCTGCTCGCCGACGAAGGCTGCGACGAAGTGCAGGGCTATCTGCTCGGCCGCCCGGCGCCGCTGAGCCATATCGTGGCGAGCGGGCAACTGTCGCTGCTCGCCGACGACGAAGCAGCGCTGGGCGCGGTGCGCGGTTAAGCGCTCTCGCCGCCGTAGCCCACGAAGCGCGGCGCGCATTGCGGCTGCCATGCGCCGCCGCTCTGCGCGAACGCGCCGCGCGCCACGTTGTGCGCATCGAGCGGCGCTTCCGCAAGACCCAGCACGGGCGTGACGCATGCGTCGCTGCCTTCGAACACGGCGGTCCATTCATCGCGCGTGCGCGTGGCGACCGCCTGGGCGATCCGTTCCTGTACACGCGGCCGTGGCCGATGAACTCGGCGCGCACGCGAGCTTCGTGCCCGCCGACGTGACGAGCGCCGACGACATGAACGCCGTATTCGAGGCGGCTACGAAGCGCGGCACGCTGCGCTCGCTCGTGCATTGCGCGGGTCGTGGCGGCGCGGTGCGCCTGATCGAGAAGGACGGCTCGCCGGGCTCGCTCGAAGCCTATGAGAACGTGGTGCGCGTGAATCTCTTCGGCACTTTCAATGCGCTGCGCCTCGCGGCGGCGGCGATGGCGCGCAACGAGCCCGATGCCGGAGGCGAGCGCGGCGCTTGCGTGCTCACGTCTTCGGTGGCGGCGTACGAAGGGCAGATCGGGCAGGTGCCGTATGCGTCGTCGAAGGCGGGCGTGGTGGGCATGACGCTCGTGGCCGCGCGCGACCTGGCAAGCAAGGGCATCCGTGTGTGCACGATCGCACCTGGTCTCTTCGACACGCCGCTGCTCGCGCGCCTGCCCGAAGAAATTCGCGAATCGCTCGGTCGCATGGTGCCGTTCCCGCCGCGACTCGGTGAAGCCGACGAATTCGCCGCGCTCGCGCTGCACATTCTCGAGAATCCGATGCTCAAGGGCGAGACCATCCGCCTTGACGGCGCGATTCGCATGCAGCCGCGCTGAGCGAGGCCGACCATGAGCGAGGCCGACCATGAGCGACGAATTGCTGATCGAATTCTGTGACGGCATCCAGATCCTCACGATCAACCGTCCCGAGGCACGCAACGCCTGCACGAAGGCGGTGGCCGAAGCGATAGCCGCCGCGCTGGACGAACTGGAACAGCGCGACGACTTGCGGCTTGCCATCATCACCGGCGCGGGCGGCACGTTTTGCGCGGGCATGGACCTGAAGGGCTTTCTCAAAGGCGAGCGGCCGAGTCTGCCGGGCCGCGGCTTTGCCGGGCTCACGGAAGCGCCGCCGCGCAAGCCGCTCATTGCGGCGGTCGAAGGCTACGCGCTCGCGGGCGGTTTCGAAGTCGTGCTGGCGAGCGATCTCGTGGTGGCAGCGAACAACGTGCAGTTCGGTTTGCCCGAAGTGAAGCGCGGGCTATGCGCCGCGGCTGGCGGATTGTTGCGTCTGCAACAGCAGGTGCCGGAGCGTATCGCGATGGAGCTCGTGCTTACCGGCGACATGTTCGGCGCCCAGCGGGCCTTCGAGTTCGGCCTCGTCAACCGTCTCACCGCGCCGGGCGAAGCGCTGGCGGGCGCACTCGAACTCGCGCAGAAGATCGTGGCAAACGGCCCGCTCGCGGTGGCCGCGAGCAAGCGCGTGATGCGCGAGTCGCGAGACTGGCCCAGTACGGAGATGTTCGCGCGTCAGCGCGAGATCAGGGACCCGGTGTTCGCTTCCGCCGACGCGCGAGAGGGCGCGGCGGCGTTCGCGGAGAAGCGCAAGGCAGTGTGGCAGGGGAGGTAGGGCGGCCTTTTGTCAGGCATGCGTGAGGGTTCTTCGCAGCGCCGCGAAGAACAACTCCGACTGCAATCGCTCGCCCTGAATCTGGTCGGCCACGCGCTGCGCGAGTTCGGACGCCACGGGCCGCAACGCGCGCCCGGTCGAGCCCGCGAGCACCTGCGCGGCGCAGGCGCGCTCCAGGTAATAGAGGTCGTCGAACGCGTAGTCGACGCGCTCGCCGCACACTACCACGCCGTGATTGCCGAGGAAGCCGATGTCCTTGCCGTCGAGCGCATGCGCAATGCGCTCGCCTTCTTCGGGGCCGAGCGCGAGGCCGTTGTACTCGCGGTCGAGGGCGACGCGGCCGTGATAGCGCATCGCGTTCTGCGACAAGGTCGTATCGAGCCCACAGTCCTCCGTGAGCGTGAGGGCGGTCGCGTACGGCATGTGCGTATGCAGCACGCAGGCCTTCTTCGCGACGCCGTGGATGGCGGCATGAATGAACATCGCCGTCGGCTCAACGGCATGGCGGCCCGCCATCACGTCCCCCTGTGCGTCGACGATGACGATGTCGTCGGCCATCACCTCGCTCCACATCAGGCCGCGCGGGTTCAGCAGAAAGAGGCCGTCTTCGCCGGGAAGCGCGACACTGAAGTGATTGCAGACGCCTTCACCCAGGCCGAAATGTGCAGCGGCACGCAGCGCGAGCGCGAGGTCCGCGCGCAGCGTCGCGATTTCCGGGTGATGGAACAAGTCTTCGCTTTCAATGGCTCCAGCATCATGCATTGCGTGGCTCATGGGTCGTGGCTCCTGTTGTTCAGATGACCGCGTGGCGTCTGCGTCGCAGCCCGCATTCGTCATTCGCCGTCGAGCGCGAGCGGCACTTCGAGCCCCACCTTCACGCGGCTCATGCTCACCAGCGTCTTGAACCGCTTCACGTTGTTGTTCGAGAAGAATAGCTCGCGCGTGAGTTCCGTGTACTGGTCCATGTTACGCACCGCGAAAATGAGCACGAAATCCCACTCGCCCGCGACGTAGTAGCACTGCTGAATCTGCGGGCAGCGCTCGAAGGTGCGCTTCATGGCGTCCAGCAAGTCGATCTGCTCGCTCTCCACCTCGACGGTCGCGACGATCGTGATGGGATGATCGACCTTCTCGGGTGAGACGATCGCCGCGTAATGGTCGATCACGCCTTCGTCGGCGAGACGGCGCAAACGCCGGTTCACCGCAGCCGTAGAGAGGTTCACGCGTGCGCCGAGTTCGTTTTGGGGAATCTGGGCGTCGCGCTGGACTTCCATCAGGAGTTTGCGGTCGAAGGAGTCGAGATGTGTCGCCATTTACGCGGGAGCCTGAAAGTCGATATTTTTTTGCGTGACGTGGCCGCATTATGAGACTTTTTCGCGGGGGCTGCGCAATATCATTTCGACATCGCAAGTCCACCGGAGCCCACCCATGCTGATCGCCAACCCGCGCGCCACGCGCCATGCCTACCCCGAAACGCTCGGGGCCATCCTGAACGTGAAGTCGGGCGACGAGAGCCGGGCATGGCTCGCCGGTTGGTCGCTGATCAGCCCGGAGTCCACGCCGCTCTGGGATCTGGACGGCGCAGCGGCGCGTCTGGGCGTTGCTCGCATTGGACTCAAGGACGAATCGTTTCGTTCTCCTCTTGGCAGCTTCAAGGCGCTGGGCGCACCCATCGCGCTGATGCGCCTCGTCATGCGCCTGTGGCCCCTGCAGGAGATCGATCCTCGCAAGCTGATCGAAGGCCGCTACGGCGAGATGGTCACGAACCTCACGGTCATCAGCGCGACCGATGGCAACCACGGCAACGCGCTCGCCGCAGCCGCGCAATCGATTGGCTGTAACTGCGTGATCGTGCTGCATGCGAACGTCAGCGTCGAGCGCGAAGCGGCGATCGCCGCGTACGGCGCGCGTATCGTTCGCATCGTCGGCAACTATGACGAATCGGTCGAGCACGCGGCGCAACTGGCGAAGACGAACGGCTGGCACGTCGTTTCCGATACCTCCTATGACGGCTACGAGGCGATCCCGCGCGACGTCATGCAAGGCTACGGCACCATCGCGGCGGAACTCATCGAACAGTCCGGCGATGCGTGGACGCACGTGTTTCTGCAGGGCGGCGTGGGCGGACTCGCGGCCGGCGTAGCCAGCTACCTGTGGGAGCATCATGGCGCGGCGCGTCCGCGTTTCATCGTGGTCGAACCGCGCCAGGCCGACTGCCTGTATCAAAGCGCCATCGCCGGCCGCGCAGCGAAAGCCACCGGGTCGGTCGATTCCGTGATGGCGGGCCTTGCGTGCGGGGAGACGTCGCCGCTCGCGTGGCAGATACTCGAGCCGTGTGTCGACAACTTCATGCTGATCGACGACGAGGATGCCGTGGAGGCGATGCGTAGCCTCGCCACCGGCGCGGCAGGCGACGTGCCGATCGTAGCGGGCGAATCGGGCGCGGCAGGGCTTGCGGGCCTCGCGATGCTAATGCGCGAACCCGATCTCGCGCGCGCAGCAGGGCTCGACGCAGCCTCACGCGTCCTGTTGATCAGTACCGAGGGCGCCACGGCGCCCGGCGTGTACGCGCAACTGGTCGGCGCGTCCGCGGAGACCGTGGCGGCCCGTCGCGACACCTGGCTGAGTCAGGTCGCGCAGTAACCGAAAAGAGGACACCCCCATATGGAAAGCACACTGCAAGGGCAACTCAAAAGCTGGCGACAGTATCTGCACCAACGTCCCGAAACCGGCTTCGAGGAGATCCATACCGCCCACTACGTGGCCAACATCCTCGAGACACTGGGTCTCGAAGTGCACCGCGGCATTGGCGGCACGGGGCTCGTGGCAAACCTCACGGTCGGCAACGGCAAGCGCGTAATCGGCCTGCGCGCCGATATGGACGCGCTCAATATCGCGGAGCAGGCGCCGGGCCGCGCACATGCCTCGTTGAACGCGGGAAAAATGCATGCATGCGGACACGACGGCCATATGTCGATGGTCCTCGGCGCGGCGCGGCTGCTCGCAGAGCGGCGCGATTTCGACGGCACGGTGCGTTTCATCTTCCAGCCGGCCGAAGAGCATGGCCGCGGCGCGAAGGCGATGATGGCGGACGGGCTGTTCGAACGGTTTCCCGTCGATGCGATCTTCGGCGCGCACAACATGCCGGGCATGCCCGCCGGCACGTTCGCCACGCGCGCGGGTGGCATCATGGCGAGCGAGGATAACTTCGTCATCCATATCAAGGGGCGTGGCACGCACGCGGCGCGCCCGCACATGGGGGCCGATCCCATCGTCATCGCGGCGCAAATCGTGCTCGCGCTGCAAACCATCGTGTCGCGCAATCTCGACCCGAGCCTGCAAGCCGTGATCTCCTGCACGGAAGTCATCACCGACGGCATTCGCAATGTCATTCCGTCGAACGTGATCATCAAGGGCGATACGCGCAGCTATTCGAAGGAGGTGCAAGCGCTGCTAGAAACCCGCATGCGGGAAGTCAGCGTCGGCATTTGCCAGACGCACGGCGCCGAATGCAGCTTCGAGTACACGCACGAGTTCGCGCCAACGGTCAATTCGGAGCAGTTCGTCGAACTGGCAGTGAACGCCGCGCGCAGCGTGGCGGGAGACGCCGCCGTTGACGCCAACGTGCAACCGATGATGATCTCCGAGGATTTCGGTGCGTTCCTGCAGGTCGTGCACGGGAATTTCATCTTCATCGGCAACGGCGACGCGCCGGAGCGCGGCGGGATTCCGCTGCACAACGCCGGCTACGATTTCAACGACGACATCCTGATGACCGGCGCCCGCTACTTTGCGGAGATCGCGCGCCTCGCGTTGCCGGGCGGAATCAACCAATCGTGAATATGCTGAAACTGAATGGCGAAGTGCTGCTTCGGCAACTGCGCGAACTGGGTGAAACGCGTTTGCAGGACGCCGAGTGCGGGCCATGACGCCCAAATGATTGCGCGGATCGCGCCGGCGGCGATGATCTTCGTGCCGAGCCGTGGCGGCACTAGCCACAATCCGCGCGAGCACACGGACGACGATCAGCTCATCGACGGCGCGAACGTGCTGCTGGATGTGGTCCTGGAGCGCGTTGGCACGGCGTCAGGCCCGCGTTCGCGCGGTTAGGTTCCGACCGCCGCGGCTTCATCGAGCGCATCGTAAATGCCGATGACCCCCGCGGCGACGTTGTTCCAGTGATCGATGGCGTGCGTGCCGACGACGTCGTCCCAGAACGACTCCGATCCATATTGAAGACGTTGCGCGTGTAACCGTCTCGTATAGAGCTGCAGATCGAACTCGGCGGTGATGCCCATCGCGCCCACGAGCGCATGTGCGCCGTTCGCCACCAGCGGCGCGGCTCGCACGCGCCTTCGCAATGGCCGCCGCACGATGCTCGAATAAATGCGCTCCGGGCCGCTGCGCTCGAACGCGAGTTCCGCGGTGACCTGTTCCCAGCCCGCGCCTTCGGTGCCGATCAGTGCGTCATCGGGCAATTCCACATCGTCGAAGGTGACTTCGGAGAAGTGCGCATCGCCGGTGAGGTCCCGGATTGGCGCGACATGCACGCCCGGCAGTGACAGATCGACAATCACTTGCGAGCCCGCGATGCCGGTCCTCGGGCGCCCGAGGTGCGCACGATTGGGCAGCCATTTTTCTAACAAAAGATTAATCTGGATAGCGAAATAACGACCGTGCTTTTTTGTTCGGATCTGTCGCTTACAACTATTCACGGCGTATCTTTCTGCGGCCCGACATCGATGAGCGTTAGCCGTAAGGGCCAGAATTAACCTGCGGGCTAACCCGAACAAAGACGAGGTAAACGTGTAAATCGACTCAAGGTAGACGCGCCCGAGCCGTTAGTAGGGGAAAGCTCAGATGTCACGCGGAAAGCAGCCGCACAGGAGAAAGAATTGGGCGGATTGCTGATGGAAGAGGCGTCGCCGCGCGCCGCACGGGTGGCGCGCCAGCCGATTACGGATATTTCGCGCGGCCGGAGGTGTTCGCGGTGCGCGCTACGCCGCCGCCCTTCAACGCGGTGCTGGCGGTGATGGAGTTGCTGATGAACAGCGGCCCTTGGCGTTGCGTGCCGTGCTCACCGGTTCGCTCTCGTTGCTGCATTTGGCCCATGGCGCCAGCGCCCGCGCGTTCTGGCAGGGCTTGCCGCTCGCCGGCGACGTGCTCGCCGCACTCGTGGAGCGCAGCGGCGTGCTCGGCGAGCGGTACGAGCCGGTGATGTCTCCTGCATTCGCCTGATACCACCGGAAGCCCCCTGAAACAAGCACAACGGTAAGCTGGATGACCGGTTCCCCAAGCCTATTCGCGACAGATCATTACGGAGTGCAAATTGAAATCAGTACAGCAGCATGGCGTGGACGAGCGTACCACTCTGACGAGCAATAACCGGCTCGAACTGCTCCTCTTTCGCCTGGGTTCGGCGCGCAAGGGGACGGTCCGCGGCCTTTACGGCATCAACGTCTTCAAGATTCGCGAAATCGCGACCATGCCCGAGCTCACGCCGATTGCAGGCTCGCCCGAGCATCTCGCCGGCGCGGTGGATATTCGCGGCCAGATCATTCCGGTGATCGATGTCGGCTCGATGATCGGCTCCGTTTCGGAAAAGCCGCCCGGCATTCTGCTCGTGACCGAGTTTTCTCGCGGCACGCAGGCGTTCGCCGTGGAGGAAGTGGAGGACATCGTCCGGCTCGAGTGGAGCGAGGTGCTGAGTGCGGAATCGAGCGGCACCACGGGCTATGTGACGGGCGTGGCGCGCATCAATCCGGGCACCGCGAACGCGCGCCTCGCGCAACTGCTCGACGTCGAGCAGATCATGCGCGACGCCTTCCCCGAGCAGCACACCGAAGTGGGCGCCGACGCCGTGGGCGAAGCCGTGCGTCTTGCCGGCGGCCGCATCCTCGCTGCCGACGACTCGGGCTTCGCCCGCGCGCTGATCGGGCAGGCGCTCACCGCCCTCGAAGTGCCGCACGTGATTGCCCACAACGGCCAGGCCGCGTGGGAGATCCTCCAGCAGATGGCGACTGATGCGCAGAGCGATGGCATCGCAATTCGCGACAAGGTTTCGCTCGTGATCACCGACCTCGAAATGCCTGAGATGGATGGCTTCATGCTCACGCGCAAGATCAAGGCCGACCAGCGCTTGAAGCACCTTCCGGTGCTCATTCATTCGTCGCTTTCAGGCAGCGCCAACGAGGCGCACGCGCGCAACGCGGGCGCGAACGGATACGTCTCCAAGTTCGCACCTGCGGAGCTTTCGGCGGCGATTCGCAGGGCGCTGGCCGCCTGACGCGAGCCACAAAACCCCGGTGGCCAGCGTGGAGGAGCCGACTTTGGGCTGCGGCAGCGGCGTGACGCGGAGCGCGCCCGGCGGCGCAATCCTGTGAACACCTCCCCTTAAACCCGGCTTTTCGAGCGATTAACCGGGAGGTGGTTGCCTGACAATCTCTAGAAACGCGGGGTGGGCTCGCACTTTCTCGAGGCAGATATGTCAAGCAGCATTACGATCACGGACGAACTGGTTGCTGAAATCGCGGAGCGGATGGCCGACGAGGGTCAGAAGGTTTCTCCCATGGCCATCTGGTCCGAAGTTCATACCGGTTCGGTGGTCGCAGTGGCTGCCTCGCTGCGCAAGTGGCGCGAAGAGCGTGCGCCGCGCGTGCAGCAGGTCGTGGAGCGCCCCGGGCTGCCGGAAACCGTGACAGACACGATGCGCGACGCGCTCGACCGTCTGTGGACGTCGGCGCAGGACGAAGCCGAGCGCGCCGTGGCGCGCCGCCTGCTGTCGATGCGCGAGCGCGTCGAGGACGCGTGCAACGAGCGCGACAATGCGCTCGAAGAGCTGCAGAGCACGGTCCAGGAACTCGACGCCCTGCAAGTCCAATTGGATAACATGACGCGCGCCTACGAGACCAGGCCCAATGCCGGCCCGGCTCTCGAGGAAGACATCGCGAGCGCGATCGAGCGCGCCGACGCCGCCGAGAAGCGCGCCGAGGAACTGGCCGGGCGCGTTTCGGCCCTCGAGGCAGAACTGGAGCGCGCGCTCGCCGAATTGGCCGCTGAGCGCGAAGCGCACGCGGCCCAGGCCGCCCAAGCCGAAGCCGCTGAGGAAAGCGGCCAGGCCGAGCCGGCAGCCTCGACCGGGAATGACGAAGCGGAGCGCGCAGCGCTGGAAGCGGCTCACACGGAAGCTGTGGCGAAGCTCGAGGGCGAACTGGAAGCGATTCGCGCGGCGCTGCAAGCCGAGCAGGAAGCGCACGCGGCCCAGCGCGAACAGGTCGCCGGTGCCCAGGCCGAGCGCGATGCCGCCGCCACCGAACTGCAGAATGCCCAGCAGCAGCTCGCCAGCCTGAGCGACGAGCGCACGGCCGACGCCTCCGAAATCGCGCGTCTCACGGCGAGCCTGACCGAGGCGCAGGAGCGCGCCGACGCCGCGCAGCAGCAGGCGACCGAACTCGCCGAGATGGGCGAATTCGCCAAGGCCGCGGAATCGAGCGAAGCCGCCGAGGGCGCAGCCGAGGCACAGCCCGCGGCCGCCGATCCGGAAGAAGTCGAAGCGCTGAAGGCCCAGCTTGCCAGCGAGACGGCCAGGCACGCCGCCGCGATTGCCGATGCGCGCGAGAACATCAAGCGCTGGTCCGAGTACGCGAACGGACTGAAACAGCAACTGGCCCAGGCCAACGAAAAGGCGATCGTGGGTCTCGCCCGCAGCGCCGGCGAAGCCTCGTTGAGCCGCCGCCTCGCCACCGAGCTGGGCCAGGTCGCGCCGGAGCATGAACTGCTGCGCAAGGAGTCCCAGCAGCAAGTGGTCGTCGAAGCGGTCAGCGCCCATCTCGAGCAGCAGGGCTATGCCTACGACGCCAAGACCGGCATGGTGTCGAAGCTGAGCACCGAAAACGCGCCGGCCTGAGCGCACCGTAGACCGTCCGTTTGACGGCGCATCGCGAGTACGTGCGCCGACCTGGTTCCCAATGACCGCTGCCTGAGTGCAGCGGTTTTTTTTGCGCCGCCTCGATGGATCCGCTGACTGCACGCGCGCAGGCATCGGGACAAATGCCGACTTCCAGCCAGCCGAACGCCCGCTTTCCCGAAAACGAATTGTTGGCCTCGCGCGCCTGAACCACACTGGCACCTGTCCAGTGGCGCGCACAAACGAATCAGGCGGCCGCCGCGCAGCAGACTCCAAAGCAGACAAAAGCCCCCAAGGGCAAAGGAGGAGACATGACGCGACCCAACACGCAGCACGGGAGCATCGGCAAACCGGGACGCGAACGGCCCGCACAGACGAACCTGCGCGGCGCGCTGGCGGCGGCGCTCGCCATCGCACTCGCGCCGTCGTTCGCGCACGCCACGGAATGGCGCGTGGGCGTCGAACTGCCGCTCACCGGCGCGCTCGCGCAGGCGGGCACCGAAATGTACCGCGGCATTCAGGTGGCGGCCGACATCTACAACCGGCGCCATCCGCAGGACAAGATCACGCTGGTGGCCGTCGACGACGAATCGAACCCGGCCAAGGCCGTCGCTGCTGTCGAGCAACTCGCCTCGCAGCACGTGGTCGCGATTGCGGGCGCAGCCAATTCGAACTGCGCCGGCCCGGCGTCGGAAGCTGCGAACAAGGCCGGGCTCGTCTACGTGACGTCGGGCGGCACGAGCGATGACATGGTCACGCGCGGCCTGAAGAACTTCTTTCGCGTGAGCAACACGCCTGGCTACACGAAGGGCATGGTGGGCCTCTTCAACACGCTGGGCGTGAAGTCAGTGGCGATCGTCTACTCGACGAAGGACGCGACGAGCGACCTCGCGAAGCAGCTCGACACGGCGCTCAAGGCGCAAGGCATGAAGACCTTCCTGCATGCCTACGATCCCTCGATCGGCGACTTCAAGCCACTCGTCAACAAGGTCAAGCTGCAGGACAAGCCCGACGCCATGGCGATGCTCGGCTACGAGAACGACTACGTGGGCATTCTGCGCGCCTCGCGCGTGCTCAAGCCCGACCTGAAGGCGATCGCGGCGCCATGGGCGTTCGCGAGTCCGAAGATGGCGCAGTCGTTCCCAGACCTCGTGCCGAACGTGTATGGCGCGACCGTGCTCTCTTCGCCGGCCGACTACCGCTCGGCGGACCAGCGCGACTTCTCCGACACGTACCAGCGGCTCTTCAAGACCACCTCGAACTATCAGTCGCAGACGTCGTTCGTCTACGCGCAGCTGTTGTTCGACGCGATCGCGAACGCGCAGAAAGCGGGCACGCTCGACAAGGGCGGTCTCGCCGACACGCTGCGCGCGACCCAGCGCGACGACACGTTCCTCGGCAAGGTAGCGTTCGACGCACGCGGCGACAACACGAACTACGTGGCGCATATGGGCCAGTTCGCGCGCGACGGCAAGCTCTCGCTCGTCTGGCCCGCGACCTACGCGACGGCGAAGCCGGTGTATCCCGGCGTGCCGTGGTAACGAAAACATAGAAAAACGAAACAGGGCGAGCACTGCAATTGAACGGTGCCGCTTCCTATTACCGAGACTCAGGTTTGGAGGTTCGATGGACCGCTTCGCGACTCGCAGCAAGCCGCGCGCCCTCGTGCGCGCACTCTTTCGCATCGGCGCGGGCGCCGCAAGCGCCTGCGCGCTGCTCGCCCACACGCCCGCCGCATTTGCCGACACACTGCCCGTGGGGGTGGAGTTGCCGCTTACCGGTTCGATGGCGCGTGCAGGCAACGCGCAGCTCGAGGGCATCCGGCTCGCCGCCGATCTCTTCAACAACGGTAGCGGTAAACACAAGGTCGCGCTCACCGTGGTCGATGACGAGGCGCAGCCCGCCAAGGCCGTATCGGCGGTGGAGAAGCTCGCGTCGCAAGGCGTGCTCGCCATTACCGGCGGCTATGGCTCCAATTCGGTGAGCCCGGCTTCCGAAGCGGCCGACAAGGCGGGCATCGTCTATATCACCTCGGGGGCCGTGGACAGCGCGATGACCTCGCGCGGCCTCAAGCACTTTTTCCGCATCGGCCCCGCATCGGGCTATTCGAAGGCCGTGGTGGGGCAGTTGAACGCCATGGGCGTGAAGTCGGTTTCGATTCTCGCCTCGACGAAGCAGGCCACCACCGACCTCAGCAACGAAGTCTCGACGCAACTGCGCGCGCAGGGCGTGGCGGTGACGGTGCATGCGTTCGACCCGGCGATGACGGACTTCAAGCCGCTCGTGAACAAGGTGCGCTTGCAGGACAAACCCGAAGTTCTGCTGATGATCGCTTACGAGAACGACTATATCGGCATTCTGCGCGCGGCCAAGGTGCTGCGCCCGCAACTAAAGGCCGTGATGGGCGCGTGGTCCATCGTGACGCCGAAAATGACCACCGACTATCCCGATCTCGTGAACAACGTGATCGGCTGCGCGATGCTGCCATATCCCGCGGACTTCGGCACGGCCGACGGCAAGGCCTTCGTGCAGGCATATCAGGCTGCATATCACAAGGAGCCCGACTATCTGGCCGAATTCGCCTACGTGCAGTCGCGGCTGCTGTTCGAGGCCATGGCGCGCGCTGCCGACGCGGGCACGCTCAAGCAGGACGGCATTGCCGCCGAACTGCGCGCGAAGCCGCACGACACGCTGATCGGAAAGGTGAGCTTCGCGCCGAACGGCGACAACCCCGTGTTCCTGAACAACATGGCGCAGATCCAGGGCAATCGCATCGTGCTCGTGTGGCCGAAGGAGCGCGCCACGGGCAAGCTGAACTACCCCGCGCTGCCGTGGTAATTGCGCGCGCAACGAAGGAGGAGCCGCGATGACGGACCTGTTGCTGCAATCGCTGTATTCGGGCGTGCTGGTGGGCGGCGCCTACGCGCTCGTCGCGCTGGGGCTCGCGCTGGTATTCGGCTCGATGCGCATCATCAATCTCGCCCACGGCGAACTGGTGCTGCTTGCCGCCTATATCGCCTATACGTTCGAGACGAAGCTGGGCCTGAACCCCGTGTTCGCAATTCCGGTGGCGATTCCGGTGGTTTGCGCCGCGGCGGCCGCTGCGTGGTATCTGGTTAGCCGCATCAAGCGCGACCGCGAGCTGAACTCGCTGATTCTGACCTACGGAATCGGCATCGTGTTGACCAATGCCGTGCTGCTGGGCTGGGGCGCCGACGTGCGCTCGACCGGCAGCGCATGGCTGCAGGACAGCGTGATGCTCGGCAACCTGCTTTCCATGCGCAGCGAAGTGCTCTCGTTCGGTATCAGCGTCGTGCTGATGCTCTCGCTCTGGTGGTGGCTCTCGCGTTCGTGGTATGGGCGCGCCGTGCGCGCGATTTCCAGCAACCGCGATGCGGCGCGCCTGATGGGCATCGACCCGCGCAAGACCGAACTGATCTCGTTCGTCGTAGCAGGGCTGCTCGCTTCGTGCGCGGGCGTGTCGATCTACGCGTCGAGCGCGATCCAGCCATCCATCGGCGAAGCGCTCACCGTCAAGGCGTTCATCATCACGGTGCTCGCGGGCGTGGGCTCGATTCCGGGCGTGCTGGCGGGCGCGATGCTGCTCGGCATTACCGAGGCGCTCACCGTCACGCTCGCCAGTTCGGCGTTGCAGGAACTCGCGGGCATGCTGCTGTTTCTGCTCGTGCTCTACGTGCTGCCGAACGGCTTGTTCGGTGTGGCGAAACGAAGGGGATGAGATCGATGTCGACTTTGAAAATCACACTGGCCTGGTCCGGCCCGCGCCTGGCCGGGCTCGCGGTGGCGCTGGCCGTGCTGTATGCGGGCGTGCCGCTCGTGTTCGGGCAAAACCTGTATCTGATGAGCCTGGCGGTGGCCTCGCTCACGATCGCGGGCGTGGCGCTCGCGTGGGCGCTGCTCGGCAATCTGGGCGGCATGGTGAGCTTTGGCCACGCGGCATTTTTCGGCGTGGGCTCGTATATTTCCGCGCTCCTCACGCTCAAGGCCGGCTGGCCCGTGTTTCCCGCGATGCTCGCGGGCGGCGTGGGGGCGGCAGTTGCCTCGCTTGCGATGGCGCCCGCGCTGCGTCTGAAGGGGCCGTACTTCGCGCTTGCCATCCTCGCCTATGCGCAGATCTTCCGCATCATCGCGACCGAATGGTCCGATCTCACGGGCGGCGCGAGCGGCCTTTCGAGCATCCCGGGGCTGCCGAAGGTCGCGGGCTTCGACTTCGGCAGCAAGAGCGGCGGCTACCTCGTCGTGCTCACGCTCGTGCTGGTGTTCGCCGCGATCTATGCGCGGCTGCGCGGCAGCCATGTGGGACTCGCGCTGCGGGCGATGCACGAGTCGGAGGACGCCACGCGCGTGGTGGGCGTGAACAGCGTGATGCTCAAGCTCGCCATGTTGATGCTTTCCGCGCTGATGACAGGGCTCGTCGGCGCATTCAACGCGCACTACATCAACTTTCTCGAACCCGACTACGCGTTCAACGCGAGCTGGGCCGTCGTGCCGATCATCGCGGCGATCTGCGGCGGCTATCGCACCATCCTCGGACCGCTCGTGGGCGCGGTGACGGTCTATCTGGTCGACCAGCTCGTGCTCAAAAGCCTGCTGCCGACGGGGCACCAGATCGTGCTGGGCATGCTGCTCGTGGCGATGATCATCGTGAGCCCCGCGGGTCTGACCGCGCTGCGCTTCAAACGTACCCGGCGAGGTGTCTATGCAGCAAGCTGAACAGGCGGCGGAACTGCGCCTGCAGGATGTGTCGATCCGCTTTGGCGGCATCACGGCGGTCAACGGTGTAAAGCTCTCGCTCGGCACGCGCGATGTGGTGGGGCTGGTCGGCCCGAACGGCGCGGGCAAGACGACGCTTTTCAACGCGATTTCGGGGCTCGTTCGGCCCACGAGCGGCTCGATCCGTTTCGGCGATGTGGATTTGTTGAAAGCGCCGCTCTATCGACGCGCGCGCCTGGGCATCGGCCGCACGTTCCAGGTGCCGCAGCCCATGCACGAGCTCACGGTGCGCGAGAACCTGATCGTCGCGCAACGCTTCGGCACGGGGCGAGTGGACGAGGCGCGCATCGACGAGATCCTCGCGTTCCTGGGACTCGAAGGCAAGGCGCAGCGCGACGCGGCCACGGAACTTGCGCTCACCGAACTGAAGGCGCTGGAGGTCGCGAAGGCGCTCGCGACGGGGCCGAAGCTGCTGTTGCTCGACGAAGTGCTGGGCGGTCTCGAGACGGCCACCAAGCGCCGCTTCATGCAAACGCTGCTGGTGGCGCATGAGCGATACAACGTAGGTATCCTCATCATCGAGCACGATATAGAAACCGTGATGAGCCTGTGCCGGCGCGTGTGCGTGCTCAACTTCGGCAAGCTGATCGCCGATGGGCCGCCCGCCGAAGTGTTCCGCGATCCCGAGGTCGTGCGCAGCTATACGGGGGAGGCCGCCCATGCTTGAGGTCAGCAGCGCCCGCGCCGGCTATGGCGCGATCAATGTGTTGTGGGACGTTACGCTCAATATCGCGAGCGGCGAGGTCACGACGATCGTGGGCCCGAACGGGGCGGGCAAGACCACGCTGCTACGGGCGATCATGGGGCTCGTGCCGCTGGAGCGCGGCCAGATCACCTTCGACGGCGCGTCGCTCGCGGGCGTGCCTACATGGGACATGGCGCAGCGCGGTGTCGCGATGGTGCCCGAGGGGCGCATGATTTTCCGCGACATGTCGATCGAGGAGAATCTGATGCTGGGCGCGTTTGCGAAAACGCGGCGCGCAGGGGCGAAAACGCAGCTCGAGGAAGTCTATGCGCTGTTTCCGCTGCTCAAGGAGCGGCGCGCGCTGCCTGCGGGCACGCTATCAGGCGGGCAGGCGCAGATGCTGGCGCTGGGGCGCGGGCTTATGTCTTCGCCGCAACTGATGCTGATCGATGAGCCTTCGCTTGGGCTTGCGCCTGTGATGGTGCAGGAAGTTTTTGCGATCCTGGAGCGGCTTAAGGGGGCGGGGCGTACTATCGTGCTGGTGGAGCAGAATACCAATATGGCGCTGCGGCTTGCGGATCAGGTTTATCTCATGCAGGGCGGGAAGGTTACGTTTGCTGCGCGTGCCAGGGAGGTGAACGTGGAGGTGCTTCACGATATGTATTTTGCGCGGTAGCTTTTTTGTCAATAGCGTTTCATGAATCGCATTCATGAAAGCATGCGCGATCCAGGCCTTTATCGAAAAGCCACTCCGTATTTAAATCTCCACTTTGGCAACGAGCTCGAAGTGAGAGGATATGGACTATAGCAATCTGGGCCGCAGTGCACTCAAAGTTTCGCCGCTGTGCCTCGGCGCGATGATGTTTGGCGGCGAGACCGACGAAGCCGCGTCGAAACGCATCATCGACAAGGCCTTCGAACAGGGAATCAACTTCATCGATACGGCGGACGTCTATCACGGAGGCCGCTCGGAAGAAATCGTGGGCCGCGCCATCGCGGCGCAGCGCGACAACTGGGTCGTGGCGACAAAATTCGGTTTCCCGTTCGCACAGGGGCCGAATGAGCAGGGGCAGTCGCGCAAGTGGATCTACCAGTCGGTGGAGGCGAGCCTGAAGCGCCTCGGAACCGACTATATCGACATCCTCTACTTTCACCGCGCTCTGCCCGACGTGCCACTCGACGAAGCCGTGCGCGCCGTCGGCGATCTGATCCGCCAGGGCAAGGTGCGCTATTTCGGCGTGTCGAATTTCCGTGGCTGGCGCATCGCCGAGATCGTGCGCCTCGCGGACCAGATGGGCATGGACCGGCCCGTGGCGAGCGAGCCGCTCTATAACATCGTCGATCGTACGGCCGAGGTCGAGCAGTTGCCCGCGGCCGCGCATTACGGGCTGGGCGTAGTGCCCTACAGTCCGCTCGCGCGTGGCGTGCTGACCGGCAAATACGCCGTCGATGCGCCACCGCCCGGCGACAGCCGAGCGGGCCGCGGCGACCGGCGCATCCACCAGACGGAGTGGCGCGCCGAGTCGTTGCGGATTGCGACCGAGATCGCGAATTACGCCGTAGAGCGCGGCACGACGCCTGTTGCGTTCGCGCTCGCATGGGTGCTCAAGAATCGTCACGTCAGTTCGACGATCGCGGGCCCGCGCACCGAAGCGCATTGGGACAGCTATATCGACGCGCTGAACCTTCAGCTCGGCCCCGACGACGAAACGTTCGTCGACAGCCTCGTGGCGCCGGGGCATGCCTCTACGCCGGGATATACGGACCCGGGCTATCCGGTCGAAGGGCGCAAGACGCGTACGTAATCCGCACCGGCAGGCGCTGCGCTACGCTAAGCGCGATAGCGCAGCGCGTCGATCACTAGCGCGAGCGCGCGCGACGACTGTCGCCGGCTTGGATAAAACGCGTGATAGCCCGGAAATACCGGGCACCAGTCCTTGAGCACGCTTTTCAGGCGGCCTGCGCGGATGAACGACAACGCGGCGTTCTCGGGAACGAACGCGAGGCCGCGACCGTCCAGCGCCGCGTTGAGCATTTGCGGCATGGCGTTGAACGTGAGCTGGCCGTCCACGCGCACTTGCAGCGCATGCTCGTCCTTCTTGAGTTCCCACGCGTACAGGCCGCCCGACGACGTGAGCCGCAGCGTAATGCAATTGTGCTTGAGCAGATCCTGCGGCGCGCGCGGCGCCTTGTGCGCCGCGAAATAATCGGGAGAACCGACGATTGCCATCTTGACGTCCGGCCCGATGCGCACCGCGATCATGTCCTTCTCGACCTGATCGCCCAGGCGCACGCCGATGTCGTAACGATCGGCGACGATGTCGCGCAGGCCGTAGTCCACAGTGATCTCGACCTTGATGTCGGGGTAGTCTGCGAGGAGCGGGCGCAGCTTCGGCCAGATCACGGTGTCGATGGGATGATCGATCGCGGTGATGCGGATGGTGCCCGCGGGCTTGTCGCGCAGTTCGGTGAGCGCGGCAAGCTCGGCGTCGATCTGCTCGAAGCGCGGCGAGAGCGCCTGAAAGAGCCGCTCGCCGGCTTCCGTGGTGGCGACGCTACGCGTGGTGCGCGTGAGCAGACGCAGGCCGAGACGCGTTTCGAGGCTGCGGATGGTGTGGCTCAGCGCCGACTGTGAGACGCCGAGCTGCGCGGCCGCACGCGTAAAGCTGCGCTCGCGCGCGACGGCGAGAAACGCAATGAGATCGCTGAAGTTTTCGCGCGCCATGATGGGGTTCGCTGTGGGGGCGGGTGAAGCGAATCGTATCAAACACGCGAACGGCAGGTGTGCGTCTCGCCTCCTGCCGTTCGACCTCACGACGCTCAGGATCGTCCTGCCCTACGCCGCTTTGATGACGATGGTCGGGCTGCCCGAGACGCTCCTCACGCTCAACCTCACCGACGACGTGACGGCCACGCGCGGCCGCCCCAATGATAAGGAGCGGCCGCGCGTGCACGCCTGGCTCATCGTTCAGTGTGTCAATTGACATTGAAGTGGACGCGAACGTCCTGATGGCTCTCGACGGGCCGACCGTTCTCAATTGCCGGGAAGAAGCGCCACTGCCGCAGCGTGACAAGCAGAATCTGGTTCAGCCGCGGACTTTGCGTGGGCTTCACCAGTTCGATATCGAACGTACCGTCCGCATGGACGGCGAAGCGTACAACGGCGACGGCCTGAAATGCCTGCTCTCGAAGATCGTCGGGGACTTCCGGCAGGGGTTGTGAGAGCAGCCGGGCCTGCTGGCTGACGGGCCCGGTTGAACCGTCAGCGTTCGATAGGGCGCCGGACTGCAGCGTGTCAGCGCCCGGGGCAGATGCAGTTTTTGACGAGGGCGTTGCGGATGCGTCTTGCTGTGTGGCTGTCGCGCCTCGAGGAGCGTCGGGTGCCGGGCGGGGCGGCGTAAGCTCGCGAGGGGCATGGTGCGACGCGCTGCTGCGCGCCACCTGCAGCTGCTGCCGTTGCACGCGGGGCGCGCTGTGAGGGGCGGCAGGCGCAGCGAGCCGGACGTTGCCGTGTGGCGTTTCGCTTGCGCGTTGCGCGCGCGGTAGTTCCACGACCTGCAGCTCTATCGCCTGCGGGGGCGCTGCGGGTCGCCCGGAGCCCATGAGCCAGCGCAGATGCGCAAGGAAGAACCACCACGCTATCGCTGCCACCGACGCGGCAACGATAAAGCGACGCACATTGTGGTTGCGGCGTGACAGCGATTCGCTATTCACGATGCACGGCAACGAGAAAATGTTCGGCGCCCGCCTTGCGCGCTTCGAGTATTGCTTCCACGACCACGCCATGCGAAGCGCCGTCGTCTGCGGCTACGACAATACGCCCGTCCTTTCGGAGCAGGTTCGCCACCACCGCGCGCACTTCATCGAGGCGAACGGGCTGCTGGTTCACGAAGATGTGGTTGGCGCGATTCACGGAGATGGTGAGCGGCCGGTCCATCTGCATCGGCTGTGCCTCTCCTCGGGGCAGATCGATATGGACCGCGTCGAGCCGCTGCATCGCCAGTGTCGTCAGCATGAACGTGGCGAGCAGAAAGAACATCACATCAATCATCGGGATGATCTCGATGCGGCCACGTCTCGACGTGCGTGCACGTCTGAGCTTCATGACGCCGCACCGGAGCGTTCGCGCGCGAGGCGCAGGTCGCCGATGCGGCCGTTCGCGAAGGTCTCGACGTCATCCATGAGCCGGTCGACGCGACGCGAAAAATAGTTGAACGCAAAGAGTGCGATCAGTGCGATCACGAGACCGATGGCGGTGGCAACCAGGGCCTGGGCCACACCCCCCGACACGCCCGAAGGGCTGACGAGGCCATCGCCGCCGATCAGTCGGAACGAATGCATCATGCCGACGATCGTGCCAAGCAATCCCAGCAGCGGCGCAGCGGTCACGATCGTTTCGAGCAGCCACAGACCGCGGCCCATCTCGCGCTCGATCTGCGAAGCGGCCGTTTCGACCTGCCCCTCGATACGCCAGATGGGCATGCTGCTGTCATCGAACAGCATGTCCACGCGTCGCAGCACATGTTCGTCCGGCAGTGCGCGTACGGCGCCATCACGCGGCATTCGGGCGTAGCGCCACCAGACGTACATCCGGTCGAACGTGATGGCGAGTGCGAAGATCGCCAGCAGGCTCAACGGGTAAATGACCCAGCCGCCGAGCCGCAACGCTTCGGCAATACCGTTCCATTCGTTCATGATTGGACTCCTTTACGCGTGAAATGATCAGAAGTGCTTGGTAATGCCTGCGTAGATCGCTCGCTGCGGGCCATACTGTGGCGCACCCACGCCGATGCCGGATCCATCACGCAGTTGGTAGACGCGGCCGAAGGCATTGACCAGCACGAGCCGCGCATCGAAGCGGCCGATCAGCGGTTCGCTGAAATGCTGGATCACACCGACGTTGACCTGCGCATACCAGGGCAGACGCCCGGTATTCGCAAAGCCGCTGCGCAGGCCGCTACCTACGATCGCATCTGTGGTGAGAGTCGTCTGGCCGACGGAGTAGGTGCCGCCGAACGACGCGGTAATGCGCTGATCGTGATCGAGGTAGACCCAATGGTTTGCAATGTAGGCCAGTTCGTCGGCGCCGAAATTGAACTGCGCCGATTCGATGTTCTTGCCCTGCGCGCGGCTGAATGCGACATTCAGATAGGCCGTCACATTGTCCTGGTGGTAGCTCGACGTGAACTCCACGCCGTAGACTCGCCCATACTGGTAATTGAATGGCGTGAAGATGAGCGCGGTGCCGAATTGCCCCTCGTCGAGCAGATTGCTGGCGCGCTTGTAGTACGCGTCGAGTCCAACGGTCAGGCTGGAGGTGAGGCGCTGCGTAATGCCGATGTCGAAGTAATCGGCGCGTTCGGGCTTCACGGGATCGTTCTGCGCGTTCGGGCTCTGGTTGGTCGTGCCGTTGAACTTGCTGACCGTGGAGTCGGAAACGAGTTCGAAAGCCGGCGGCGTGAAGTAGCGCGCGTAGCCGGCGTGCAGCGTCGTCGCGTTGGTCGGCTGCCAGACGAGTCCGACGCGCGGGCTCAGTTGTCCGGCCTGCACATACTCGTCCATGCGGTCGTAACGCAGACCATAGTTGAGTGTCAGCTTCGGCGTGATCTTCCACTCATCCTGCAGGTAGAGGCTGTACAGATAGCCTGTTTTGCTGTTGGCATCCTGAATCGTGAGTGGCTGGTCGGAGGTCTGATTGCCGTTCGCGTCGATGGGAAACACGGCCACGCTGTTGTCGAACACGGCGTGCTCCTGCTGGAACATGAGACCCGCGCGCAGCGTGTGTTGATCATTGAGCCGGTAAGTGAAATCGGCCTGAAAGCCATTCGCCTGGTTGCTGTGGAAGTCCTCCGATGCGACGCCATTGAAAATGAGGTCGCCGACCGGGTCCGGATTGAACTTGGTGCGCGTGTAGCGCGTGAAGAGCGCCACCTGGTAGTCGAGTGCGCCACCGTTGGTGCCCTGCAATGCCACCACCGCGAAGTTGTTCAGCTCCGACTGGGTCTCGTTGAGGTTCGCCGAGTCGAACGTGGACTGGCCGTTCAGCGTGTAGACGGGGGCGAGCCCCGGCGTATTCGGAATCTGGAACTGGTTGCTTGCGGTGCCGAACATCACACTCACGCGCGTGAGCGGGTTGAGCAGGTACGACATGTAGCCGAAACCGTTGCCCTGGCGCGTGTGGTCGTGCAGGGGGCTGCCGTCCGAGGTGGGCGCCTCGATGCCGAGATTGTTCTGGCCGAGCGAACCGGCGAAGTAATAGCTGAACGGGCCGCTGGAGCCGAACACATCGGCGCTCGTCTGGATTGTCTGGTGACTGCCGCCGTAAACGTCAATCGTGCCTCCGTTGCCGGTGTCGCCGGACTTGGTGCGGATGTCGACGATGCCCGCCGTGCGATAGCCGTACTGAGCCGGCAGCGCACCCGTCACGAGATTCACCTGGTCTATGATCCGCGTATCGAGCGATTGCCCGAAGCCGCTGATCGGCTCCGGAATGATGATGCCGTTGAGGCGGTACTGCAGGTTGGCATGGTCACCGCGCACGTGGAGCTGACCGTAGGAATCGTTGGCGACGCCGGGCGCCTGCAGCAGAACCTGGTTGAGCGGCGTGTTCGCGCCTTGCGGCGACGAGTCGATGTCGGCCTGCGTGATGCGGTAGACGCTCGCACCCACTTCGGGCTGGAGACCGTTGCGGGCGCGGTCAAGGCGCTGGGCGTTGACGGTGATGTCGAGCGTGGAGTCTTTCTGGAGCACGACGGCGACCGGCTCGGGCGCCTGTCCCTGTGTCACCGTCGCGACGCGTGTGACGGTGTTGTAGCCCGTCGCTTCCACGTTGACGGCGTAGGTGCCGGGCGCGATGTCCTCGAGCCGGAAGCGCCCGTTGGCGTCAGCCGTCGTCTGGGCGACTTTTTTGCCGCCGGCGTCCTGGAGCGAGATCTGGACATGGGCGGGCGCGTGGCCCTGAGCGTCGGCCACCGTGCCGGCAAGCGCGGCTTCGCCACTGGCAGCGATCGAACGGGTGCAAAACGTACAGGCGAGCAGCACCATACCGGCCTGCGATTTCAGCGAGCGGTTCATTGTTTTGTTGTGATTTCGGGGTGGACGCGCCTTTTGTCAGGCAACGACGCGCCATCGATCAATCGAGCGTTGGCGCGCAGGATTGGTAATGTTATAACGTAACATAAAGAATTGGCAATCCCCCGCATCGCGCCGATCCAGGGCGCCAGGAACGGGCATGCTCACGCTTGATTGATTTCCCGTGGCGCTCGCTTTCGAAAATCGCTCGACCGGGTGTTCAAAGAAGAGGGGGAGGCTTCAGGAGCGCGGCGTCTTCGAGCCGAGGGGGCGCCCTGGGACCGTCGCGACGTTGGGGCGCACTTGCTTGATGACGCAATCGCCGCGAACCGGCTTGCTGCGATCACGTCATCCGGCAATCGATACGCGGCCGTTATTGCTGGGCGCCTGTCGATACAAAGGCCATGCCATGCGGACTGGCCAAATTGGTTACCAGCGGCAGAAGTGCTCCGCTGCGCAAGTCAAGTTGGCCAACGTAAGCCGGCACTGCCGGCGTGCTACCGGAAGCGGCCACACCCGTCGAGGCGGAGAAAGCCGCGTCACGCTGCCAGACATTGGCGCTGATCTTGTACACCGTGTTGGCTTTCGTATCGGATACCAGCAAGTACCCCTGTCGCGCCGCGGCGAATACCGTGTCATCAACCTGCACGTTGCCGAGAAGTGGCAGATATTGCACGCGCGGCTCATCGCCCGACGAGCGCAACAGGACAAGCTGACCGTCTCCCTGATCATCGAGCAGTACATCTCCCGACGGCGTGAGCGTCATTGAATCCGGATCGGTCAGGTTGAGGGTTGCCACCGTGCCAAACGGAATGTTGCTGGCGTCGAGCGAGCCGCTCATAACCGGCGTAACGTCGATCCTGTAGCTGTTTGCATCAAGGTGCACGACGCGGACGATCGCGGGCCCCGTATTCTTGCCGCTAGCGTTAAGGGTGGGATTGGACGCACTGAAGTAGGCCTGGCCGTCCTTGAACACGATGTCGTCATAGCCGCCACCGTGCAGCGTTTTGGCGAAGGAATACGGCTTGGACGCCTGGCCGGTCGCGGGATTGATGATGACGAGATTCGGATTCGCATCCTCGTTCTGCATCGCCCAGATCTCGCGCGTGTACGGATTGACCTTCAGGCCATCGTTGTGTCCCGCGACTTGATACGACTTCACGATGCTGCCGTCCAGCGTGTATTCGACAATCACGCTCATCGCGCCATTCGTGCCATCCGGTGCGCCGGTGTTTGCATAGCCAACCCAAACGTGATCATCAAGCACGGCAAGTGAGTCCGGTGCGCTCATCAGCCCGCCTGAACCCGTCGCGAAGACGGACAGGCTGAATCCCGGAGTGACTATCGGTTTTGCCGCGGTCTGGGCGTCGGCGGCACCGGCCGCGAAGCAGAGTACGGTGAACGCGAGCGCGGTGCGGCTAAAAATGCGGCTTGCTGCGTGAAGAGTTTGAATGCTTCGCATGTTCATCTCCTGAAGCAGGTACGCGGGCAGAAAAGTCGGGGCGCCATCGTTTTTGAGGCGACCGGTAGGAAACCGAAATAGATGGAAACACGCGGAAGTGACTTGATCGTGACGGTGCATGAGACGCCGCACTTGTTGAGGTGCGGCGAGCGGCGTCTCGCCATACCTCAACTGACCGGTAGCGCAAAATTGCCGCTATACGATGGGGAATCTCCCGCCAGGCGAGAGCTTTGGTACGGTCGGCCACCTGGTCATCGCGCTGCCTGCTGCAAACTGGCCGCGCGATGACTAGTTACCGCTTACGAGCAGCGTCGGTTCAGCCGTTCCTCTGCAAATTTTTTACGTCTCGTCGATTCGCCATGCTTGACCGCCACCGTCAGAAGATCGGTGCCTGGCTCGGGATGCTTGCCATCCTGCTGGCAAAGCCGCGGCCAGCCACGCGGCGGACGCGTGCGACTTCCCGGCGCGCGAAGCCATTCGTCTCGTGCATCTGAGCGCGACCGCGCTATGGGCCGGGAGGCACCGGCAGCCGCCATGTCCGGGTGCAGGCGTGATAGTTCGGGTCAATGCCAAAGGAGCGCGATAAGAATGATGATCGGAATCGGAACGCCAAGCAGAAAAAGAAGAATTGAGCGCATGTTTGCCTCCTCTCAGATCGAAAGTAGTGGGATTTGCCGAGCCGTCACCATTCACGCATCCTGCCGCCGATCGTCGCCATGAGACTGGCGGAGAAGGCCCCTATGAGCAGCGAAATGAAGAGCCACAACGTGACGCGAACGGTGGCCCTGCGGACCGCTTCTGCGGCTGCGCGCGCAGCGCGTTCCTCGGCATCGACGTTTTCCTGCAAGCGCGACCAGGTGGTCGTGACGCGCGCACGGGCATCTGCCGGTGCGAGCCCGGTTTTCTCGGCTACGATGCGCGCTACGTACGCGGTGTCCTCGGCCGAAAGCGCCCCGCCCGCGGGCAGACTGTTGAGGAAAATTCGCGCGATCTCCTGCTTCTGCTGCGCGGTCTCGAAGACCTGTTCGGCATGCAAGGTACTCGGTGAACTCGAAGCAACCGAGGTAGACAACGCACCGGATGCGGCGGCGCCCGCAACCGGACGCAGCATGCCGTCGATCAGATAGCCCATGGGCCAGGTGCTGTATGCGGCCTGGGCGTTGCCGCGATTGAGGGCGGCAACGCCGCTTGCGACGTGCGCTGCGCTCCGTGCGCCTGCGCTCACGCCCTCTCGGGCCAGCCCGGACATGGCCGCGGTGAACAGGACGGCGGAAAGGAGCGTGGCGAGCGCCCAGGCGAGAAAGCCATGTGCGGTGTCGCGGAAGTGGGTCTCGTCTGTACCGATACCGGGCCAGTGCCGACGCAACCGCCCCGCGAGATAGCCGCCGAGACCGGCAGACATCACCTGCGTCACGCAGATCCAGATGACGGCCGCCACGCCGAAAGTCTCTGCGTGCGCGCCGCTTCCGGACCAGGGCGAAAGCGACGAAAGCCCGAGGCCCGTGCCGAGCATGAGAAGAATGAGGGCGAAGGCCGCCATGCCCACGGCTCCCGCCACGACAGCGCTCCAGGAAACGGCGGAGCGTGGGCGTCCATTGCGGGACTCCGCGACCCGCGCTGCTGCGACGTCATTCCCGAGTCGATCGATCTCATCCATGGCTAACCCTCTTTTCGGTCGTGAGCCTGCCTGCGAAGCCACGCAGCGGCAGGCGGGTCAAGAGCGCAACAGCACGAAACGTGCCGCGCGCGCGAACGCAGCGGACCGCGGAAGAGGGTGGGAACATGGGCGACGTGCCAGACTGGCGCGTTGACCGGCTCGACATTCGCGCGCTTATTCCGACCATTCCTTATCGCCTTTGCGTTTCACAGTATCTACAAGTCTGTATTGCGCAAGCAGGTCCGCTGCTTGCTGCCAGGAAGGCGTCAGACTGCGCACCGCCAGGTAGCGATTTCTCCGCGCCAATGTTCGCTGACCGGTGACGTCGCACTTCGCTGTGCTTCAGGACGTCACCTGCACAATGAGCCCAGGCGGTGCGGCCTTGGGCGCAACGCCTCGCGCCGGTTGCAGGCGAACGCTGCCCGGAGCGGACGAAACAGGACAGCTTCACGTGAGCAACGCCGATCATCCACACGGACAGGCTCTGCGCTTCGTTACCCGGCATCCCCTCCGGTTCGTCTTCCAGGTGTGCACGGCGTTCCGCAGGAACCAGGGGTTGCTGCTCGCAGGTGCGATCGCTTACTACGCATTGCTGTCTATCGTGCCGCTCCTGATACTCGTCGCGATCGCGTTTAGTCATTTCGTTGGGGAGCAGCTTCTGCTCGATACGCTCGCGCATTTGCTCGAATGGCTCGTACCGGGGCAGTCGAAAGCGATTGTGGCGGAGCTTGCCAGCTTTCTCGCCCATCGCTCCGTGATTGGCTGGTTTCTCGTTGTCACGATGATCTTTTTCAGCTCGCTTGCCTTCACCGTGCTCGAGAACGCGCTTTCAATCATTTTCGTGCACCGGGTCGCGATCCGGCGCAGACACTTCCTGCTGTCGGCAATCGTGCCGTATCTATTCAGCCTGTCTTTGGGTATCGGCGTGCTGGTGGTGACGCTCGTCTCCAGCGGCCTGCATGCCGTAGCGAGCGACAGCATTGTGCTGTTCGGTCATGCGGTGCCGCTAACAGGCGCGACCCGGGTCGTGCTGTATCTGTGCGGTTTCGCGGGTGAGATTCTGGTATTGACAGCGATTTATCTGGTGATACCGGCGGGGCGCACGACGCTGCGCCATGCGTTCGTCGGCGCGGTCACCGCCGGCGTGTTGTGGGAGATCACGCGACGCGTGCTGGTGTGGTATTTCGCGACGCTCTCCGAGGTGAGCGTCGTCTACGGGACGCTGACGACGGCGATCGTCGTGCTATTCAGCCTCGAAACCCTTGCGACCCTGATGCTGTTCGGTGCGCAACTCATTGCCGAGTACGAGCGCCTCGATACAGGCAATGGCGAGCCAGCATCGCGGCCGGTAGTGACTGGTTGACCACAGGAGGCAGCCGAAAGCCTGCTCGCCACGTCGGATTCGAGCGCCGGACGGTCTTCGTCCCCGGGATCGTTGATCAAATTGCCGTCGGCTGCGCGAGCGCCGACCGGTCAGGGCAGGTACGACGGGTGCTCGAGGGGCTGCTGTCCCGATCTGTCAGGCTTGGTACAGTTGCAAGCACCCTTGAATCCAGCGGTCTTTTCCTGGACCATCGCAGCGGTCGCGACTGCGGGTGTCATCCTGCGGCCGCTTCGATGGCCGGAAGCCATCTGGGCGGTCGGAGGGGCGCTGTTGCTAACGCTGTCCGGATTGCTGCCGTTGAGCGCGGCATTGCAGGCTATCGGCAAGGGGACGGACGTCTATCTCTTTCTCGGCGGCATGATGCTGCTTTCGGAAGTCGCCAGACAGGAAGGACTATTCGACTGGATCGCCGCGCTCGCCGTGCAACATGCGCGTGGTTCTCCACTGCGGCTGCTGGTGCTCGTCTACGTGGCAGGAGTCGTCACGACCACTTTTCTCTCGAACGATGCGACCGCGGTCGTCATGACGCCGGCCGTCTACGCCGCCGCCAAAGAGGCCAAGGCTGAGCCGTTGCCCCTCCTGCTCTCGTGTGCGTTCGTCGCCAATGCGGCCAGTTTCGTGCTGCCGATCTCGAACCCGGCCAACCTGGTTCTATATGGAAATCACACGCCGCCGCTCGGAGCCTGGCTCTCGAGATTCGCGCTGGCGTCGGTGTTGTCATTGTTCGCGACCTTTGCGCTCCTATGGTGGACGCAGCGTCGCGCGTTGCAAGGCACCTTGGCCAACGATAAACCTGAGTCCGGTCTTGGCGCCGGTGGTCGCCTGACGCTTTGCGGCCTCGCCCTGACGTCAGTTGCGCTTCTGGCCGCGTCGTTGCGTGGCCTGCAGCTCGGTGCGCCGACCGCAGTGTTGGGTTCGCTCACTACCGGCGTCGTGCTATGGCGCGAGCGCGCGTCGCCGTGGCCGTTGCTCAAGCGCATCTCCTGGAGCGTGCTGCCACTTGTCGCCGGGCTGTTCGTGATGGTTGCGTCGCTCGATCATACCGGCGTGATCGACGCGCTGGCCGGTCTGCTGAAGCACGCGACTTCGGCGAACGAGACACTGACAGGATTGGGCGCGGGCGCGGCGGCGGCGTTCGTCAGCAACGTCGTCAACAACCTGCCTGCGGGACTGGTTGCTAGCGCAGCAACGATCAAGGCGCAGAGTCCCCAGCCAGTAATCGACGCGTTATTGATCGGCGTCGATCTCGGGCCTAACCTCTCGGTGACTGGATCGCTCGCGACGATCCTGTGGCTCGCCGCGCTTCGCCGCGAAGGTGAGTCCATTACCTTTGGCCGCTTTCTGAGCGTGGGCGCCGTCGTGATGCCGCCGGCCCTGATTTGCGCATTGGCCGCAAGGCTTCTGGCGGGAAGCTAGCCGAGTCGCTTTCACGTAATAACCCGGAGGCGGGGCTCTCGAGTCCTACGAACTGTTGCTCGAGAGGCTTGTCGAGTTCCTCGCGCTCACATCGATTTCGTCAGGCGACTCCGGCGTAGCCCGGTTAGGCTATCAGGCCGCGGCAATCGTCATCGCGCTGCATCACGTTACGTTCGACTGTCTGCAGATTGCCGGGCTGAACGCATCCTGTTTTACGCGACCCGCGCTCTCGGCGGTCTTCCTGCATGCCGGCCAAGTGGTCAGCAATATGGGCGAAATCGAAGCCGCCGTTCAGCGCATGGGGGACATGATCGCAAGTGGGCCGACTCCGACCAGAAAAATGGTGAGTGCCAAGGTGGCCTATGCTGGTCGCTGCTCATTGCCATTGCGATCCTGTCACGGTCGCTTGCGCAGGGGATGGTCAAGCGAAACGGTAATCGCGGGGCGTCGCCTTCAGATCACGAAGAATCCATGTGTGCCGTCGCGCTCTAGCTGCGCCACGAGCCCGTACTCCCATTCGAGGTACGCGTTCATCGCCTCGCGGGCGTTGTCGGTACCTTCGTAAGGGCGCCGGTAGCGGTCGATACGCGGCGAGGCCAGATGCGCATCGCCGCTTTGCACCGGCAGGCCGGCGCCTATCCATGCCGCCGTGCCGCCTTCCAGCACTTCGACGGGCTTGCCCGTGAGCGAGGCAATCTCGGACGCGGCGAACGGTGCGAGCGCGTTGGTCATGCACACGGCCACATAGCGGCGCGCATCGGGCAGCGCGCGCAGATCGTCGAAGCCTGGCGCGAGATGCGACCGCAGCGCCCACCACGCGCCGGGAATATGTGCCTTCACGTGATTGGCGCTCGATGTGAAATCGAGCACGACAGTGCCATGATCGCTCGCGGCAAGACGCGTGGCGAGCGCTTCGGGCGTGATCGTCGAGACGCTGGCGGCGGCGGGCTTCGGCGCGCGCCATGCGCCCGCTTCGGTGAGGTGCCCGCTGCGGGCTTCGTCGATCACATGCACGTCGACGTTCATCTGTGCGAGCCAGGAAGCGGTCATGTTGGCACGCACGCCGTCGTCGTCGAACAGGACCACGCGCGCGCCACGCACCGGCGCGAACATTTCGGTTTCCTGAACGAGCTGCCCGCCCGGCGCACCCTGAAACCCTGGAGCATGCGCGTGTTCATACTCGGCAGGCGTGCGCACGTCGAAGCGATACGTCGTACGCGACGTGTCGGCGGCCCACTGTTCGGCTTGCGCGAGCGTCGTGCGCTGCACGCCCGCGCGGCTGGCGAGCGCGGCGGCCGCTGCGCGCGATTGCGCGAGCGTGGCCGCGTCGCGTCCCGCCTGCGGTTCGAACTGGCGTGCGCTGCCATGCTCGAGCGTCTGCCCGGCCAGCGTCCAGCCGATCGTGCCGTTGCGCAGCGCCGCCACCGGGTTCGGCAGCCCCGCATTCACGAGCGATTGCGTGCCGATGATGCTGCGCGTGCGCCCCGCGCAGTTCACGATGACGCGCGTAGCGGGATTGGGCGCCAGCGCGCGGGCGCGCAGCGCGAGTTCCGCACCTGGCACGCTGATGCTGCCGGGAATGTTCATCGTCTGGTACTCGTCGAAGCGGCGCGCGTCGAGCACGACCACGTCTTCGCCGCCCGAGAGCAGCGCATTCACGGCCTCGGCCGTCAGCGAAGGCGTATGGCGCTCCGCTTCGACGAATTCACCGAACGCCTTGCTCGGCACGTTCACGTCGCGGAACACCTCGCCGCCCGCATCGATCCAGCCCGCGAGTCCGCCTTCCAGCAGCGCGATATCGGTGTAGCCGAGCGCGTCGAGCTTCGTGGCCGCGCGCTGTGCGAAGCCTTCGCCGTTATCGAGCAGCACGATCGGCACGCTGCGGCGCGGCAGCTTCGTCCAGGCGTCGAGTTCGAGCTTCGAGAGCGGCAGGTTGGCGGCAAAAAGCGGATGGCATTGCGCATGCGGATCTTCCTCGCGCACGTCGAGCAGCGCGATCTCGCGGCGGGCGAGCAGGGCGTTGCGCACGTCCTGATGCGTGCGTACGGGAAATGACTTCATGAGGCGTTGGGTTCCTTGCTGAGATCCCAGAAGTTCGGGAGGACGTCGTTCGAGTAACCGGAGATGAAGGGCTTGGGCGAGGCGTCGGCCGGATAGGTAAACCGGCGCACCGCGCCGATGTTCGCCCCATACACGTGAATGCTGACCGAAACGCGATCGTCGTAGGCATTGCGCACGCGGTGGATGTCGCCGAGCGTCGGCGAGACGGCCTCCACCTCGCCGCGCTGAAGCAACACCTCGCGGCCCAGCGGATGCAACGCACCCGCCGCGTCGTGCGCGTAGGGCTGCGCATATTCGGCGCCGCGCAGCACGCCTATCAGGCCCCACACCGTGTGGTCGTGAACGGGCGTTTGCTGGCCCGGTCCCCAGACAAAGCTGACCACCGAAAAGCGCTGGCGCGCGTCGGCGTAGAGCAGGTATTGCTGATAGCGCTCAGGCGAGGGCGCGGCGTAGGCGTCGGGCAACCAGTCGTCGTCGCGCACGAGTTCGCGCAGCGCATCGAGGCCGCGATCGATCAATCTGGACTCGCGCGGCGCGTGGTCCACGAGTTCCGCAATCGTGCCGACGAAGCGGCGAAGCTTGTGAATGCCCATCAGAGCTTGCGGATGGGCGCATGCCGGAGGACGGCGCGCGGTGCAGCGGTGCCGATATCTGCGGCGTCGGGATGGCTCATGGCGGTCTCTCCAGCCATATCAGGCGGCGGCGCGTACGCGCGAGGCCAGTTCGCGCGTGGCCGGAATCAGCGCGCGGCCGTAATCGATGGCGTCCTCGAGCGGGTCGAAGCCGCGAATCAGGAACGTTGTCACGCCCAGCGCGTGATATTCGGCGAGCGTCTGCGCCACCTGGCCAGGCGTGCCCACGAGCGCCGTCGAGTTCGAGCGCCCGCCAATTTCCTTCGCGACGGCGGTCCACAGGCGGTCGTCGGCGCGCACGCCGTCGCCCGCTGCGCCGAGCAGGCGACGCGCGCCTTCGCTCTGAAGCGGGCCGCCCGTGTCGAGACCCTGTTCGGCGCGCAGGCGACGCGTCTCGTTGAGGATATGTTCGGCGCGCTCCCACGCCGCCTTCTCGGTGTCGGCGAGGATCGGCCGGAACGACACGGAGAAGCGCACCTGGCGTCCGTGTTTCGCGGCTTCGGCACGCACGCGAGCAATGAGGTCGGCCACGCCTTGCTTCGATTCGCCCCACAGCGCGTACACATCCGCGTGCTTGCCGGCCACCGCGAGCGCGGCTTCGGAAGCGCCGCCGAAGTAGATCGGCACGTGCGGCTGCTGACGCGGCTTGACCTCCGACCACGCCTGTTCGAAGCGATAGAAGCGGCCTTCGTGGTCGAACGGTTTGCTTTCGGTCCATACACGTTTGAGCACCTGCAGGTACTCATCGGTGCGCGCGTAGCGCTCGTCGTGGCTCAGGTAGTCGCCGTCGCGCCGCTGGTCGGCGTCGCTGCCGCCCGAGATGAAGTGCACGGCGAGCCGGCCGCCGGAAAAGTGATCGAGCGTTGCGAGCTGGCGTGCGGCGAGCGTCGGCGAGACAAAGCCGGGGCGGTGCGCCAGCATGAAATGCACGCGCGACGTCACGCTTGCCGCATAGGCGATCGTCAGCGTGGCGTCGGGGCTGACCGAGCTGTGCGGCACGAGAATGCGGTCGAAGCCTGCGTGCTCGTGCGCCTGCGCAAAGTCGCGAACGTAGTCGACGTCGATGGCCGGACCTTCGGCGAGATGCGTCTCCGACACCTTGCGCTGCTGGATCATGCCGATGAATTCGATGCTCATGCGGGCTCCCTGGGTGGACGAACGATCCAAAGAGGCTACCACCCGGGCATGCGAGGTTTAAATATTGAATGCTGATAAACATTCCATTTGCACATGACATGCAGCGGCATGCCGCGCGCCGAAAAAGGAAAGTCCGAATCGTTCTTTGCCGGCGCGCGAGCGCTCACCGATACTCGGATTTCCGGCGCGCGGTTGCGCCCCACGTGCCCCTTCGCAGGACATTCCCATGAGCGATCCCACACTGCACGACCGTCTAGCGCACAGCACACTGCGCCTCATCGGCC
Source organism: Paraburkholderia sp. BR10882 (assembly GCF_040948855.1). Classification (NCBI taxonomy): domain Bacteria; kingdom Pseudomonadati; phylum Pseudomonadota; class Betaproteobacteria; order Burkholderiales; family Burkholderiaceae; genus Paraburkholderia; species Paraburkholderia sp. BR10882. The sequence continues at coordinate 74,150 of NZ_JBFPKP010000021.1, read as the reverse complement.
CCGATCCGGAAGATTGGGTCGTCAACCGTGACGGCATCGATCACAACGCGGTCGTCGTGGGGGGCGGCCAGAGCGGCACGGCCTTCGCGTTCGGCTTGCGGCGCGCGGGGATCGGCAAGGTCAGCGTGATCGACGGCGCGCCTGGCGCGCCGCACGCGGGTGTCTGGACCACACGCGCTCGCATGCAGCGCTTGCGCACGCCCAAGACACTGGCGGGGCCGGAAGCAGGGTTGCCCGCGCTGAGTTTCCAGGCGTGGTACGAAGCGCGTCACGGCGAGGCCGCGTACGCCGAATTCGAACGCATTGGCCGCGAGGATTGGGCCGAGTATCTTGCGTGGTATCGGGAATTCCTCGGCATCGCGGTTCGTTACGGCACGACGCTCACGCGCATCGAACCCGTTGGAACGCACTTCAGGCTACATCTGGACGTTCGTCACGGTGACGATGTCGTGCGGCGTGTGGAAACGGCGCGCAAGGTGATACTCGCAAACGGCGTGGCGGGCAATGGCAAGCCCAACCTCGCCGCGGCGCTGGCCGTGCTGCCGCGCACGCACCTCGCGCATACGTCCGATGCGATCGATTTCGCCGCATTGCGCGGCAAGTCCGTCGCGGTGGTCGGGGGCGCGGCCTCGGCGTTCGACGCGGCCGCGACGGCGCTCGAAGCGGGCGCTGCCGATGTGCACCTCTTCGTGCGTCGCGCGCTGTTGCCAAGCCTTCCTGTGACGCGCGCCCGTGCGTATCCTGGCGCTTACGACAACTATCCCGCGCTGCCCGACGCGCTGCGCTGGCGCCTGGCACTGCGCTTTCGTCGCGCGGGATCGACGCCGCCCGCCGACGCCGTCTCACGCGCCACGCGCTTCCCGAACTTCCATCTGCATCTGGACGCCGTGTGGCAGCGCGCGACGGTGGAGGGCACGCGCGTAGCGGCGCGGGTGAACGACGCGACGTTCGCATTCGATTTCGCGATTGCCGGAACCGGTTACGCCGTCGACCTGCACGCGCGGCCCGAGCTTGCCGACCTGGCCGATCACGTGCTGCTCTGGCGCGATCATTACACGCCCGCGCCGCACGAGCAGGACGAGGCGCTTGGCGCGCATCCTTACCTCGGCGCGGCGCTCGAATACCTGGAGAAGACGCCGGGCACGGCGCCGTTCCTGCGCAATGTTCACGTCTTCAATCCGGCCGCGTTCGTGAGCCGCGGGCTGCCCGTTGGCGACGTGCCGAGCATGAAGCGCGATATTCCCGCCGTGATCCGGCGCATCAGCGAGGATCTGTTTCTCGACGATATCGAGGCGCATGAGGCGCGGATGAGCGCCGTGGTGGCCGCCGATTTCGAGCCGTCGCTGTATGTGGACAGCGTGTACAGTGAAGAGCGCGTCGAGCCGGCGCCGTCGCGATAACGGAGCGGCTTACACGCCGATCGCAATCGCACGCTTTTGCGCGAAGTCCCAGCGCTCGGCGTGCGCCGTCTCCACCGGGGCCGGCAGCAGATGCGCGTTGAAGAACGTATCGGCGATTTTCTGCTGCTCGCCGAAAACCGGGGCGCTCACCTCGCGCACGAGATAGCTTCGGCGTGCGTTGGCGCGCTCGATGGTGGGCGCATCGAGCCCCCAGACCGGCGCAAGCAGCCGCGCGGCGTCCTGCGGCGCGCTGCGCACCCATTGGCCGGCGTCGCGCAACTGCGCATAGACCACGGCGATCACGTCGGGCCGCGCCTGCGCGAAACGCGTGGAGGCGAGATAGTAGCGCTGGTAGGTGGCGAGCCCCTTGCCGTCGGCGAGCACGCGCACGTCGGGCTGCTGGTCGACCGAGGCCACATAGGGGTCCCACGTCACCCACGCGTCGACGCTGCCGTTCTCGAAAGCGGCGCGCCCGTCTGCAGGCGTGAGGTAGTGGATGCGCACCGCTTCGGCGGGCACGTTCGCCTGCGCGAGTGCAGCCAGTAGCAGATAGTGGCTGCCGGCCGCCTTCGTCACGGCGATGACCTTGTCGCGCAGGTCGGCGAGCGTGCGCAGCGCACCCGCGCGCTTGACGATGATGGCCTGCGCACCGGGCGAGGGCGCTTCCTGGGCGACGTAGACGAAGCGCGCATGTGCAGCCTGCGCGAAGATCGGCACGGTGTCGGCAACATCGGCGCTGAAATCCACGGCTTGCGCATTGAGCGCTTCGGTGAGCGGCAGCCCGCTCGCGAACTCGCTCCAGCTCACGCTCACGCCGAGCGGCGCGAGCGCGGATTCGAGCTTGCCTTGCGCCTTGAGCACGGTGATCAGCGTAGACGACTTCTGATAGCCGATTCGCAGCGTGGAAGCCGATGCGGCAAAAGCGAGACCCGTGGTCGCCGCGACGCCGAGAATCGATCCATGAATGAGCAGGCGGCGGCGGGAGGGAGAGAACATGGCGGACCCAGCGGATTCAGTTGACGAATCGAAAATGCTGGATGACCTTCGCGCACAAGGCAACGAAGCGATTCTGCTAAGGATTCGCGCGGGAGCGCTTTGGCCGGGTGAGCGTGCCATATCGGCGGCGTGATTCGCCTTAATGCGTTTTCACGGCTTTGATATCAGCAGATATTGGATTGGCCGTGACGCACGTGGCGTTAGTATGGATGCCCGATCATTGCCGTCCTTTGATGTTCTCACGCGATGTCCCCTTCTTTCCCACGTTTTGGCATCTGGGCGCTCGTGCACGGAAGCCGCGCGGCGCTGCAAGACCCCGCTGAACCCTACGATGCCTCGTGGGCCCGCAACAAGGCGCTCGTGCTCGAAGCCGAGCGGCTTGGCTACGACTCGGTGCTCGTGGCGCAGCATACGGTCAATCCGCACGATCCCGCACTCGACCAGCTCGAGGCGTGGACCGCATCAGCCGCGCTTGCGGCGCTTACCTCGCGCATCGAGATCATCGCCGCGATCAAGCCGTTTCTCTACCATCCGGTCGTGCTCGCGAAAATGGCGCAGCAGATCGAGCACATCAGCGGCGGCCGCTTTGCAATCAACCTCGTGAACGCATGGAACCGGCCTGAACTCGAACGCGCCGGCATCCCGTTTCCGGAACACGACGATCGCTACCGCTATGGCCGCGAATGGATCTCGGTGGTCGACGCGCTGCTGCGCGGCGAGCGCGTGACCCATCACGGCTGCCATTTCCACATCGACGATTACCGGCTTCTTCCGGCCGATCCGTACCGTGCGCGTCCGCGCATCTACGTGGGCGGTGAGTCTGAACCGGCGCGCTCACTTGTTGCCGCGCACGGCGATACGTGGTTCATCAATGGCCAGCCGCTCGACGACGTGGCGGCTCTGATCGCCGACGTGTCTTCACGCACGCGTCCGGCTGGCCACGAAGCGTTGCGTTTTGGCCTGTCCGCGTTTGTGATCGCGCGTGAAACGCAAGCGCAGGCCGAAGCCCATCTCGAGCATCTCTTCGCACTGGCCGAACTCGACAAGTCGTTACGCGAGCGCCAGAAAGCCAACATCGACCCGAACGCCGAAATGTTCAAGACCTTCGCCCGCTCGGCGCGCGTCGGTTCCAATGGCGGCACGGCCGCCGGACTCGTAGGCGATTACGATACGGTCGCGCGGCGCATCGCGGCCTTTCACCGGGCGGGCGTCGAGTTATTCATGCTCCAGTTCCAGCCGTTCGAAGACGATATGCGGCGCTTCGCGCAGGAGATCGTCCCGCGCGTGCGCCGCGAACTCGCAGCGTGAAGCGGGTAGCGGCGGGCGCGATCAGAAGAACGCGCCCGTTGGCGGAAGCTGGCCAGTCAGCAGGTTCTGGCCGAGCAGGCGCTCCTTGTAGAGGCGCGGATTGTGCGAGGCGATGACCTTGATGTTGCGCCAGTGCCTGTCCAGCGCGCCCACGCTCGACACCACAGAGCCGGAGCCGAGGTCGATGAGCCAGCTCGCGACTTGCGGCGCGAGATCGTCGATCACGACTTTCGCCTCCGAAGCCGCAAGCGTCGCGGCGAGCGTGGCGGCGTATTCCTCGTTCGTGCCTTCGCTATCCAACGCGCGTTGCAGCGCCCGCACGGCGCGGTCGGCGCTCGCCTCGATGCTCGCCGCGTAGGCGCGAATCCGGCCCAGCAGGGCCTGTAGCGCCGGTTCGTCGGCGGGATGCGCCGCCCCGCCGTGGTAGAAGTTGCGCTTGCGTCCTCGCAGCACCTCGACCGCATCGAGCACCACGCGCCGAACGATGCCGGCAATGCAATTGGTCAGGTAGATCTGGTGGAAGGTGAAGCCCCACGGCGCGGCTTCGGGCGCTTTCGGCGGGTCGGGCGCATAGACATGCTCGACCTTTACCACGACGTCGCGGAAGCGCGCGGTGCCGGAGCCGGTCAGGCGCTGCCCGAAACCCAGCCAGTCGTCCTCGTCGCTCACGCCTTCGGCGCGTTCGAGCACGTATTGCACAGTTGTGTTCGCACGGCTTTCCACAGCGACACCGATGAATGCATCGTTGTACAGATTACCTGTCGCGTAGACCTTGTCGCCCGAACCCAGATACACCTGTTTGCGCTCGTCCCATTCCAGGCGGCTCAATACGCGGCTCGGCCGCGCGCCGGCCGCCGTCGCGTCGCTTTCGACGAAACTAAGCCCGATCGTCTTGCGCTGGCGCACGAGGTCGAGCACGTGCGCATGGAACGGCAGGGCACGTTGCTTGAGCGCGGCTTCCACTTGCCAGAAGTGATTGCGCAAGGCGTGGGCGATGTTCGAATCGGCCGCGGCGACGTCACGCGCCACGGCGAAGAGTTCGCTCAATGACAGACCGCGGCCGCCGTCGTCGGCGGGCAGGCGCAACGCGCCGAAACCGAGCGCCTTCAGCGTGGCGATCTCTTCGTGCGGCAGGCGCTGCTCCCGCTCGCGCTGCGCCGCCGTCGCGGCGATCCCGATTATCGCTTCGGAGAACCCGAGCGCGGCGGACAACGGCGAGACGAGCGCGATGCCGCCGGGCTGGAGGGCGGAGGTTTCAGTCATGCGCATTCCCGTTCATGACGCGTCACACCTTGACGCTGTAATCGGCGACCTTGATGGGCCCGTTGATGATTCTGCGTTGCGCGAGCCAATCCGCCGCGCGCTGGAACTGCGCCATGAAGGCCGCGTCGTCCGGCTCGTGAAACTGGTTCACGCGCTTCAGGCTCGTCAGATAGTCGCGCACCTGGTCCGGATACTTCGCTTCCTTCTGCACGAGCTGTTCCGAATCGGCGGCATGCGCCGACTGCCAGGCGCCTTCCACGTAATACGCGTCGAGCACGGCGCGCACCAGCTCCGAATTTTCTTCGGTGAACTTGCGACGTGTCACGAGCGAGCTGTAGTCGATGAGGAAGTCGAGATCGCGCCCCTCGTTGAAAATGTCCTTCGCGTCATGCGAATAGCGCGCGATATCCACGGCGGGCGACCACATCGACCACGCATCGACTCTGCCTTGCGCAAATGCAGGCGCCGCATCGGGCGGATTCAGATAGACGAACTCGACCTTGTCGCGGTCGATATGATGCTTCTCCAGCGCCGCGATGAGCAGGAACTCGCCGAGCCCCGAGCGGTTCACCGCGACCTTGCGCCCGGCGAGGTCGGCAACCGAGTTGATGCCGCTCGACTTCTTCACGATGATGGCCGTGGACCGCGGCGAATACACGTCGAATCCGGTGAAGACGATGGGCGAGCCGGCCAGCATGGCGGCGAGCGCGGGTGTGGTGGAGCCCCAGAAGCCGAAGTCCGCGCTACCGCCGACCACGGCCTGGATCGAGGGCGCATGGTTCGGGAACGGACCGATCCATTCGACCTTGATGTTCTTCGCGGCGAGCGTCTTCTCGAACGCGCCGCGCTGCCTGGCGATGTCGGGCAGGGCGCCGTAACCCCAGCCAATGCGGACCGTGTCGGTGTTGCGCGTGAGCTTGCGGGGCGGCTCGGCCGCCTGCGCGGAAAGAAGAGGCGCGGCTGCGGCGCCGGCAAGCAAACCTCCCGCCGCGAGCAGAAGCTGGCGGCGAGTCAGTGAAACATCGTTCATTCGTGGTGGTTCCTTCTGTAGAGAGCGGAGCGCATCAGTGAGACCGAACGCCCAGTCCCTCGAGCAGCGTGAGCCGCAATGCCTGCGGCGTGTGGTCTTTGGTGTGAAACGAAGCCGCGATGCGCCCGGCGCGCATGACGAGTATCCGGTCCGCGAGCGCGAGCGCCTCGTCGACGTCGTGGGTCACGAGCAGCACGCCCGGCGCATGGCGCGCGACCAGCTGCTTCACGAGTCCATGCATCTTGATGCGCGTGAGCGCGTCGAGCGCGGCGAACGGTTCATCGAGCAACAGCAGCGCGGGGTCGCGCACGAGCGCCCGCGCGAGCGCCACGCGCTGCGCCTGACCGCCGGACAGATTGCGCGGCCAGTCGTCCTCGCGGCCTGACAAACCGACTTCGGCCAGTGCCCGGGTGGCGCCGGTGCGCCCGACGCTCGACTCGTGGCCGAGCGCGACGTTCTCCCACAAAGTGGCCCAGGGCAGCAGACGATGCTCCTGAAACACCACGGAGGGCCGCTCTGGCGCGCGAATTTGCCCGGCATCCGGTTTGTCGAGGCCCGCGAGCGCACGCAGCAGTGTGGTCTTGCCGCAGCCGCTTTCGCCGAGCAGCGCGACGAATTCGCCTGTGCGGATATCGAGGTCGAGTGCGTCGATGACGACGCGCTCGCCATAACGGCGTTGCAGGCCGCGCACCGATACAGCGGACGGTGCCGCGGCGGCTTCGTTTGCGGCGCGAGGCGCGCCATTCGCAGGAAGGGACAACGCGACGGTGGAGCCCATTATTTCGCCCCCTTCGCGTAGTTAGCGTGCCAGGAGAGGAAGCGCGCTTCGAGCGAGCGAACCAGCGCGTCCGCGGCAACGCCGATGATCGCGTAAATAATCATGGTCAACAGGATGACGTTGGTTTGCAGGAATTCGCGGGCGTCCATGGCGAGAAAGCCGATGCCCCTGGTCGTCGCGAGCGTTTCGGCGATCACGAGGGCGAGCCACGCATGCGCCAGCGCGTAACGCACGCCGGTGAGGATCGAAGGCATGGCGCCAGGCAGGATGATCCGGCGCACCACGGCCGGCCAGTTCAACCCGATCACCTTGGCCAGTTCCATCAGCTTGGGATCGATCTGACGAATGCCGAGCATCGTGTTGATGTAGACGGGAAACAGCACGGCGAGCGCGACCAGAAAAATCTTCGCGACTTCGCCCACGCCGAACCACACGATGACGAGCGGCAGCATCGCGAGAAAGGGAATCGCGCGGACCATCTGGATCGACCGGTCGATGAGCGCCTGCGCGAGGCGGGAAAAACCCACCAGTACGCCAAGCACGAGGCCGATCGTGCCGCCGATCAGAAGTCCTGTTACGGCACGCAGCAGCGAGACGCCGAGGTGCACGAACAGGTCGCCGTTGCGGGCAAGATCCCACGCCGTCGCGGCGACGCTGCTCGGCGCCGGCAGCACTTGCGGCGCGATCCAGCCCACGCGCGCCGCGAGTTCCCAGACCACGACGATCAGCGCGGGGATCGCCCACGAGAGCCAGAAATAAAAGCGACCCGTCGAAAGCCGCGAGCCGCCGGCGCGCGAAGGCGGTCCGTAGCGGTTTGAAGAGGATGTGACGTCTGCCATGGCGGTTCCGTAATTGCGGTGAAGTCCGGGCGATGGACGTCCGTTCAGGGAGCGGTCGACGAGAACTGTTTGTCGAAGCTCGGCGCAACGTCGAGGCGTGTTTTGATGACGTCCGCGCGCAGGTAGAGATCGGCGGTGCGCTGCTGCTCGGCGATCACGCCGTTGTCGATCGGCACGGGATGCAGTTGGGCGCGCTGATAGACGGTTTTGAGCACGTCGGCGGGCAGACCCGTCACGCGCGACTGGATCGCCGCGACTTCGTCAGGATGCGAGAGCGCCCAACGCTGGCCGGCCGCCACGCGACGCAGGAAGTCGGCGAGTTCGGCGTGCTTGTCGCGGATCGCCGTATCGGTGGCGGCCTCGAAGCTCAAGCCCGATGAAACGCCCACGCCGTTCGCGATGCTGCGCGTATGCTGGCGCGCTTCGGTGAGTGCCACGTAAGGGTCCCATGTGGACCAGGCGTCCACGCTGCCGGTGGCGAGTGCGGCCTGGGCGTCGACGGGCTGCATGTACGACAAGGTCACGTCGGTGAGCTTGAGGTTCGCATGTTCGAGCGTGGCCACGGCGAGATAGTGGCCGATCGAGCCGCGCGTGGTGGCGATGCGCTTGCCCTTGAGGTCGGCAGCGTTGCGGATGGGCGAAGCGTAGGGCACGACGATCGCGAGATCGACAGGCGTCGAGCGCGTGGCCGAAACGGCGCGGATTTTCGCACCTGCCGAGTACGCGAAGATGAGCGGGGCGTCGCCCAGGCCGCCCACGTCGATCGCGCCCGCGTTGAGCGCTTCGCCCAGCGGCTGCGCGGCGGGAAAATTGAACCATTCGATCTGGTAGGGCACGTCCTTTAGCTGGCCCGACGCTTCGAGTATGCCGCGCGTCTGGAGCTGCTGGTCGCCGACCTTGAGCGTGGCGGCGGATACAGCCAGCGGCAACGTTGCAGCAATCGCGACAAGAAAGCGGACATAAGCGCGGCGCATGAAGATTCCCTGGGTAATGCGGATAGCGAAGAGAGCACGATACGGAGCGCTCCCGTATAAGGCAAACGCATTGTTCTTCTAAGGAAATATGCAGATCGCAAATGCGCCGGCGCTTGAACGAAGCGTTGCAACGACGTTAAGCTACGCGATCAATACACCGGGATCATCATGACACTCGACGAGATCGAAGCCTTCGTCGCCGTGGTGCGCAGCGAGTCGCTGAGCCACGCGGCCGAACGGCTCGAACTGACGCAGCCCGCCGTGACTCGCCGCATCCAGAATTTCGAGGAAGCATTGGGCGTGGCGCTGCTCGATCGCAACACCAAGCCCATGCGCACGACGCCGATGGGCCGCGCCGTGTACGACCAGTGCCGCGCCATCGTGCGAGAGATCGACGCGCTGCGGCAACTCGTGAACGACGGGGCGCCGCTTGCGGGCGTGCTGCGTGTGGGAGTAGCGCAAACCGTTGCCGACATCGCGATGCTCGACGCGCTGCAATCGCTGCGTCACGCGCATCCCGGGTTGCAGGTGCGCGTATCCACGGGGTGGGGCGCACCGCTGCTGCAAAAAGTGGAGGACGGCGAACTCGACGCGGCCGTCGTGCTGTTGCCCGCGAACCGCGCGTTGTCCGAAACGCTGGTGGCGGAGTCGCTCAGCTCGCTCAAGCTCGCCGTGGTCGCGCAAAAGGGGCTGCTGAAGCGCCGCGCCTGGACGCTCGCCGAATGCCAGTCGCACGGCTGGGTGCTCAATCCGGACGGTTGCGGCTTTCGCGCCGGCCTGCAGCATGCGCTCGCTGCGCAAGGCCACGCACTCAAACTGAATTTCGAAACGCTCGGCACCGAGTTGCAACTCGGGCTCGTCGCGGACGGCGTGGGCCTCGGTGTCGTGCCGTATCCGCTCGTCGTGGCGAGCGCGCACGCCGATTTGCTGGACATCGTGCAGGTGAGCGACTTCAAGCCCGAAATCGCGGTGCGTATCGTCCGCTCACGCGCCATTGGCAAGATGGAATCCGCTATCGCGGTGCTGGCGCAAAGCGTTGCGCAAAGCTTCAAGTCGGCGAAGCTTGCACGCGCGGCGTGAGCGGCGGTAGCGCCTGCGGCGTGCGGCGGCGGCTATACGGTCCCGTCGACGGCGCGAATCTTATGATGTCTCGCGGTCTCTTCCCGAGAAAAACTGATCGTCTGGCACGACATTGAGCGCGATCGTCAGACGGTTCGCGTAATTGAAGAAAGCGGATATTTCGAGGATCTCGACGATCGCCTCTCGCGTGAAGCCGAGGTCGCGGAGCCGCTGCAAAGCGCTGTCGTCGACAAGGCCGGGTTCGCGCGTGAGCTGCTCCGCAATCCCGGCTAGCGCCGCCTCCTTCGGATCCAGCCGAACGTGATGCCATCCCTGCGCAATGCGCTGTGCGCGCACGGTGTCGCCGAGCGCAGTCGCGAGCGACTGGGTGTGGTTGAACACGCAATAGCTGCAGGTGTTCGCCGCGGAAGTGACGACTGCGATCAGTTCTCGCTCGGCGGCCGTCAGGCGGCTGCGATGCGGGTCGAACAGATGTTCGTAGAACGCCACGAGCCGCGACGCCGTGTCGGGGTTGACGGCCAGTGCGGCCAGCCAGTTTGGCACGAAGCCGTATTGGCGCCGAAATCGCTCGAAGAGCTCGGCAGCATGCGGCGGCAGCCCCGATTCTTCGGGCAGGCCAAGCCGGGAGACGGGCTCGTGTGCGATGTCGTGACCGGCAACGAAATCCGCCCGACGCGACGCGATATCGATAGTGGATGCGGCAGAAGACATAAAAGGACTCCTTATGTTTTGCGTGCGAACCGGAAATCTTCGAAGAATCGTTGAGATGCGTGCGCTATACGGTTTGGCCGAGGACGCCCAGCCATAGCTGGCCGATCAACTCGTGCGTTGCATCGGCGTTGGGCGGATGGAACGCGCCGGCGCGCACGTCGCGAAAAAGCCTTTCGAGTTCCTGCCGGCGCGAGAGCGAACCCGCGCCGCTCACCTGCAAGGCGAGATTGACCACACGCAGCGCGCCATCGACGGCGTGCTGTTTGGCCGCAAGGAGTTGCGCGAGCCACAGTTCGCCAGGTGCGTAGCCGTCCCACCAGCGCTGTGCGGTACGCTCGAGCAGCGCCTCGATGCTCTCCAGTTCGATCGCGGCTTGCGCGACGTGGGCCTGCGTGAGCGGCTTGAACGCATACGTCTGGCCGCCCAGCGCGAGAGAGCGCCGCGATCGCGCCGCATCCAGCGCCAGGTCGAAAGCGCGCTTCGCGATGCCGTAATACACCGCGCCCAGCCCGGGCAGGACTGCGCCAAGAATGCCGTCGACGAATGGATCGTCGGGCGGCCCCGCGGGCAACACGCGGGTGACGTGCTCGGGCTGCGCAACGACGCCTTCGAGCCACGTGTCGTGACTGCTCGTCGCACGCAATCCGAGCGCGTCCCACGTGGGCTCGGTGCGATGGCCCGCCGCGTCCCGGCGAATGAAGGCGTGCACGATGCGCGGATTGGCCGGATCGCTGTCGTCGCGTCCATGCACGCCGAGCCAGTCCCATGCGGGGGCGAGCGACGTGAATATCTTGTGGCCCTCGAAGCGCCAGGCGCCGCCGGGTAGCGGCGTCGCGCGCACTGTCGAGTCCGCGAGGCCCGCATCGTTGCCAGGCTCGCCATGGCCTGCGGCGAACACCTTGCCCGCGCCGATCTCGCGCAGAATCCAGTCGGCCGAAGGATCGCCGCGCCGCCACAGATGCAAGGCGGCGCCTGCCCAGTAGAGATGCATATTGAGTGCGAGCGCCGTGGCGGGCGCCCGGGAGGCGAGCCTGATCTGCTCGCGCAATAGCGCCGGCAGCGTGAAACCAAGGCCGCCGAACTGGCGCGGCACGCTTGCACGCAGGAAGCCTGATGCGTGGAGGTCAGCCAGATCCTCTGCGAAGAACGCGTTCTCGCGGTCGTACTGCGCTGCGCGGCCACCGATGCGCTCCAGCAGTGATTCGGTGAGCAGTGGCGACCCCGCTTGCGGGGTAAGTGATGATTGCGGCGCTCGATGTTCCAGTACGGTACTCAAGACGTTACCTCCTGCATGGGCGCGAGCGCGGGTCACGTCACCGTGTGGCGGAAGTGGCCGCGCCCGCAGCGATCCAGATACGGTTGAGAGGTCGCGCTTCAAGACTGCGGGAGCGCGCGGGCGGTGCAATCCGCTCGTTGCCCATTATGGTTTGGGACGCAAACCGTGGCCAATATCAAATCGAGATTTACATATCGAAGGCAGATAATAGGGATGCCGAATCATATGCGTTACTTTTCCGATTCGTTCGATGCGGCGGAAGGTGCGCGATGAAGGTGTGCGATGAAGGTGCGTTTTTCCGTGCCGCGATCAATGCACGTAGCCACCCTTCACGTAACGCACTGGCTCCGCGTCAATGCGCAGCAGTAGCGAAGTGAGCGGATCGGACCGCCCGCGGCTCACGCGCCCGCCGCGCCCGCCGCGTTCGCCGCCCGCGCCGGCGGCTGTGCAGAGCAGCGCCGCGTTGGCCCATGCGGGGTCGCCCGGTTTCGCCTCGGCGCGCAGCCAGCCGTCGCGGTCAGCGATCAGTTGCGAGCCCGCGAAGGCTTGCGCATTCACGCCCGCTATGCCCGCGAACGCAGTCCACGCTCCGGGCGAGACGGCCACGCACGAGGCGTCGCCATTCGCTGCCCAACGCGCGGCTTCGGACGGCGCGGGCAACGCGCCGTCGCGGAACAGCAGCAGCGTTTGCCAGCGCGGATCTTCGAGCGGAGGCGCGCGCCCGTCGACGGCCACGGCCCGAACTCGCTGCCCTGCGCGCCAACTGGCCAGCGGCACGGCCGGCGCGTCGCCGCAGCGCACGTCTAGTGCAGGCAGGGCCACAGGCACGGGCCAGCCTTCGCCGTCCTGCGCGCCGCCGCCCGCGGCCAGCACCTTCAGGTAATCGAGAATGGCCCACGTCTGTGCATCGGACAGGCGTCCTTCGAATCCGGGCATCGTTTGCGCGCCGTCGCGTGCGTGCATGCCATGCAGCACGCGCCAGAACAATTCCCCGTCCAGACGATGACCGAGCAGCGGGCCCACGACGGTCGGCGGCCAGTGCACGAGCGTGCCGGCGCGCGGGCCGTCGCCGCGGCCCGTGTCGCCGTGGCAGGCCGCGCACTCGCGCGCATAGTGTGCCGCGCCGAGCGCGATCGTCTCGACCGAGAAGGGCGTGGTCTGGAAGCTCGTGGGCACGGCGTCGGTCAGCCACAGCGAAGTGTCGGGCCACGGCGCGAACCAGGCGGCGAGTGCGGCCGCGGCGAACAGCGCGATGCGCCGCCCGCGCCAAACCAGGCCCGCGACCGCGAGCAGCAGTGCGCCGCCGGTGGCGGCGAGCGCCAGTGCGAGCTGGCGCGCGACGCCCGCATCGATCAGCAGAACCTCTACGGCGAGGCGTTTCGGCCACGGCCACGCGGGCTGGCCGTGGCTGTCGCCGGCGATGCCGAACGCGTGCGCCACACTGCCGAGTTCGACCTGCGCCGCCTGCAGCGCGCCGAGAAACGGGTTGAGCCAGGCGTTGCCGGAAAGCAGCGCGCTCATCGCCGCGCGTGGGATGAAGCGTGCCGCATTATTCGTATTCCTTACCAGCTCGCGTCGAGGCCGAGATGCTGCAAGGCTTCGCGGCGCAGCGCGGCAAACGCCGGGTCGCCGCGATGGCGCGGATAGGGCAGGTCGACATGCAGTTCGGCCGCGACGCGCGCGGGCCGCGGGCTGAACACGATCACGCGCTGGGCAAGAAAGAGCGCTTCTTCCACATCATGGGTGACGAGCAGCGCAGAGAAACGGTCGCGCTGCCAGAGATCCTCGAGTTCGCTCTGCATTGCCAGACGCGTGAGCGAGTCGAGCTTGCCGAGCGGCTCGTCGAGCACGAGCAGGCGCGGATCGTTGACGAGCGCGCGGGCCAGCGCCACGCGCTGCGACATACCGCCCGAAAGCTGGTGCGGAAAGGCATCCGCGAATTCGGTGAGGCCAACGCGTTCGAGCTCGACATCCACACGCTTGCGTTCCTGCTTGATCACGCCGCGCGCCTGCAGCCCGAGCGCGACGTTCGCGCGCACGCGCCGCCATGGGTAGAGCGTCGGGTCCTGAAACACCACGACGCGCGAGGGATCGGGCCGCTCGATCGGCGCGCCGTCTTGCAGGACCCTGCCCTGCGTCGCCGGTTCGAGCCCCGCGACGAGACGCAGCAGCGTGGACTTTCCACAGCCGCTTGGGCCCAGCAGCGCGACGAATTCGCCCGGCGCGACCGAGAGCGTCACGTCGTCGAGCACCGCGAGCGGGCCCTTGGGCGTGTCGAAGCGGTGGCTCACCTGCTCGACAGTGATATGTGCGCCCCGGATCGCTGGCTCGGGCGAAATCGAGGGCGTGGCGTGCGCTACGGCGGCATTTACCATTTGACGGTTCCTTTCTGCCAGACGAGCGTGCGATCGCGCACGAGGAAGAGCAGGGTGATGAGGCCCGAGAACAGGACAGCCATCACGAGCAGCGCGGCGTACATGTTCGAGTACGACGCCCACCCCTGCGCCCATGTGAGGTACCAGCCAAGGCCGGATTTCACGCCCATCATCTCGGCTGTCACGAGCACCGTGAACGAGGCGCTCAGGCCCATGAAGAGGCCGACGAAGACCTGGGGCAGCGCAGCCGGAATGGCGACGCGCAGCACGAGGAACCGCTGGCTTGCCCCGAGCGTGCGGGCCACGTCGTAGTACGCCTTGTTCACGCTCGCGACTCCCGACCACGTGAGCACGGTCACGGGGAACGCGGTGGCGAGCGCGATCAGGAAGATCGCGGCGGAACGGCTCGACGGGAAGATATAGAACGCGAGCGGCAGCAGCGCCGTGGCGGGCACGGGGCCGAGCACGCGCATGACGGGGTGCACCCAGTAGCCCACGGCGCGCGACCAGCCGATCGACACGCCGATGAGGAATCCGGCCGCGCCGCCGTAGAGAAAGCCTACGGCGAGCAGGCCGATCGAATGGGCCACGCAATCGGCGAGCCGCGCCCAGTCGTCGCGATAGACCTCGACGAGCGCCTGCGGCGGCGCGAAGAACGGCGTAGGCAGGAGCGCGGTCTTCGCCGTGAGGATCTCCCAGAGCGCGAACGCAACGGGCAACGCGATCAGCCATGGACCCGCTTTTCTCAAGCCGCGCAGCGCGGGCCGCAACCGCTCGCTGCTGCGTTCGAGAGCGGGCAGTACGAGCGCGAACAGCGCGAGCCATGCCGCGATCGCCCAGGCGGCCGCGCCCAGTTCGGCGGTATAGGCCCAGTCGGAAAAACCGGTGATGCGGTTCGGCCACAGGCGCGTGACGCCGCCAAACACGGCCCATGCCGCCGCCACCGCGAGCCCGGTGTACCACGCGGTTGGCTGCCCGGAAGAACGCCGGCCCCGCAGGTCGACATTCGCGAAAGGCTGGCCTGCGCCTTCGCTGGCCTCCAGCGCGTCGCTGGCGCCGGCGCGCGCCAGCGCAGGCCGTTCGAGCGTCGTCATCGCGTCACCCCAGTACGTTGGTGTAGACGGCCGCGGCGAAGCGCTGCGGGTCGGTGGTGGGCTTGAGCACGCCGGCGCGCTTGAAGTCCTCGGCGAAGTACGCGATCTCCTGCTGGAGATCGACGTTGGTCGGATGGTGATCGTAGGTGAGCGACGAATAGAGCTTTACAAGGTCATCCTCGGCGAACTTCGGCGTGTACTTCGCGAACGATTTCGCCGCTTCCCGCGGGTTCTCGCGCGAGAAGTCGGTGGCCTGAATCAGCGCACGCGCAAGCGCCGCAGCGGTCGGGCGATCGCTGCGCAGCAGCGAGCCCCGTGCGGCGATCACGCAGCAGACCTTGTGCGCGTATTCGTCGGAAAGATTGCTGGCGAGATGCGTGTATGCACCCGGACGTTGCCGTTCCAGCAGATAGAGATTCGGGTCGCCGTCGGCGATGGCCTGGATCTCGCCCTTTTGCACGGCGACATCGAGCAGGTCCGCGGGATACTGGCGCCAGCTCACGTCGCGGTCCGGGTCGATGCCGTGCTTGAGCAGCAGGATGGCGAAGAAGTTCTTGCCCGGAGAGGCGAGGTCGCTCACCCCCACGGTTTTGCCTTTGAGCGCGGCGAGCGACGTCACGCCGGCCGCGCTCGAGCCGATCAGGCGCACGCATCCGCCGTGCACGCTGCTGATGATCTTCACATCGAACCCTGCCTCCAGCGGTTTGAGCCAGCGGTGGATCATGCCGACCGCAGCGTCGGCCTTGCCGGTGGAAAGCGTTTGCAGCAACTGGTCGTTCGAGCCGGCGTAGCTCACTAGATTGACCTTCAGTCCGTTCTTTTCGAAGAACCCCTGCTCCTGCGCGACGGCGACGGGCGTGAGGCAAAAGCCGTTCGGCGCCCACGCGAAGGTGAACGGCTTGAGCGCCGGCGCCGACCATGCCTTGCGGCCGAGTGTCAGAACCGGCGCGCTCAGCGCGGTCGCGCCGGCGGCGCGCAGCCATTTGCGGCGTTGCCCGTTCGGGGCGGGCGGGGTGAGACTGGAACCGTGCAATGCGGCCATGAATCGGTCTCCGTGCGGATCGAAGTGAAGAGGCGCTTGAGGTGAGTGCGGTCTGCATACGTGCGCGCGCGTCGCCATGAATCGAATCGTATGTAAACCTAATTAAATGGCGTAAGTATTGGAAAGCGACGTCGAATGTCAGCGTAATGCCGAATCTGGTTTGCCGCGAAATAATGAATTGCGCAAACCATATGCTGTCGTTTGTCATCGGACGTTCCAGCGTGAATATTCCCGCCCATGCAGGCAAAGTGCATCGTGATGACGAAGTGATGCCCGTGCTGATTTGCTAACGCCAAAGCCTTCTTTGCCGTCGTGCGCTTCTTGCACCAGGATGAAGTGCCGCGGGCGCTTGTGTCCGCGTTTGTCATTACGGGAGCCTTCATGCGATATAAGGGCTACGAAGTCGAAGCGTCCGCACACGCATTGCCGAGCGGACTCTACGCGGCGAACCTGACCATCGAAAACTGGTCGTCGCCGCCCGGTTCGTCGTTCACTTTCGACGCACTCGATTACTTCTTCGAGGCCGATCACGCCATTGCGTACGCCTCGCGCTGGGCGCGACTGTGGATCGACCAGCGCGGCAGGCCGGCGTCATGTTGACGAGGGCGCACGCGATCGAATTCGCACGATTGCATCTCCCACCTGTGCCCATTTGCATATCAGTTTTTATTGGTTGGAACGGCGGCGGCGCACTTGCATAGTGGAATCCTGATGGCTATAGGCGGCAGCGCTCCGAGGGTCGGGGCGCTGCCGTCCACATTAAGGAGACACTGATGACAGTGGAACTGCATGAAACGCCGCTGCACGCGGATCTGGAAGCGGCGCGCGGCGCCGCGCAGGCGGCCGGCCTGCCCTACGCGGGCAGCGTGACGCCGCGGCAAGCCTGGGCGCTCCATCAGGCGGGCGAAGCGGTGCTCGTGGACGTGCGCACGGCCGAAGAGCGCAAGTTCGTTGGCCACGTGCCCGACACGTTGCATGTGGCGTGGGCCACGGGCACGAGCTTCACACGCAATCCGCGCTTCGTGCGCGAGCTCGAGGCAAAGACGGGCAAGAGCGCGGCGATTGTCCTGCTGTGCCGCAGCGGGAACCGGTCGGCACAGGCCGCCGAAGCGGCGGCCAAGGCGGGTTTTACCCATGTGTTCAACGTCACCGAAGGCTTTGAAGGCGACCTGGACGAAGCCGGCCGGCGCGGGCGCCGTAATGGCTGGCGTTTTCATGACTTACCGTGGGTGCAGGATTAGAGCCTGTTCCCGACGCCCCCAACGAATAACGAAGAGAGAACTGGCGTGACCGTATTTCATGTGTCGGAAATCGTCGATGCGCTGCAGGGCGTGCGTCAGCAATGGCGGGAATTGCAGCGCCGCGCCCTGGAGCCGGGCGGGCGCGACCTGCCCGCGCGCGAAGCGCTGGCCGAGGTCGTCGAAACGCTCAAGGGCGTGCTGTTCCCGATGCGGCTCGGGCCGCCCGACCTGCGCCAGGAAAGCGAGAACTTCTACGTCGGCCATGCGCTCGACGCCGCGCTGCACGCACTGCTGGCGCAGGCGAGGCTCGAACTGCGCTACAAGGCGCGCCACGCCGAAACCGATCACGGCGAAATCGATGCACGCGCATTGGCTGCCGTGCGTGCGTTCTCGCAGCGCCTGCCAGTCATCCGGGGATTGCTCGACAGCGATGTGCTCGCGGCGTTCAACGGCGATCCGGCCGCGGGCAGCGTCGACGAGGTGCTGCTCTGCTATCCGGGCGTGCTGGCGATGATTCACCACCGGCTCGCGCACGAACTCTACCGGCTCGGTTTGCCGCTGCTCGCGCGCATCATTTCAGAACTGGCGCATGCGGCCACCGGCATCGACATTCATCCGGGCGCGCAGATCGGCAGTGCGTTCTTCATCGATCACGGCACGGGCGTCGTGATCGGCGAAACCGCGATCATTGGCGAGCGCGTGCGTGTGTACCAGGCCGTGACGCTCGGCGCAAAACGCTTTCCCCGCGACGCGGCCGGCAATCTCGAGAAAGGGCTGCCACGTCATCCCATTGTCGAGGACGAGGTCGTCATTTATGCGGGCGCGACGATACTCGGGCGTGTCACGCTCGGGCGCGGCGCGGTGATTGGCGGCAATGTCTGGCTGACCGAAAGCGTGCCGGCAGGGGCGCATATCACCCAGGCGATTTCCCGGCACGAAGTGCGCGCGCCGGCGCATGAACGCCCCGGCACCGCCGCGCCGGATGCCATCGCAACGGGCGCGGCATGATGAGCGCCATCGTCCATGACTTCGGCGCCACGGTGCGCCGCCTGCGCGAGGCGCAGGCCTGGTCGCAGGAGCGGCTCGCCGAACATGCGGGACTCAACCGCACCTACGTCGGCGAAATCGAGCGCGGCACGGCCATCGCTTCGATCGTCACCGTCGAAAAGCTTGCATTGGCTTTCGGCTTGGGTATCGCGGAGCTGCTTGCGGGTGGGGCCGCGGGCGCGCCGACCGCGATCTCGCTTCCCGGCAGCCCGTTGTCGCCCTGAGGCTTCCCGCACGCTGCCGTCTATAGCCGGTTGATCCGGCTCCATTGGCTCCTCATAATCAGCCGTCTTCATAAGCAAAGCAGTTTTCGTTATAAGTCACCGGAGCCCTCGTTCATGTCCTCGATTCAGAGCGGCCAGACCGCGCTTGGCGATAACGCCGCGCGGCAACTGGCGAATGCCACCAAAACCGTCCCGCAGCTTTCCACGATCACGCCGCGCTGGCTTACGCACCTGCTGCAATGGGTGCCGGTCGAAGCCGGTATTTATCGTCTGAACCGCGTTAAGGATCCCGAAGCAGTGCGTGCCGCCTGCACGGCGCGCGAGGACGAAGGCACGCTGCCCACGACATTCGTGCCTTACGAAGAGCAGCCGCGCGAGTACTTCCTCAACGCGGTGAGCACGGTGCTCGACGTACACACGCGGATTTCCGACCTCTACAGCAGCCCGCACGACCAGATCAAGGAGCAACTGCGCCTCACGATCGAAACGATCAAGGAGTTGCAGGAAAGCCAGCTCATCAACAATCCCGACTACGGCCTGCTGGCGAACGTCGAGGAAGACCAGCGCATTTTCCCGCTGACCGGCGCGCCCACGCCCGACGACCTCGACGAACTGCTCACGAAGGTCTGGAAAGAGCCCGCGTTCTTCCTTACCCATCCGCTCGCGATTGCCGCATTCGGCCGCGAATGCACGCGGCGAGGCGTGCCGCCGCCTACGGTCAGCCTGTTCGGTTCGCAGTTCCTCACGTGGCGCGGCGTTCCGCTGATTCCTTCGGACAAGGTGCCGGTTGCCGACGGCAAGACCAAGATCCTGTTGCTGCGCGTGGGCGACAAGCGCCAGGGCGTGGTGGGCCTGTATCAACCGGGCGTGGCGGGCGAGCAGGGACCGGGGCTCTCGGTGCGCTTCATGGGCATCAACAACCAGGCGATCGCGTCGTATCTGATCTCGCTGTACTGCTCGCTGGCGGTGCATTCGCCGGATGCGCTGGCTGTGCTCGATGACGTGGAAATCGGCAAGTACCATGACTACCCTGACACCTACCGCTAACCCAACGGAAATCGCGCATCCGCCGTTGCCGGGCGGACTGCCGGATCCCGCCACGCTTGCGCGGCTCGCCAACGAGTTCTTCAGCACGTTGCCGGGCGGCGCAGGCGCGCCCGGCGTCGCGGCAGGAAGCGGCGCGGTAGGCGGCGTGCCGTCCGCCTTGCCCGCGGCCGCGCCGATACTTGCCTCGGTCAGCAATCCGGCGCCGGCGGGCTCACCGCTCGCGGGTCCGGGCGGCACCGGCACGGGCGTGCCGGGCTTCGCGCCGCCGCAAGGCAAGGCGCCGGGCTTGAATCTCGCGCCTTCCGCGCCCACGCACGTGCTTTCGCTCGGCAATCGCGTACCCGCGCTCGCGCCGCACGCGGCGGCGGCGAACGGACTGCCCGACAACGCGGTGACGGTCGCACCGGCGCTGGAGCCGCGCGCGGGCGGCTCGCTGCTTGGCGTGCCACAGGCTTACGCGGTGGCCGAGCCGTCCGAGCCAGTGCGAGCCACGACGAGCGAGCGTTCGCCGTTCTACTTCACGGAAACGGCGGGCAACGGCTGGCGCGATACGGCGCGCGATATCGAGGTGCCGGTGCACGGGCTCGCCTCTCCCGAAGCGTTCGGCTTGCCGGGCGACGATGCGCTGCGTGGCCTGCTGACCCCCGATCGTCGGGACTACGATGCAAATGGCGGCCCCGCGCGATACTTTCTCGACGAACGGGCAGCGGCGCCAGGCGTGAGCCAGGGCGTGCCGTTGCGCGGCGCGCATCCGCCTTTCGATGTCAATGCGGTGCGCCGCGACTTCCCGATCCTCCAGGAGCGCGTGAACGGTAAGCCGTTGGTGTGGTTCGACAACGCCGCGACGACGCACAAGCCGCAGGCCGTGATCGATCGCCTCGCGTACTTCTACGCGCACGAGAACTCGAACATTCACCGCGCGGCGCACACGCTCGCGGCGAGAGCGACCGACGCGTACGAGCATGCGCGCAAGACGGTGCAGCGCTTCATCAATGCATCGTCGCCCGAAGAGATCGTGTTCGTGCGCGGCACGACCGAGGCGATCAACCTGATCGCGAAGACCTGGGGCGTGCAGAACGTGGGCGAGGGCGACGAGATCATCGTCTCGCATCTCGAGCACCACGCGAACATCGTCCCGTGGCAGCAGCTCGCCGCGCTCAAGGGCGCCAGGCTGCGCGTCATTCCGGTCGACGATTCGGGCCAGGTGCTGCTGGACGAGTACCGCAAACTGCTCAACGACCGCACGAAGATCGTCTCGGTCACGCAGGTGTCGAACGCGCTGGGCACGGTCGTGCCCGTGGACGAGATCGTGGAGCTTGCGCATCGTGCGGGCGCGAAGGCGCTGGTCGACGGCGCGCAGTCGATTTCGCACATGCGGGTGGACGTGCAGGCGCTCGATGCGGACTTCTTCGTGTTCTCGGGCCACAAGATCTATGGGCCGACCGGCATCGGCGTGGTGTACGGCAAGCGCGAGGTGCTGGAAAACATGCCGCCATGGCAGGGCGGCGGCAACATGATTCAGGACGTGACGTTCGAGCGGACGGTGTTCCAGCCGCCGCCGTCGCGCTTCGAAGCGGGCACCGGCAATATCGCCGATGCGGTGGGGCTGGGCGCCGCGCTGGACTATGTGAGCCGCGTCGGCATCGAAAACATCGCGCGTTACGAGCACGATCTGCTTGCCTACGCAACGAGCGTGCTCGCGCCGGTGCCGGGCGTGCGCCTCGTGGGCACGGCTCGCGACAAGGCCAGCGTGCTGTCGTTCGTGCTGAAGGGCTACAGCACCGAAGAGGTGGGGCAGGCGCTGAGCCGCGAAGGCATTGCAGTGCGCGCGGGGCATCATTGCGCCCAGCCCATTCTGCGCCGTTTCGGTCTGGAAGCCACCGTGCGGCCCTCGCTCGCGTTCTACAACACGTGCGAAGAGGTCGATGCGCTCGTGTCGGTCGTTCGCGGTCTGGCGCCGCGGCAGTAACACGACCCCGGAGCGGCGTTGCCTGACGCCGCTCCCTTCCTCTTTTCCTCTCTCCTTTCCGTTTTCCACTTCCGCGCGATATCGATAAGCCCGTTCGTGAGATATCGATCTGCCAATCCGTTATTGGAGCGGCGCGCGCCGGCTTTCTATACTCGGTTTTCCATCAGCACTCGCACGAGGCGAGTGCCATTTTCACCGCGAATAACCGAGAGATAACCGCAAGGAAGCCACCCATGAGCCTGCGCCCACTGCACGATCGCGTGATCGTCAAACGACTCGACCAGGAAACCCGCACCGCTTCGGGCATCGTCATTCCCGATAGCGCCGCCGAAAAGCCCGACCAGGGCGAAGTGCTGGCCGTGGGACCGGGCCGCCGCGACAACGACGGCCGCCGCATTGCGCCGGACCTGAACGCGGGAGACCGCGTGCTGTTCGGCAAATACGCGGGCCAGACCGTGAAGGTGGACGGCAACGAACTCCTCGTGCTGCGCGAAGAAGACATCGTCGCAGTCGTCAATCAATAAGCGAGAACCTGAGAGAGCACGTCATCATGGCAGCCAAAGACATCGTATTCGGCGACATCGCCCGCACCAAACTCATCGAAGGCGTGAACCTGCTCGCCGACGCCGTCAAGGTCACGCTCGGCCCGAAGGGCCGCAACGTCGTGCTCGAACGCAGCTTCGGCGCGCCCGTCGTGACCAAGGACGGCGTTTCGGTCGCCAAGGAAATCGAACTGGCCGACAAGCTCCAGAACATCGGCGCGCAGGTCGTCAAGGAAGTCGCCTCGAAAACGAGCGACGCAGCGGGCGACGGCACCACGACCGCCACCGTGCTTGCGCAGGCGATCGTGCGCGAAGGGCAGAAGTACGTGGCGGCGGGGCTCAACCCGCTCGACCTGAAGCGCGGCATCGACAAGGCGGTGGTGGCCGCCGTTGAAGAACTCAGGAAGATCAGCAAGCCCACCACGACGAGCAAGGAGATTGCGCAGGTCGCGACGATTTCGGCCAACGGCGAGGAGTCGATTGGCCAGCGCATTGCCGAGGCGATCGATCGCGTGGGCAAGGAAGGCGTGATCACGGTGGAAGACGGCAAGTCGCTCGCCGACGAACTCGACGTCGTGGAGGGCTTGCAGTTCGATCGCGGCTATCTCTCGCCGTACTTCATCAACAACCCGGACAAGCAGGTCGCCGAACTCGACAATCCGTTCATCCTCCTGCACGACAAGAAGATCTCGAACATTCGCGACCTGCTGCCGCTGCTCGAACAGGTGGCGAAGGCCGGGCGCCCGCTGCTGCTGATCGCCGAGGATATCGAGGGCGAGGCGCTCGCCACGCTCGTCGTCAACAACATTCGCGGCGTGCTGAAGACGGTGGCCGTGAAGGCGCCGGGTTTCGGCGACCGCCGCAAGGCGCTGCTCGAAGACATCGCGATCCTCACGGGCGGCCAGGTGGTCGCCGAGGAAACGGGCCTCACGCTGGAGAAGGCCACGCTCCAGGAGCTGGGCCAGGCCAAGCGCATCGAGGTGGGCAAGGAAAACACCACGGTGATCGACGGCGCGGGCGAAGCCGGCGCCATCGAGGCGCGCGTGAAGCAGATTCGCGTGCAGATCGAGGAAGCGACCTCCGACTACGACCGCGAGAAGCTGCAGGAACGTGTGGCGAAGCTGGCGGGCGGCGTGGCTGTCATCAAGGTGGGCGGCGCCACCGAGATCGAAGTGAAGGAAAAGAAGGACCGCGTGGACGATGCGTTGCATGCCACGCGCGCGGCCGTGGAAGAGGGCATCGTGCCGGGTGGCGGCGTGGCGCTGATCCGCGTGCGTCAGGCGATCCTCGACCTGAAGGGCAAGAACGCCGACCAGACGGCGGGCGTGAAGATCGTGCTGCGTGCACTGGAAGAACCGCTGCGTCAGATCGTGAGCAATGCGGGCGAAGAAGCGAGCGTGGTCGCGGCGAAGGTCGCGGAAGGCACGGGCAACTTCGGTTACGACGCGGCCACGGGCGAATACGGCGATCTGGTCGAAAAGGGCGTGCTCGATCCGACCAAGGTCACGCGCACGGCGCTGCAAAACGCGGCTTCGGTGGCGGGACTATTGCTCACGACCGATGCCACGGTGCATGAGGCTCCCAAAGCCCAGGCGGCGCAAGCGCCGGTGGGTGGCCCTGGCGGCGCCGATCTCGGCTTCTAGGCCGGTTTTGCCGGGCAAGGGGGGAAGGCCGCCCTGGCGTGATGCCAGGCGCGGCTGCCATGTCTCGACAAGCGGGCGTCAGCGCGCTCAGGCGGATTGCCAGCGCGCATCGGCGACGACGAGCTTCTTCGGGATCAGCTTGAGTTCGGAGAACGTATCGGCAATTTGCTGCTGGTAGGCGAGCGTGGCCGCGTCGACGGGCTGCACGCCGTAGCTCGCGCGCCTGAGGGCGAGTTCGAGCGTCGACGCGTCGAGGCCGACAAGCGGTGACAGTTGAGCCGCAACGGCCGGAACGTTGTCGCGTGCCCAGGCGTCCACGGCGCCGATTTCCTCCACGACCACATGCAGGACAGACGCATGCACATTCGCGAAGTTACGGCTTGCTATGTAGTACTGTGTATTGCGAACGAGGTTTTCGCCGTTCGCGATCGAACGCACTTTCGCCTGGCGTTCGATTGCCGCGAGGTAGGGATCCCAGATCACCCAGGCGTCCACGCTGCCGCTCGTGAATGCGGCGCGCGCATCGGCGGGAGCGAGATAGACGGGCTGGATATCTTCATACTTGAGGTTGGCTCTCTGCAGCGCCTTGACGAGCAGATAGTGCACGTTCGAGCCTTTGTTGAACGCGACGCGCCTGCCGCGCAGGTCGGCGGGCGTGCGGATCGGCGAATCTTCGTGCACGACAATGGCCTCACCCTGCGGCGCGGGCGGTTCGCTGGCAACGTAGACGAAATCCACGCCGCCGGCCTGCGCAAAGATGGGCGGCGTTTCGCCCACGGTGCCGACATCCACCGCGCCGGCGGCAAGCCCTTCCAGCAACTGCGGGCCACCGGGAAACTCGAGCCATTGCACGGTGAAGCCGAGCGGCGCGAGCCGCTTCTCCAGCGTGTGCTGAGCCTTTAGCACCACAAAGTTGCCGTACTTCTGGAAACCGATGCGCAGGACCCGGCCTTCGTCCGCGCGTGCCGCGCCGCTTTGAAGCGTCAACGCGGCAGCGCTCGTGAGCCCCGTTGCGCCACGCAGCGCGGCGGCCGTCGCGGCCCCCGCTGCGAGCTTCAATAGCTTGCGGCGCGCGCCGTTTGCCGTGTGGTCGTCGTGATGGTCGTAGTTGTCGTTCGACATCGTGCCGTTGCCTGTTTAAAGATGCATGTTGAAACTGCCGCGGGTGCGCGGCGATCCATCTCTCACCTTAATCTGTTTCAACATCGGCACAACCAAGATATTGTCAGATGCTTATCTGCGCTGACGCCCTCAGCGGAGTTTGCCGATCCGGAGTATGTTGTGACTTTCGTTTTCCGGCGGCCGAAGCGATGAACCGTAACCGACAGTTGCATCTCGGCGCATTCATGCGCCCCGTCAGCCTGCACACGGGGGCGTGGCGTTACCCCGGTGCGTACCCTGACGCGAATTTCAATTTCGCGCATCTGAAGCGCTTTGCGCAGACGCTCGAGCGTGCGCGTTTCGACGCGTTCTTCATGGCCGACCACCTCGCCGTCTTGAACATGCCGGTCAACGCGCTCAAGCGCAGCCACACCGCCACCTCGTTCGAACCGTTCACCTTGCTCTCGGCGCTTGCCGCCGTGACGGAGAAGATCGGGCTCGTCGCAACGGCTTCGACGACGTTCGACACGCCATATCATGTCGCGCGCCGCTTCGCCTCGCTGGATCATCTGAGCGGCGGCCGCGCCGGGTGGAACCTCGTGACGACTTCCAATCCGGACGCAGCGCTCAATTTCGGCCTCGAGGAACACGTGGAGCACGACGAACGCTATCGCCGCGCCCGCGAATTCTTCGATGTCGTGACTGGCCTCTGGGACAGTTGGGCCGACGATGCATTCCTGCGCGACGTGGAGAGCGGCGAGTATTTCGATCCGGAGAAGCTCCATGTGCTCGCGCACAAGGGTGACTACTATTGCGTGCGCGGGCCGCTCAATATTGCGCGGCCGCCGCAGGGCTGGCCGGTGGTGGTGCAGGCCGGATCGTCGGAGGCCGGGCGGCAACTCGCTGCCGAAACGGCCGAGGCGGTCTTCACCGCGCAGCCGAATCTCGAAGCCGGCAAGCGTTTCTATGCCGACGTGAAGGGGCGCATGGAAAAGCTGGGCCGCGATCCCGATCATCTGAAGATCCTGCCTGGCGCGTTCGTCGTGGTGGGCGACTCGCAGGAAGAGGCGCGCGAGAAGCGCGAACGTCTCGACAGCTTCGTGCACTATGACAGCGGCATTGCCTCGCTATCGATCGCGCTCGGTCACGACGTCTCCGGTTTCGAGCCGGACGGCCCGCTGCCCGAGATTCCGGAGAGCAATGCGAGCCGTACCGCGCGGCAACGCGTGGTGGACTGGGCGCGCGACGAGGGCTTGACGATTCGCCAGCTCGCGCAGCGCGTGGGCGGTTACTCGGGCCTGCAAATGGTCGGCACACCGGATTCGATCGCGGACGAGATGGAGCAATGGCTGGTGGAGGCGGGCAGCGATGGCTTCAACGTGATGTTCCCGTATCTGCCCGCGGGCCTCGACGACTTCGTGGAGAAAGTCGTGCCCGAGTTGCAGCGGCGCGGCATTTTCCGTCGCGAGTACGAGGGCAATACGCTACGCGAGCATCTCGGCCTGCCGAAACCGGAGAACCGGTTTTTTACGGTCAGCCAAAATGCCGGTTAGCAGCGGCGCGAATATTGTTGGATCGATTCGTTCGTGGCGGCAGTGGCCGCCGCGCACGACAATCCCCGTGTGCCCTCAATTCGATCACGGAGCGTCGATCTACCATGACTCGAGATCTGCTGCTGTTGCTGGAACCTGGCTTCACTGACCCCGCGCGTCCCGGCGAGCGTTTCATCTGCCCGGACGGCGCGCCGATAGAAGGACTGCTCGTGTCCGAGCCCGAGCGCGTCGCGCGGCTCGATGTGAAACGCCTGCCGTTTGCGCGCCCGCGGGCGGCCGTGATCGACGTGCTCGACGAGGCGCATCAGGGGTTGCCCGTGCTCGTGCTGGGCGACGAGCATCCGGTACCCGAGGGCGTACAGACGCTGAACGGCCGTCACTTCGTAACCGACACGAAACGCATTCTCGCGCTGCTTGCCGATCGGCACGGTTTTCCCAGGGTGCATTGAGCGGATACGATCAGGCGGCGTCGGGCGACGCCGCCTGCGTGAGCTCAGAGCGGCGGAAGGGCCTGGGTAAGCGTAGAGACGAAGCGAGCCGTGCGCGCATCGCGCGGCCGCGCGAAGAGTTCATGCGACGGGCCGGCTTCGACGATCGCACCCTCCTTGAGAAAGACTGCGTCGTGCGCGACGGAAGCCGCGAGCCGCAAATCATGCGTCGCCATCAGCATGGTCGTGCCCTCCTGCGCGAGCTGCCTCAGCACGTCGACCACTTCC
Source organism: Paraburkholderia sp. BR10882 (assembly GCF_040948855.1). Lineage (NCBI taxonomy): Bacteria > Pseudomonadati > Pseudomonadota > Betaproteobacteria > Burkholderiales > Burkholderiaceae > Paraburkholderia > Paraburkholderia sp. BR10882. Next base: position 46,901 of record NZ_JBFPKP010000021.1, on the reverse strand, counting down.
GCGGAGAGTTCGGGGTCGAGCGCTGAAGTCGGCTCGTCGCAGAGCAGCACCTGGGGCGAGGGCGCGAGTGCGCGCGCGATCGCTACGCGTTGCTGCTGGCCGCCCGAAAGCGTGGAGGGCCATGCGTCCGCCTTCTGGGCAATCCCCACTTTCGCAAGCAGCGCGGCGGCGCGCTCGCGGGCTCGCTCCTTCTCCCATTTGAGGACCGTGACGAGACCTTCCATCACATTCTCGATCACGCTCAGGTGCGGGAACAACTGGAAGTTCTGGAACACCATGCCGGTATGCCGACGCACCGAGGCGATTTCCGCGTGGGAGAGCCGCCGGCCGCGGCTGAATTCGAGGCGGGCATCGCCCACGCTCAACGTGCCGGAGTCTGGCATTTCGAGCAGATTGATGCAGCGTAGCAGCGTGCTCTTGCCGCTGCCGGACGGCCCGATCAGCGCCGTGACGCTGCCGGCCTTGAGCGTGAGGTCGATGGCCGCGAGCACCTCGTGGTCGCCGAACGACTTGTGGAGTGTCTCGATGTGGATCATCAGCGCCCTGCCTGGAACAGGGCATGGCGGCCATAGCGCGCTTCGAGACGCCCTTGCGCCTGCGAGAGCACGGAGCTGAACAGGAGATAGATCAGTGCGGCCTCGGTATAAAGAATGAGGGGTTCGTAAGTCACGGCGGCGATGCGTTGTGCAGCCTGAAAGATTTCCGGCACGGTCAGCACGGCCGCGAGGGAGGTGTCCTTCACGAGCGAGATGAACGAGTTCGAGAGCGCGGGCAACGCTACGCGAATCGCTTGCGGCAGGATGGCGCGGCGTAGCGCCTGCGCGCGCGTCATGTTCATCGAGTAGGCGGCTTCCCACTGGCCGCGCGGAATCGATTCGATCACGCCACGAATGACTTCCGCGTTATAAGCGCCCACATTGAGTGAAAAGCCGATGATGGCCGCCGTCAACGGATCGAGCACGATGCCCACGTTGGGCAGCCCGTAGAAGATGACGAACAGCTGCACGAGCAGTGGCGAGCCGCGAAAGAGCCAGATATAAAAACGCACGGCCGCGACCGCCCAGCGTTGCCCGAAGAGGCGGATGAGCGCCGCGCAGAACGCGAGCGCCATGCCGATCGCGAACGAAGCCAGCGTGAGCGGGACGGTAAAGACCAGTCCCGCGTAGAGCAGTGGCCACAACGATTGCGCCATCAAATGCAGCCATGCCGGCATTGTTCAGTCCGCCTTATTGCGAAACGTCTTTGCCGAAATACTTCTGCGAGATCTTCGCGTAGGTCCCGTCGGCCTTGATATCGGCGAGCGCCTTGTCGACGGCCGCGACCAGGTCCGGGTTGCCCTTGCGCAGCAGCACGCCCGACTGGTCGTCAGCGGAAGACGCGTCGATGGCGGCGATCTTGAGTTTCGCGTCCGGCTTGTGCTTCTGGAAGTCGAGGAACGAAAGCGCGTCGTTGACGGTGGCGTCCACGCGGCCCGATGTCAGCAGATCGATCGATTCGTTGAAACCTTGAACCGGCACGACGTCGGCACCATGCGACGCGGCAAGCTTGCCGAAGTTGCTGGTCAGCGTATTGGCCGACTTCTTGCCCTTCAGGTCGTCGAAGGAATGGATGGTCGTGTTCTCCGAGCGCACGATCAGCACGGCGTGCGTCGAGATATACGGCTTCGAAAAATCGTACTTGGCCTTGCGTGCGTCGGTGATCGAAACCTCGTTGATCACGGCGTCGTAGCGATTGACGTCCAGGCCCGCGATCAGGCCATCCCATTTGCCTTCGACGAACTGCGGCTTCACGCCAAGCCGTTGTGCGATGGCCGTGGCGATATCGACGTCGAAGCCGGTCAGCTTGCCGGTTTCGTCATGGTAGGTGAACGGCGCGTAAGTGCCTTCGGTGCCGACACGGAACACACCGGACGACTTGACCTGCGCGAGTTCGTCTGCAGCGAGGGCCGGCGCAGCGGCGACGACCGACAGCAGAGCGGCGAAAAGAGCGGAGCGGATGGCTTTCATGATTGAAATGTTCGTAATGAGAGTTTCGTTGACGGCATCAGTGAGTCGACGGATTCTACTGTCGGCGTGTCTGCCTGCAAACCAGACACATTCGCTATGCATATGCGCTGGTGGAATATAACGACGGATGTGCTGCATCCACGGACGCGCCTTCCTGTTTTGGGTTGCTTATGTTTATTCACGCAGCCGGGGCGGGAACCACTTCGCCCGTCTCAACGGCCGATTCGCGCTTCACTCGCTCGATGTCGCGATAGCGTGCCGCCGGATGCTCGTCGGGCAATCGCGCACCGCCGCCGAAGAGCTTTTCGCGCAAGGTGCCCGGCGCGTAATCGCGCGGGTACACGCCGCGGCGCTGCAGCTCGGGCACGAGGTACTCGACGACATGCTCGAAGGTCTCATGCGCGAGCGCGTACGCCAGATTGAATCCGTCCACGCCGGTTTCTTCGACCCACTCCTGGAGGATGTCGGCAATCGTCGTGGGGGAGCCGACGAATACCGGTCCCATTCCGCCTACGCCGCCCCACTTCGCCAGCGCTTCGATGGTCCAGGTCGTGTCGCCGCCCGAGAGATGTTCGACAGCCGAATGGATCGCATTCGTTTGCACACGCTTGACTGTGTCGGTGGGCAGGTACTGCCCGAAGTCGATGCCGGTCCAGCCCGACATGAACACGAGCGAGCCGTCGTAGGAGACGTGGCGCTGATACTCCTCGAAGCGCGCCTGTGCTTTGGCATCGGTCTCGTCGACGATCACGGTGACGAGGTTGTAAATCAGCAGCCTGTTGCCATCGCGCCCGGCGAGCGCCGCCTGGCGGCGCACGTCCGCCACATAGTCGCGCAGCAGGTTTTTCGTGAGCGCCGCGACGAACACACATTCGGCATGCTGCGCCGCGAACGTCTTGCCGGGGCCCGATGCGCCGGCCTGAAACAGCACCGGTGTGCGCTGCGGAGAGGGCTCGCAAAGATGATAGCCTGGTACTTCGAAGTATTTTCCCTTGTGGCCGATTTCGTGCACTTTCTCCGGGTGCGTGAACACGCGCCGGTCCCGGTCGCGCACCACGGCGCCGTCTTCCCAGCTGCCCTCGAACAGCTTGTAGAGCACCTCGACGTATTCCGTCGCGACCTCGTAGCGGTTGTTGTGGTCGCGCAGGCCGCCTTGCCCGATATTCTTCGCGCCGCTCTCGAGATACGACGTCACGATGTTCCACGCGAGGCGCCCCTTCGTATGATGATCGGCTGTGGACAGACGCCGCGCGAACGTGTAGGGGTGCTCGAAGCTCGTGGAGGCCGTGATGCCAATACCTAGATGCGACGTCACCATCGCGATGGGCGCAGCGAGTTGCAGTGGGTCGTTGACCGGAATCTGTGCGGCCTGATGAAGCGCGTGATAGTTACTTCCTTTGTAGACGTCGTAGTAGCCGATTACATCTGCGATGAAGATCGCATCGAAGACCCCACGCTCGAGTATCTTCGCGAGGTCGGTCCAGTAATCGAGATCCTTGTACTGCCACGAGCGATCGCGCGGGTGGGTCCAGAGGCCTGGCGACTGGTGGCCCACGCAGTTCATCTCGAACGCGTTCAGGTGGATAGTTTTGCTCATGATGTTCAATTGCTCCCGCGTTCCTGTCCGTTGCCGATTTGCCAGAGAAAGGGCGGCTCGGTGCCGTTGATGGTCCAGTCACCCACGATCTTCGCCTTGTAGACGAGCGGATTGTGCGACGACACCGCGCGTGCATTGCGCCAATGGCGGTCGAGCGCGTGGCCGGCGCGGATGGCAGACGCGCCGAGCGCATCGAACAGATGCGTCGCCGCGCGCAGCGCGAATTCGGAGGCGACGATCTGGGCCTGTGCCGAAGCGATTTCGGCTTCCACGTTTGCCGCGCGCTCGGCCTCGTCGTCACCTTCGAAGCGCGCCTCGTAAGCGCGCTGTGCGGCTTCTCCAGTCTGCAGCGCGACGGCCTTTGCACCATAGGCCCATGAGGCGATTTCGCCGATCACCTGCTGGATCTGCGCGTCGTCACTCACGCGCGGCGCGTTGCCGTGGCTGTAGATACGCTTGCGGCTGCGCACGAGGGTGGCGGCATCGCGCCTCGCTGCCTCGGCAATTCCTGCGAGCGTGGCGACGTGAAAGAGCTGATAGAACGCGGTCTGATATTTGAAGCGGCGGCTGAAGTCGATGATGTTGCGGCCCTCGACCGCGGCGTCGCGAAAGAGCGTGGTGCCGCTGCCCGTGGTCGTCTGGCCGAAGCCGTCCCAATCGTCTTCGCGAAGCACGCCGGGCTGGTCCGTCGCCACGGCCACGATCACGTCGCTGCCGTCTTCTTCGCGCTGCGCGAACACGTCGATCCAGTCCGCGTAGAGGCTCCCGGTGCTGTAGTACTTCGAACCGTTGAGCACGAAGCCGCCGTCGCGGCGCGCGACCTTCGTGTTGATCTGGCCGAGCGCGACGTCGCCAGCCTCGGTCCATGCATTGCCGACGAGCTGGCCGCTCACGAAGCGATCGAACCATGCGCGCTGGTCCGCGCCGGCAGGCACGTTCAGCCAGTCCTCGACGAAGGCGAAGTGCCCGCGCAGCGCCTGCGGCAGGTTCGAGTCCGCGGCGGCAAGCTCGATGAGCAGTTGCGCCAACTGCGCGATCGAAGCACCCGCGCCACCGTCACGCACCGGAATGCGCACGGCGCCGAAGCCCGCTTGCTTGAGCGCGGCAATCGCGTCATGCGGCAGTGTGCGCGAGCGCTCGCGTTCGGCGGCTTCGCGGCCGATCTCCGTGAAGATCGGGCGGAAGCGGGCGGCGAGGGTTTCGTAGTCGGCGCCTTGCGAGAGCGCGTCATGGGATCGGGAGACATTCATGCGTTCTTTCTCGGTTGGGGGTGGAGAGACTGCGCACCACGCAGCGAAGAAGAAAAGTATAGAAACCCGCGCGCTGCGGCTCCAATAACTGATTGATGAATCGATATCGGCTTGCCCGATTTGCTTCTGCGCGTTCTTTGCAATGTCGTCGAATTGGCTGTTGCGACAGCGGATACGCCCTGTTGCTGTCAGGCCGCTTTCGGTAGGGCGCCTTATCAAATGCAGACGCATGAATATGAGCATCGCTTAGTTGGGCTCCCTCCCATGCCTCGCTACGATGGGCAGCACTGTCCGCTAGCGATCCCCAACCGGCTAACCCAGCGATGTCCGCTCCGATTCTGACTGCCCACTCGATCACGAAGCGTTTTGGCGCGACGCTCGCGCTGTCGCGGCTGAACTTTTCCATCCACGCCGGAGAGGTCGTTGCGCTGATGGGCGCGAACGGCGCCGGGAAATCGACGTTCGTCAGGATCCTGAGCGGCGTGAATTCACAGGACGAAGGCGGGCTCACGCTCGGCGAACAGGCCTATGCGCCGGGTTCGCCCCAGGCGGCGAAGCGTCTGGGCGTGGCGACCGTGCATCAGAGCATTGCCGACGCCGTGGTGCCCGCGCTGTCCATTGCCGACAATCTTCTGCTCGACGAACTTTGCGGCGGCGGAGCGCGCTGGTGGACGCCGCGCGCCTCCCGCTATACCCGTGCAGCCGCGCTGGCCGCGCGCGTGGGGCTCGAAGCCGATCTCACCGCACCGCTCGGTTCGCTTTCTCTCGCCGGCCAGCAGCGCGTGGTGATCGCGCGGGCGCTGGCTTCGCGCCCGCGGCTGCTGATTCTCGACGAGCCTACGGCCAGCCTTTCCACGAGCGAGGCCGCACGGCTCCATGCGCTTGTGGATGACTTGCGCGCGGAGGGCGTGGCGGTGCTGCTCGTCTCGCATCGGCTTGGCGACCTGCGAAGACTGGCTTCGCGGGTGGCCGTGCTCCGTGACGGCCGCATCGTGTCCGAACAGAGCGCGCCCCTCGATTTCGACGCGGCGCTGGAGGCGATGATCGGCCGCGCACTGCCGCAGGCGCGAGTCTTGCCACGCACGGGCGAGGCGGGCGCGGAACCCGCATTGCGGCTGCGCGGCTTGCGCCTCACGGCGCATGGCGACGCGTTCGATCTCGACGTGCAGCAAGGCGAGATCGTCGCGGTTGTCGGCCCGGTCGGCGCGGGGAAGTCGAGGCTTGCCCAGGTGATATTCGGCGCGTTGCGCGCGACCGCGGGCGAGATGCGCCTTTACGGCAGCGCCTGGGCCCCGCGCTCGCCAACCGACGCGATCCGCGCGGGCGTATTCCTCGCCGGCGAAGACCGGTGGCGCACGTCACTCTTTCCCGACACCGTTGCGTTCGCATCGATCGCCGGCACGATCAGTTTTCCGTTTCTGTCCCGCTGGCAGCGCGGCGTGGGCCTGCCTCGCGATCGCGAAGGCGCGCAGGCGCAAGACGCCATCGAGACATTCGGCATTCGCTGCTCGGGTCCGGACGACCGCGTCGCGCGGCTTTCGGGCGGCAATCAGCAGAAGGTGCTGCTGGCGCGCTGGCACGCCGAGCCGGCCCGGCTGCTGCTGCTCGACGAGCCGTTCCAGGGCGTCGATGCGGGCGCACGGGCCGATATCGCCGCCGCGTTGCGCGAGCGCGCCGCTACGCGCGCGACGCTCGTTTTCGTCAGCGACCTCGAAGAGGCGCATGAAGTCGCCGACCGCATCGTCCTGTTCGACCGCGGCACAGTCGAACGCGTAGCCGTAGCGGAATCCCTCTTATCAGCCCACTCATGAGATCCATCACACCCACGGCAGCATCGGACGAGTCTTCCGCGCGCGACACGACCCGGCAGCGCCGGCACAGCCTCTTCGTCGCGCTCGAGCGCGGCGGGCTACTGCTCGTGCTCGTCGCTCTTGGCGTCATCTTCACGGTTCGCGAACCCGCGTTTCTGAACGTCGCGAACCTGTTCAGCATCTTGCAGGCCGTCTCGATCGTGGCGTTGCTCGGCATCGGTGTAACGGTCACGCTCGCCGCGGGCGGCTTCGATCTTTCCGTGGGCAGTGTCGCCGCCTCGGCGCAGATGGCCGCTAGCTATGTGCTCGTGGTGTGGCACGGCAACGGCTGGGAAGCCGTGCTCGCGTGTCTCGCGCTGGGTGTGGCGGCGGGGCTCTTCAACGGGTTGCTGATCACGCGCCTGCATGTCCCGGACCAGCTCGCGACACTCGGCACGCTCTTCCTGCTTGCAGGCCTGCAACTGATTCCCACCGGCGGCCGCTCGCTTGCGAGCGGCACGATCCTGCCCGACGGCACCGAAGCGAGCGGCACGTTCCCCGATGCGTTCCTCGCGCTAGGCCGCGCACGCCTCCTCGATGTGGTGCCGGTGCCTGTCCTCGTGCTGCTCGTGCTGACCGCGCTCGTCTCATTCGTCATGGGCTCCACGCGCTGGGGCCGGGTGGTCTATGCGATCGGCGGCAACGAGACGGCGGCCCGGCTGGCCGGTGCGCCAACGGCCCGCTACCGGCTCGCGGCTTATGTCGCTTCCGCGACGATCGCCTCGCTCGGCGGGCTGCTCATCGCCGCGCGCGTGGGGCGAGGCGACGTGAGCGCGGGGCATTCGTTGCTGCTCGATGCGGTGGCGGCAGCGCTGGTTGGCTATGCGGTATGGGGCGCGAAGCGGCCCAATGTTCCGGGCACGGTGATCGGCGCGGTGTTCGTCGGCGTGCTGCTCAACGGGCTCACGATGCTCAACGCCCCGTATTACCTCCAGGACTTTATCAAGGGCGCATTGCTGGTCGTGGCGCTGGCGTTCACGTTCAGCATCGGGCGCCGGGCGGAAGGGCGCAACTGAAGCCGGCAGACGCCTGGCAATTTCGTGGTTAGCGAGTTACACAATCTGATCGAGCGGAGCAAATCATGGCAGAGACACTGGCAGGCAGCGAGACACTGGGCGCCGCTCCCGTAACGGAGGCCGCGCATGTGATTGCTACGGAAAACGAAGCGATCGCTGTCGCAACGGAGCTGGCCGCGCGGCTGGCCGTTGGCGCGGCACAGCGCGACAGCGAGCGGCGCCTGCCGCACGAGGAGATCGAGTGGTTTTCGCGCTCGGGACTGTGGGGCATTACGGTGCCCAAAGCGTATGGCGGCGCTGGCGTGTCTAACGTCACGCTCACGGAGGTCGTCAAGATCATTGCGGCTGCGGACCCGTCGCTCGGGCAACTGCCGCAGAATCACTTCGGCCTCGTCGATGTGATCGCCCTGACGGGCACCGAGGAGCAAAAGCGCGAGCTGTTCGGCGAAGTCATCGCCGGCAAGCGCTTTGGCAACGGCTTCTCGGAAAAGGGCACGAAACACGTGCTCGACCTGAAGACACGCGTGCGCCGCGACGGCGATCACTACGTCGTGGACGGCACCAAGTTCTATTCGACGGGCGCCCTGTTCGCGCATTACGTTCCCGTGCTCGGGCTCGACGAGGACCGCAGGGGCTGGCTCGCCTATATTCCGCGCGGCACGCCAGGGCTCAGCGTGGTCGACGATTGGTCCGGTTTCGGCCAGCGCACCACCGCGAGCGGCACCGTGACGCTAGAGAACGTGCGCGTGCCGGCAAGGCTCGTGTTGCCCGCGCATCGCGTGTCGGAGCAGCCCACGCTCAACGGTCCGCTCTCGCAGATCATCCAGGCCGCCATCGACGCAGGCATTGCCCGCGCTGCGATCGAAGACACGCTCGCGTTCGTGCGCTCTCGCTCGCGGCCGTGGGTCGATAGCGGCGTCGAGCGCGCAAGCGACGACCCCCTGACGATCCGCGAGGTCGGCAATCTGCATATCCAGCTGCATGCCGCCGAGGCCTTGCTCGAACGTGCGGCGCGTGTACTCGACGAACTCGCCGCAAAAGGCGAGACGACGGAGGACGACGTGGCGCGCGCCTCGGTCGCCGTGGGCGAGGCGAAGGTGCTCACGACACAAGTCGCGCTGCTGGCCGGCGAGAAGCTGTTCGAACTGGCCGGCACGCAGTCGACGCTGGACGTGCACAACCTCGACCGCCACTGGCGCAACGCACGAACGCACACGCTGCACGATCCGGTGCGCTGGAAGTATCACCTTGTTGGCAATTACTACCTCAACGGCGTCAAGCCGGCACGTCACGCCTGGAACTGACCCCATCGCACAAACGGGAACGTCATGAAGACATCGATTCAACGGCTCATTCGCAACAGCGCGCTGGCGCTCTGCACGGCGGCCCTGTTCGGCACGCTCACGGCGCAGGCGGCCACCCTGGCGGGCGCCCCGGCGCCGTTCGACAAAGGCGGCGTCAAGATCGCGCTCGTTAATTATCTTTCGGAGGGCGACTTCTTCCAGGCCTACGAGGCGGGCGCGCAGAAACAGGCGAAGGCGCTCGGCATCGACCTGCGCATTTACGAAGGGCGCCAGGACGCGGCCGAGCAGCGCGACCAGATCCAGCAGGCCATCAATCTGGGCGTGTCGGCGATCATCGTCAATCACGGCTTGCCCGAGTCGCTCAAGGACGTCGTGCAGCAGGCGCTCGACAAGGGCATCAAGGTCGTCGCTTTCGACGTCAATCTGACAAACCCCAGGGTCCCGCAAATCGAGCAGAGCGACAGCGACCTCGCTTCGCTGCTGCTCGCTCAGGCCGTCAAGGACAATGGCAACGCGTTTTCCGCGGGCTACGTGTACGTAGCGGGCTTTGCGCCGCTCGACCGGCGCGACGCCGTCTGGCAGGCGTTCAAGCACGAGCATCCCGGTATCCAGGAAAAAGCGCGCTGGGGCACCGTGGACAATCCGATTGCGCAGTCGGTTGCCAATCAGGCGGCTGCCGCCTACCGCGCGCATCCGGATATTCGCGTGGTCATTGCCCCCTATGACGAATTTGCGCGCGGCGCCAATCTCGCGGCGAATGAATCGAACGTGGCGAGCAAGGTGCGGATCTACAGCGCGGACATCTCGACTGCCGACATCGAGGCGATTCGCGCGCCGAACAGCGCGTGGGTCGCCACCGCGGCGACCAACCCGGCCGTAGTGGGCGCCGTATCGGTGCGGGCCGCGGCGCTCGACGTGGCCGGGCAGCCGCTCGACCATCACATCCTCGTGAAGCCCACGCTCGTCACGCGCGACGATCTCGTCAAGAACGATATCCACACCATTGCGGAACTGGGGGCGAAATTCCCGGCATTCCGGGCCAGCGACGCGGCGACGGCGAACTGGATTCCCGTCGATCAGTAACCCTGATGGCGGCGCGGGCTGAGCACCCGGCGAGTTGCGCCGGGTTCCATTCCCTTCACTCCGCTGCTTTCGAGTCAATGCGTCGCGCGGGAATATTCGCGCCGACGAACCGCGCAATGACCCGCGCCACATCGGCGGGCGCTTCGAGCGGCGACAAGTGTCCCGTTCCGGGCAGGATGTGCAACGCCGCGTGCGGGATGCGCGGCAGCAGTTCCGCCTGCAGCGTCGCCACGCGATCGACCTGGTCGAGTTCTCCTGAAATGACGATGGTCGGCACGTTGACGGATGCCACCGCCTCGGTGATGTCTTCGCGCATGGCTACGTTCGGCCAGGCCGCCTTGGCCTGCGGCGCGGCCTTCAGGCTGTCCTCGATGACTTGCTCGCGGCGGGTGGCGTCGAGCGATTTCGCGGTCAGCACGTGGTCGATGACGTATTCGACCGATGCGCGCGATTGATACGCGCCGGTCAACGTCGCGCGCTGCTCGTCCGACAGGACCATCGGCGACGGCGGCGAAGGCGCCACGAGCACGAGACCTTCGAGCCCGCCCGGCCGGCGCGATGCGATCAGTTGCGCGACCTTGCCGCCCATTGAATGCCCGACAAGCACGTAGCGCTGCAGGCCCAGCGCCTCGATGACACCCTCGGCATCTGCGGCGAGATCGGCGATGCGGTAGCCGTCAGCCGGCGCCTCGGAATCGCCCCAGCCGCGGTGATCGGTGGCTACGATCCGATACCGGTCGGACCATGGCACGCCGCGCACTCCCGACGAGTTGCGGCGCGTGCAGCGCCTCGCCTTCAGCGAGGCGGTGTCGGTGGGCGACTGGACGTTGCTCGATGCGCGCCACCGCGCACACGTCATCGACGGGCCGTGCCGGCTGGCGGCCAACAATACGCAGATGCTGTTCGGCGCGGCGCTGGCGGGTGCCGGCATCGCCCATGGTCCGACCTTCGTGTTCGGCGAGCACCTCAGGCGCGGCGAACTGGTGGCGCTGCTGCCAGACTATCGCGCGACGGAACTGGCGATTCAGGCTGTGTATCCTGGCGTGCGGCGCATACCGCTCAAGGTGCGCCGGTTCGTCGATTACCTCGCCGAGACGTTTGGCGACGAACCGCCGTGGGATCGCAAGGCGGTGCCTTAGGCGAGCAGTATCGAATGGCATGTGCCGGCCGCGGTTGAATGGAGTTGTCGCCTGGCCGACAATCTTTCGGGGAGTTCGCACGCATCATGAGGACTCTCTGGTGTTCACCAAACCAACCAAGGAGCGTCGACATGGCTTCACCCTGTGTCAATGTCAAGAACGACGTGTCACCCGCCGAATGGGAGGCGCGCGTCAATCTGGCAGCTGCTTATCGCCTCACAGCGTTGTTCGGCTGGGACGATCTGGTGTTTACCCACATCTCGGCGCGCGTGCCCGGCCCGGAGCATCATTTCCTGATCAACCCGTACGGCATGATGTTCGAGGAAATCACGGCGTCCTCGCTGGTGAAGATCGACCTCGATGGCCGCAAGGTGAGCGAGTCGCCGTACGACATCAATCCCGCTGGCTTCACGATCCATAGCGCCGTGCATGCGGCGCGTGACGACGCGCATTGCGTGATGCACACGCATTCGATCAACGGCGTGGCCGTGTCGGCCCAGGAGGCGGGACTGTTGCCGCTCTCGCAGCAGTCGCTCGGGGTGTTGGCGTCGCTCGGGTACCACGACTATGAAGGCCTTGCGCTGAACGAAGCCGAAAAGCCGCGTCTGGTTCGAGACCTCGGCGACAAAATGTATCTGATGTTGCGTAACCACGGGCTGCTGACCGTCGGAAGCACGCCGGCGGACGCCTTTGTCGCGATGTACTTCTTCGAGGCGGCCTGCATGATCCAGGTGCGCGCGCAGTCGGGCGGCGCAAAGCTCACGCCAATCGCGCAGCCCATTCTCGACGGCTTCAGGCAGCAGATCGTGGCAGTGACGCGGGGCGTCATGCCAGGGGCGCTCGTCTGGCCCGGTCTGCTGCGCCGGCTCGATCGAGCCTATCCGGGGTATGCGGACTGACGTTCGAGGCGACGCGATGCCCGATCACGCCCTCGATTGACGGCATTGCGATGGGCCGGTTAGGCTCGGGACCATGCGCCCATCCAAAGTCGATCTGAATCTCTTCGTCGTGTTCGAGGCCGTCTATCGAACGCGCAACCTTACGCGTGCGGCGGAGTTGCTCTTCATCACGCAGCCCGCCGTGAGCAACGCGCTGGCGCGCATGCGCAAGGCATTCGACGATCCGCTGTTCGTGAGCACGCCGGCGGGCATGATGCCCACGCCCGTTTCCGAAAACATCATCGGGCGCGTGCGCGAGGCACTGCAGTTGCTCGATTCGAGCACCCATGCCGGTGAACGCTTCGATCCGGCCTCGTCGCAGCGAACCTTCCGGCTCAGCATGAACGATCTGACCGAGACCATGCTGCTTCCTGCGCTGGAAGAGGTGTTGCAGCGTCTTGCGCCGGGCATCCGCATCGAGAGCTACTTCACGACGCGCCGCGACGTGCCGGAAGCGCTGGCGAGCGGCGCGGTCCATCTGGCGATCGACGCGCCGCTCATCGACGATCCGTACCTGGAGCAGGAACCGATGGGCCGCGACCGTTACGCGTGCATGCTGCGCGAGGGCCATCCGTTCGCGAAGAAGAAGCTCACGATCGACGACTACCTGCGCTTCGGCCATATCCATGTGTCCAGCCGCCGGCAGGGACCTGGTCTCGTCGACACCGAACTCAACAAGCTGGGACTTCGGCGCACCATCCAGACCCGCGTTCAGCATTATCTCGTCGCGCCCCTGATCGCGATGCGCACCGATCTCGTCCTGACTGCGCCGCTCATGTTGCTCAAGCGCTATGACGCGCGCATCCTGGCGCTGCCGTTCGATCTCCCCGATCTCGAGACGCATGGCTACTGGCACCGCAGCGTCACGACCGATCCGGCCCATCGCTGGCTGCGCGAGCAGATCGGCCGTCTCATGCGCAAGCAGCGTCCGTAGCTGTCACGAATCGTTATGGCGCGGTATCACCAGAATAAATTTCCTGAATAGCCAGTGTCCCGGTATCGTTTGCGTCATGTCCAGACGAGGTTGGCATGGCGGAACTCTACCTGGTACGGCACGGGCAGGCGTCATTCGGCGCGGAAAACTATGACGAGCTTTCCTCTTCCGGCGTTACCCAGTCGCGCTGGCTGGGCGAATATTGCGCGCAGGCGGCCCTGACGTTCGATCGCGTCGTGACCGGTACGATGCGGCGGCACGCGCAAACCGCCGACGCCTTGCTCACCGCGATGGGCGGCGCGACAGTGGAGGTCGTGCAGGACGCGGATCTGAACGAGTACGATTTTCACGCCCTCTTTTCCGCGCTCGGCGAGAGCGGTCTGGCGCCCGGCCTCCTGGCCGAAGGCTCGATGAAGCCCTTCTACAAGGGGCTCAAGCAGGTCTTGCAGCTTTGGTCCGAAGACAAGCTGCCCGGACGCATTCCCGAGACCTGGGGGCAGTTTCAGGCGCGCTGCGAGCGTGCGCGTCTCGCCATTCAGCGCAGCGGCGGCAAGCGCATTCTGGTGGTGAGTTCGGGCGGACCGATCGCGGTGTTTGCCCAGCAGGTTCTGCAGGCGCCGGCTGCGGCCGCCATCGCGCTCAACATGCAGATCCGCAACAGCAGCGTGAGCCAGTACGTCTTCAACGACAGCGCGATGTCGCTGGTCACCTTCAACACGTTGCCGCATCTCGAACAGGCCGAGAGGCGCGAACTCGTCACCTATGGCTGATTCGAATCCGGATTCCCGCTCCATGATGAATGCAAGTCTTCAGTTCGATGTCGATGCACTCGCGCGCTATCTGACCGCGCACGTACCCGGCTTTCAGGGGCCGATGGTCGTCGAGAAGTTCGCTGGCGGACAATCGAACCCCACGTTTCTTCTCGAGGCGCAAAGCGGCCGCTATGTGCTGCGGCGTCAGCCGCCCGGCGAACTGCTCAAGTCCGCGCATGCCGTGGACCGCGAATTCCGCGTGCTGAGCGCGCTCGGCGATACATCGGTTCCTGTTGCGCGGGCCTTGCATCTTTGCGAGGACCGCGACGTGATCGGCAGCCTGTTCTACGTGATGAGTTTCGAAGAGGGCGAAATCTATTGGGATCCAGCGTTGCCCGCGCTGCCCGTTGGAGAGCGCGGCGCCCTGTACGACGCGCTGATCGGCACGATGGCGGCTTTGCACGATGTGGACGTCGAGGCTGTTGGCCTCGCCGACTACGGCCGCGCGGGCAACTACTTCTCACGACAGATCGAAGTCTGGACGAAGCAATATCGCGCGGCGCAGACCGACGACCTCGACGGCATGGAAGCGCTGATCGACTGGCTGCCGGCGCATTGTCCGGCCGAAGCGGGCAAGCCTTCGCTCGTGCACGGCGACTTTCGCATCGACAACCTCATCTTCCACCGCGGCACGCCGAAGGTTCGCGCCGTGCTCGACTGGGAACTCTCCACGCTCGGCAATCCGCTCGCCGACCTCGCGTACTTCTGCATGTGCCTGCGGCTGCCGCCGAAAGGCCATATTGGCGGTCTTGCTGGCGTGGACCGGGCGGCGCTTGGGGTGCCGGACGAGGCCGCGATCGTCGAGCGGTATTGCGGCTTGCGGGGAATCGGATCGATCGGGAACTGGAATTTTTATCTCGCGTTCAGCTTCTTCCGGCTCGCTGCGATCGCGCAGGGCGTGAAGAAGCGCGCGCTGGGCGGCAACGCATCGCATGAGAGGGCGCGCCAGGTCGGTGAAATGGCCGGCGCGCTCGCGAAGATGGGCGTCGACGTCACCTGACGCCTGGCGTTTGACGCGGATACGCGAATACATTGAGGAGACAATTGTGACTACTAATTTGTTCGATCTGAACGGAAAAATTGCGTTGGTGACTGGCGCCAGCCGTGGCATTGGCGAAGAGATTGCGAAGCTGCTGGCGGAGCAGGGCGCCCACGTGATCGTGTCGAGCCGCAAGCTCGACGATTGCGAAGCCGTGGCGCGCGGCATCCGGGAAGCGGGCGGCAGCGCCGAGGCGTATCCGTGCCACGTGGGGCGTCTCGACGACATTCAAGGCGTTTTCCAGCACATTCGCTCGAAACATGGCCGGCTGGACATCCTCGTGAACAACGCGGCGGCGAACCCATACTTCGGCCACATTCTCGACACCGATCTTTCGTCCTTCGAAAAGACGGTGGAGGTCAATCTGCGTGGCTACTTCTTCATGTCGGTCGAGGCGGGCAAGCTGATGCGCGAGCACGGCGGCGGCGCGATCGTTAACACGGCTTCCGTCAACGCGCTGCAGCCAGGCGACAAACAGGGCATCTACTCGATCACCAAGGCCGCTGTAGTCAACATGACGCGGGCATTCGCCAAGGAGTGCGGGCCGCTCGGCATTCGCGTGAATGCGCTGCTACCGGGTCTTACCAAAACGAAATTTGCCGGAGCCTTGTTCGCAGACCAGGCCATGTACGAAAGCTGGATGACGAAGATTCCGCTGCGCCGCCATGCGGAGCCGCGCGAGATGGCCGGCACCGTGCTCTATCTCGTCTCCGACGCGGCGAGCTATACCAACGGCGAGTGCATCGTCGTGGACGGCGGCCTGACGGTTTGACGATGGGAGCGGCGCGCGTCATCGACCTACGCGCCGCATGACATTCACCACGATTCAAGGAAGAGCAAGATGGACTTTGCCTATAGCCCGAAAGTCGAAGCGCTGCGCACGCAGTTGCGCGCGTTCATGGACACGCATATCGTGCCGCGCATCCACCAATGGCATGAAGAAGTGAGCGCGGGGCAGTACCCCGTTTCCTTCATGGAAGACCTGAAGGAGAAGGCGCGTGCCGAAGGCCTCTGGAACCTGTTCCTGCCGCATCTGCGCGACGACGAGCCAGGCACGCGGTTGACCAATCTCGAGTACGCGCCGCTGGCCGAGATCATGGGGCGCGTGTCGTGGGCATCCGAAGTGTTCAACTGCAATGCGCCGGACACGGGCAACATGGAGTTGCTCCATATGTTCGCCACGCCCGCGCAGCGCAAGAAGTGGCTCGAGCCGCTGCTCGAAGGCAAGATCCGCTCGGCGTTTGCGATGACGGAGCCCGCAGTGGCGTCCTCGGACGCGACCAATATCACCACGTCGATTCGACTCGACGGCGACGACTATGTGATCGACGGCCGCAAATGGTTCATCACGAACGCGGCGCACCCGAACTGCCGGTTGTTCATCGTCATGGGCAAAACCGACCCGGAGGCGCCCGCGCACCGTCAGCAAAGCATGATTCTCGTGCCGCGCGACACGCCGGGCGTGAAGATCATCCGCAATATCACGGTGGTCAATCACACGGCGCCCGAAGGTCACTGCGAGATCGAATTCAAGGGCGTGCGCGTGCCGCGTTCGAATCTGCTCGGCGAAGAAGGCAGCGGCTTCGCGCTCGCCCAGGCGCGTCTGGGACCGGGGCGCATTCACCACTGCATGCGTTCGATCGGCGCCGCCGAACTTGCGCTTGAACTGATGATCGAACGCGCGCAGGCGCGCACGGCGTTCGGCAAGAAGCTCTATCAGCACGGCTGCGTTGGCGAGTGGATCGCGAAGTCACGCATCGAAATCGATCAGGCAAGGCTCTTCGTGCTGAAGGCGGCCTGGATGATCGACAACGTGGGTGCGAAGGAGGCGCGCAAGGAAATCGCCATGATCAAGGCACTCGTGCCGAGCGTGCACACGGCCGTATGCGAGCGCGCGATGCAGACCTTCGGCGCGATGGGGCTGAGCCCTGATACGCCGCTGGCGGACAGCTGGACCTGGGGGCGTGCATTGAAGTTCGCGGATGGCCCGGATGAGGTGCATCTCCAGAGCATTGCGCGCATGGAGATCAAGGCGCGGCCGTATGAGCCGGGCCATGAGAGTCCTTACCTGACGCGTTAGCGAAGGGGCTCGCGATCGCTTTGGGACGCGCCCAGCAGCGATCGCGTTTCCTCAGCAATTGACCGTTGCTGTGACTGAACTCATCCAGTTAGACACCCGGGCGCCTACGTAGGGCGATCACTCGATTTCAGCGCGCGCGCTGCGCTCGAGGTGCGCTTCGCCTTCAGCGATCAAGTCGGCGCCCATCTCCAGCACCTCGGCGAGCCTGAACAGCAACTGTTCGCGCCATTCCTCCTCCTCGTCGGCAGACGGGGAAGGCTTCGCGAGGCTTTCGATCAGCGAGTTGGCCGTTTCGACGAAGGGCAACCCACGGCGATAACTCAGGACGGCCACCCTCGCGTCATCTGTCGCGCCCTGCAGCGCGTGCAAATACGCATCGGTATGTTGCGTCGGTAGCAACTGCATTGCCGCGGTGAGCTGGTCAATGCGTGACTGCCCATGTGAGCCGAGGTTCAGCGCGCGCTGCTGGAGGTTCGCATACTGCTCACGCAGTTCGGTTTCACTGAGCATTGGGGGATCCGCTGGTTCCATGTTCATGGGCGCCATTTTACGGTAGGACCTTGACGTCGCTTGCGCAGCGGCCCGATGACCGACCCTGAGCCGACGTAGACCGCTCCCAGAACCGGACATCGAATCGGAGCAAAGCCGAAATTCAGGCAATTAGAGCGTCTACTTCAGTCTTCTACAACCACGCGGCTCGTACGCCCGCTAGCTCTGTTCCCGATACCGGTCGTGCTGCCTTCGGGCCGGCCGCGTATCCAAAGCGCGTGGCATTCGTTGCCGTTCTCCCGCCGCTTTTCAGGCGTGATCGCTGCGTTTTCTGAATTCCTCGCCGACGATACGCATGCTTTCCGCGACTGCGGGATATCCGCGATAGGGAATGACGTTTAGCAGCGTTTCGACGATTTCCGCCTGCGTCGCTCCCGCCGTCAGCGCCGCATTCGCATGGACCCGCAGCGGCGTCTCCGTCGCTTTGCTTCCCACCGCGGCGAGCGCCGAGCATGCGGCAAGCTCGCGCGTCTTCGCGTCGAGCCCGGTACGGCTGAAGATGTCGCCGTAGGAGTGCTCGACGATCGCGCGGCCGATATCCGGGGCCAGGTCGTTGAAGCTGTTGACCACGGCCTCGCCCGCCTGGGCAGAAGTCGTGGCAAGTGTCGCCAATCCGCGTTCGCTGCGAGCCTTGCGAGTTTCGGAGACGATGGCATTCGCGCGTACCCGGCCGCCTGCTCGTTCTTTCTCTTTCTGCTCCGGCTTCGTGAAGACGGCGTTCGCAACCCCAAAGGCATTTAAAGCGCTCGGGAACCCGGCATAGACGGCCAGTTGCATCAGGGCTTCGGTGATCTCGGTGCGGGACAGGCCCGACTTGAGCCCGGCTTCGATATGAAGGTGGAGCAGATCGCTGCGATTGCCAGCTGCCGCGAGCATCGAGATGATTGCGATCTGTCTTGCCTTTGGATCGAGTCCCTCGCGAACGAAGATCTCACCGAACACGAACTCGACCGCCCAGCGGGAGAGCTCGGGTGAAGTGCCTTCCAGCTTTTCCATGTACTCATCAGGATTAGCCATCAAGTCGTCGAGCACCTCGAGACCCCGCTGATATCGCGCAGTGCCATCGTCGGACACTGGGGCTATCGGATCGAAAGCCAGACCGCGCTCCAGAAAGATCTCGCGAACGATGCCCACGGCGTTGATCGAGACCGGAAACCCCAGGATGGCAATCGCCTGGAACAGCATTTCGACCAGTTCTGCCGGCTCTCCGCCGGTATTGAGGAAGCCGGTCATGTGATATTTCAGCTGCGGCTGCACGCTGCCATGGGCCATCAGCGCGGCAACGGTGGCGATCTGGCGAAGGCGCAGATCCAGCCCCGGCCGCGACAGGATGTCTCCATAGGCAAATTCAACCGTGAATCGTGCCAAATCCGGGGCAACCTGCGCCAGACGGTGGACCGGGATATCATAGCCCGCGCCACCGATCCTCTTCAGCACCTCGATACCCCGGGAATGACGTTCTGCACTGGTTTCGCCAGCGGAAGCACCCAACAAGGCCGTCATGCCTGTCTGAGCCGTAGATCCATTCATCGGTGTTTCGCCTTCGGCCGCTGCCAGCGTTCCGGCTGCGGCGATCCTCTGCAGAAAGTCCCTGCGCTTGCACGTATCCATGTCTGATTTGCTCCTTCTCGAAGTCAGTGGAACGAAGCATACGGGCAGGAAGGTGCAATGGGCCAAGACCAAATTCGTGATACCTTTTCTGCATGAGGATACGAATCGATCTACGCCAGTTGGAGTGCTTCGTTGCAGTGGCGGAGGAAGGCACCTTCCGCGCCGCGGCCGAACGACTGCACATGTCACAACCGCCTCTAAGCCGCCAGATCAAACAGCTCGAGAGCGAACTCGGGGTGACGTTGCTCAATCGCGATTCGGCGGGCGCGGAACTTACGACGGCGGGCAGCGCATTTCTGAAGGGGGCAAGGAAGACGCTGCTTCAAGCCGCAGAGGCGATCGAAACCGCACGACGGCATTCGAAGGGAACGCCCCGGCAGTTCAGGGTCGGTTATACCAAGGTCTTCGACCCGGAGGTCTTTCCTTCCCTCGAGCCTGCCTTCAAGAAAGCGGTTCCTGGCGCGTCGCTGGCTTTCGTTGCCGCCATTTCCGTCGAGCTTATCCGGCGCCTGCAGCGTGGCGCGCTCGATGTCGCCTTGATCGGACTGCCCAGCGCAACAGGGGAGCTTGTGGTTGAACCGCTGCACAAAGAGCCGCTGGTCGCGGTAATCCCCGTGCGGCATCCGCTCGCGCGGCACAAAGTTCTGTCGATCGCGCAGTTGAATGACCAACCCCTGTTCTGGCCGCAGCGCCGAACAAATCCCGGATTCTTCGATCACTACGAGGAAGTGTTCGCGACGCTCGGACATGCGCCGAGCCGCAGACTGACGGAACCCGCGGATCACCACCTCCTGCTGGCCGAAGTGGCAAGCGGACGGGGCATCGGCTTCATACCGAAGTCGATGACGAAGGTGCGGCGCGCCGGTGCGACTTTCAGGCCGCTCAAGGAAGGGGAATTCTGGATCGGATTCGGCCTCGCCTACAGGAATGCGCAACACGCATCAGAGTTGGATGCGTTGTTACGCATCGTGCGGCGCAAAATGGCGTTGCTCCCTTAGGGCATGGAATAGCCACGGCCGTGCCGTTCGTCCTGTGTCGCTTCTGGCGCTGGGACGGCGCCCAGTGGACCGTCTGGGAAAACCGTGTGCCGGATAAGGAAGACGTCGTGTGCTGGTGCGCCGAGCGCTTCTAGCGAGTAGAGAGAGCTCTCGCGAACGTCTGCTTCGCGGTGAAGTGCACCTGGCGATCGAGTGTCCGGAACTGGCGGCGGATTCAACCGTTTCGCATGCGTGCAACTAATGCGACCAGGCGAGCACTCATTTCCTTGGCCGGCAAGTGTGCGAGCCAGCCGTGACCAGGAAGCAGCCATTCGAAACGATACATGGCGAGCTTGCCGAGCGATTCGGTGAGCTCGGCCCATGAGTACCAGCACGCGTCCCTGAATGCGACGAGGTCCTGCTCGCGTGGGCTCCAGGCGAGCGAATCACCGGAGCAGAGAATGCGATCGTCGAGGAGATACACGACGCTACCCCGCGTGTGACCGGGCACGGGGACTGCCTGTACGCCGGCCGCAATGGTCGGCGCCGACACGTCGTCGAGTAGATCGGTTGCATAGGGGGCAGCCGAACTGTCCTCCCGGTGAATCCAGACGCGCGCGCCGAATCGACGCGCGTATTTGTCCGCGTCTGCGACGTCGTCGCGATGCGACAAAAGAATGTGTGCGATGCCACCGGCGTCGTCGAACCATTTGACGAGCTCGGCCGTGTAGCGCGGTGAGTCGATCAGCAGATTGCCGTCAACGCGCGAGGCAAAATACGAATGTGCACCAAACGATGAGCGTGAGTTGAATCCACAGCGCCACACGCCTGATGTGATTTGCTGCGGAAAGATCACCGCGTTCGGACGAAGCTGCTTCGTTTCGCTGCGTACCGATGCCGTTGGGCATACGAACGCCGCCCGCCAGGCAGCAAGCTGCTCTTCCGGCGTGCCTGGCTGGCGAACGAAGATACTTTTGTCGTTTCGCTCGACGATCAGCCCAGGCGCGACATGACGCGATGCACCGCAATTGATGCACGCTGTGTCGATGTACCACTCCCCTGGGGCGGAGTCGGTATTACGTGGTGGCTTCATTCGATGCTCGGGTCCTGACAACGCATGGCAAGCTCACAGTCCCATCATAGACCTTTCAACCACAAGGACACGACCGGAGCAACGGGAGGAAGTCGGAGCCGCGACCTTTGTAGCGCTTCACCTCTTGACTAACCGTTATTGCACGGTATTGGGGCCGCCTGCGAAGGTGCCAGAGGGCGACCCTGCTGTCTTGCTTGCTGCTCGCTCTCAGAAAAGAAACACCCGCCCTTGCGGACCAACGCCTTCATCTCTTCGCTTACCGAAATGCCTGCCGGATTCCCAACGCAATCATGAGCCCACCACATGTGAGGTCGATCCATGACTTCGCGCGTCGATACGCCGTCGCAATCGCCGCGTGCGATAGGACGAGCGCGACTGCTCCGTACCAGCACGTCGCTGTTGCACCGACGGTAGCAAGCATGGCGAAAAACGTCGGCATGGGGACGTGCGTGGGCACCGCTGAGGAAAACACCGCCGCATAAAAGGCGATGGACTTCGGGTTCGCGATATTTGTCGCGATACCTTGCAGGAACGCGGCACGAAACAGGGGCACCTTCGTTGGGTGACGTGTTTCGGAGGGGGTTGCCCGTGCCGACACAATGAGCCGCACCCCGAACCAGATCAGATAGGCCGCGCCAGCAAGCCTGATACCGACAGCGAGCCACGGGAAAATAGCGAACACCATGCCGATACCAAGAATGGCGCAAGTCGCCCAGAACAGATTCACCGTCACGATCCCGGCGACAAGCGCGAGCGCGTCGGAGCGTCTGCCGGCTACCGCCTTCTGAGTGATTGCGACGAAGTTCGGCCCAGGTATGACGACAGCTGCCGCATAGACGGAAAAGACTGTCGCAATAGCAGACGAATTAACCATGTGTAGCCTCAGTGAATTGGCCAGCCAGTATTCTGAAGCAATTCACGACTGCCCGCTGTTGGCCGCATGGGCTGCGGAACATCAAGGGGAGTCAATCTGGGCCATACAGGACGCCACGCACCATAAACACGCCGCATTCAACGCATTGAAAGTGCGGTTCGCCGTCCAGCCCGTGCCCATACGACCTGAACCGACATACGTGAATCCTGCCTTTCCATTTCCTTTCACGACTAGCCGGTGCGGATGCGCGCGCAATGCGCGTCAGCGTTGCCGGTCTGCTCGCATCTACATGGCTCATTCATCAGTTCCTGCGAGTTCACCCTTGCCCGACCAGGGAAGTGTGTAGCCCTATGGGACGGCGCAGAATGCGCTTCGACTTATGAATTCCCTGTGGCGAGCTTAGGGAATGATTCTTAAGGCTTCCTTATCTTGCAGTCGTGACAATGTCCCCTGGCTCCAGCGGATGGCTCGCCGATGCCATTGACATGCTGGCTGACGCGAGCGCCTACGCGACAGATTTGCTAGCGATATCGCGCACCGGCTTTTCAGGCGCCGCCGTGCGCGACTGGGTGACATCGTGTTGTTCTCTTCGGCGTCTGTCCGTCGCACGCAGTTAAACAGCGAGGGCGATTTGCTCGCGCAGCCAGCGATGCGCGGGGTCGCGATGCGAGCGCTCGTGCCAGAGCATGCACATTTCGTAGCCGGGTACCTCGACAGGCGGTTCGACCACGCGCAGTGCCGTGCTTGCGCGCACGAGCCGCCACGGCAGCATCGCTACCAGGTCGCTGCGTTCGAGTACGGAAATGACAAAGAGGAAGTGCGGAACGGAGAGCACGACGCGCCGCGTGAGTCCGGCTTGTGAAAGCGTTTCGTCGGTGATGCCGCGAAATCCGCCGCCATCGGGCGAGACGATGACGTGCTCCAGTGCGCAGAACTGCTTGACGCCCGGACGGCGCTTGAGGCGCGGATGGTCCGCGCGGCCCGCGAGCACGTAGCGCTCGGTGAAGAGCGCGCGTCGGCGCAGGTTCTCGGGTGCGTCGCTGGTGGTATGGAAGGCCAGATCGATTTCGCCCTGCGCCGCCTGCTTCGCGACGCGCGCCGGCGCGAGTTCCACCACGGCAAGGCGCGTATGCGGCGCGGCCTCGCGCAAGCCGCGCAGCGCCGGCAACGCGATGGTGGACTCGCCATAGTCGCTCGCGGCCACGCACCAGGTATCGTGGGCGCTGGCGGGATCGAACGGGCTCTCGGGCGCAATGGCGCGCTCGAGCGACTCGAGTGCCTCGCGCAGGGGTTCGCGCAAGGCGAGCGCGCGTGCCGTAGGCTGCATGCCGCGTGGGCCTGGCAGCAGCAGTGGATCGCCAAATATCTCGCGCAGCCGCGCGAGATGCACGCTAACCGACGGTTGCGAGAAGTTCAGGCGCCGCGCCGCGCGCGTGACGTTGTGCTCGGCGAGCAGCACGTCGAGCGTGACGAGCAGGTTGAGGTCGAGGCTGCGTAAATTAGCGGACATAATGGCTGGTATTCTCGTTATTCATTTTCACTATAGCAGCCGGGCAACTAAGCTGGGTTCGTACCACATCACGGAGCCCTCCCCATGAATATCCTGCTCGTCTATGCGCATCCCGAGCCGAAGTCGCTCAACGGCGCGCTCAGAGATTTCACCGTGCGGCGTCTCGAGGCGGCGGGGCACGCCGTTCAGGTGTCCGACCTCTATGCCATGAACTGGAAAGCGGCGCTCGACGCTCAGGACAGCGTCGAACGCCGGAGCGACACGCCGTTTGATCCGTCGCTCGATTCGAAGCACGCTTTCGAGAACGGCCTCCAGACCGGGGACATCGCGCAGGAGCAGGCCAAACTCGTGTGGGCCGATACGCTCATCCTGCAATTTCCGCTCTGGTGGTTCTCCATGCCTGCCATCCTCAAGGGCTGGGTGGAGCGTGTTTTCGCGTACGGCTTCGCCTATGGCGTGGGCGAGCACTCCGACGTGCGCTGGGGCGACCGCTACGGCGAAGGAACGCTGGCCGGCAAGCGCGCGATGCTCGTCGTGACGATGGGCGGCTGGGCGTCGCACTACGGGCCTCGGGGCGTGAACGGCCCGATCGACGACATTCTGTTTCCGATCCATCATGGCGTGCTCTATTACCCGGGCTACGACGTGCTGCCGCCGTTTCTCGTGTATCGCACGGGGCGCATGGACGAGGAGCGCTATGCGCAAACACGCGACGCGCTCGGCGCTCGCCTGGATGCGCTGGCGCAGACCGAACCGATCGCGTTCCGCAAGCAAAATGGCGGTGCGTATGACATTCCGGCACTCACGCTGCGTGAAGACGTTGCGCCGGAACGCACGGGGTTTGCCGCGCACGTTGCGTAAGCGGGTGGGGCGGCGTTCGCGGGCCCCGCGTTCAATCGGAAAACGATCCCCTGGCGCCCCATGCGCTGGTCGTAGCTGGCGGGCGTCATGACCACGGTGCCCGGTGGCGCCGCGTAGTAGGGCATCCCGCCAGTGGCGGCAGACATGCCCAAACGCCCGCGAGCGCGAGACGCCTCGATGCGGAACCTGCCGTTGAATGTAGTTGACGCTCACCTCTCGGACTCATCGTAATTTACCTCACGCATCCATCGTTCGAATTCCTAAAAGCTGACCGCCAGCCCGAACGACACGCCGCGCACGTTGTGGCCAAACACATAGCGGACCATCGCCCGCGTTCGGGTAATGATGACGGGATGCGCGCTGCTGTCGAGTTCCAGGCCCACGCCCAGCGAAGTGAGTTCGTTGAAGCCGAGCACCCCGGCGCTGTCGCCGAAGTAATGCGAGTAGGCGAACTCCAGCACGTAGCGCACCGGCTTGTCGAGCGCGTGCCAACCTGTCGGCGCGCGCCAGCGCGTCCAGAGGCTCACTTGCTGTGCCATCGCAGAACCCTGAACGGCTTCAGAACTCCCGCCGAAGCTGCGCAGGTAGATATCGGTCGCGCGTAGTTCTGCATCGATTTCGTAGTTTTCTCGGTAGTGCTCATAGTCGAGCATGAGCGAGCCGCCGTAGCCGTACGCGTCCAGATAGCCGTTATTGAGGAACTGGAGATTGCTGTCCGTGACATGGTTGAACAGCGTTTGTCCGATTCGCAGATCGCTGGAAACACGGCCAATCGTGCCGTTTATGATCGGGCGAAACACGAGTTCGTTGGTGATGCGGAAGTCCCAACCAAGCCCCACCGTGCCGCTGAAGGTATTCCACCTGGTGGGCACAGCGCGTGTCTCGGTTCCGTCGGTCGCGATGAACGTCGGGTCGTAGCGGCTATAGGCGATCGTGCCTTCCATGTACAACGGAAACGACCGGCTCAGCGTGAAACCACCGCCTAGCTGTGTTTGCCCGAAGCCCGGGTTGCCGGTGGTGCCGTTGTTGATCGAAAGCGAGCTGGTGGTGACGTCCGGCACCGTGGTGTAGGTCATGATGGACAGCACGGCGTCCGCATGCTGTTTGATGTTGCCGCCTATCACGGTCTGATTCGACAGCTGGCCCGGTACGTTCTGCGCGTGCGCTTGCCACGGCAGCACTGCGGCGAGCATCGCCACGCCAGTCTTCACTAGCGCGATGCGCAGTTGCAGCCAACGGACGGTGGTGTTCGTCATGTTCGATCCTGCCGGGTCCCGATGCCCGATTGGGTCTGATTACACCTGCTCGAATTCGCTTAAAGCCTTCTCACACCCGATTGCGCATGGCGTGAGGCCGCCTTCACGCCAATCAGTCCGCGCAGTAGCAGGCCGCCCAGAAGCAGGCGCCGCCCCGGTTCCAGCAGAATTTCGCGTGCGTTCGGGGCATGGTCCGCGCTCGTTGACGCATCGTTCATGGCGTATTCCTCTTGAGTGCGGTTGCGCCGCGCCGTGCGAAACGCTCGACTATCTGCAGCATCAGACACGCGTAAGCGGTGACGGCGAGAAAGAGCGCCATGCGCACGGCAAATGCGCGGTACACGTCCTTGCCCGCCACGCTGTCCTCGACCGACTGACCCAGCAGAATGATCATGGTGACGAGACTGTTCAGCCAGAAGCCGGGCGAGTAACGCGTAGGGCGGATGCGATATAGCTTGCGCGCCACGAGCAGACCGAACAGCAGCATCCAGAGATAGAACATCCAGATATTCACGAAGAGCCTGAGCGCAAACCAGAACGCGACGGCGAGCAGTCCGCCGAGCGCCGTGGAGCCGAGCAGTTCGCGCGCTGCGCCGCGTGCCGACGTGGTGCAGGTTTGCCTGCCGAGGCTCACGGACTTCATGATGATCGGCATGTAGCTCGCGGGGTCGTTCATCGCCAGCAGCCAGGCGGGCATGACCACGAGCGCGGCCTGCAAGGCGATGCGCGACGCTGCGTCCGGCGGCATGACGCGCGCGGCGGGTTTGGCGCCCGCACCCGCGGCGCCGGGCTCGGGAAAGAGCGCGTGACTCAGGACCGAGACGAGCACCGCGAGCAGCAGTCCCTTTACGAGCGCGCCGACCACCGTGGCCGCGAGTTGCTGGTCGGCCACGCCTGCCGCGCTGATCATCGTGAGGCCTGCCGCGAGGAATGTCGCCACGAGATTGTTGCCGCCACGCAGGCCGGCGCGGAACGCCAGGAAGAGACAGAGGCCGACGAGCAACACGCCCCCGAACGCGTAATAGCGCAGAACGGGGACGAGCAGCAGGCCGCTGCCTGTCGTGAGCGCAACGACTACGGCGAGAGCGAGCGCCGCCTTGAGCGAAAGCGGCCGGTTCTGCGTCACCAGCAGAAAGACGGCGAGCACCGGCGCGATCACCGGAATCGGAAAGTCGAGCGCGAAGCTGACGGCAAGCGTGAGCGCCGTGCCGGAGGCCACGCGTAGCGCGCGGCGGCCGGGAAGCGATGGGCTCGTTTGCATGGGCGCCCCTCAGTAGACGTAGGAGAGCCAGCTCATCGCGCGCAGGAACGCGCGGCCGAGCGGATTGAGCGGGTTGCCGGCGCTCGGAAACGCCATCACTTCGGCCTGCCCGCCCACGCGAACGTTGCGCAGCCGTGCGCGCTCGTCGCTGTCGAACTCGACGATCACGGGAAAGCGTTGCGCGGGCCGCAGCCAATCGCGGCTATTCTGCACGGTCGGCAAGGTGCCGGGCGGTGTGCTCTGTCCCACGCTCACGCCATAGCCGATGCTGCGGATGCGTCCGGCGAAC
This sequence comes from Paraburkholderia sp. BR10882, assembly GCF_040948855.1. Classification (NCBI taxonomy): domain Bacteria; kingdom Pseudomonadati; phylum Pseudomonadota; class Betaproteobacteria; order Burkholderiales; family Burkholderiaceae; genus Paraburkholderia; species Paraburkholderia sp. BR10882. The sequence goes on along the minus strand of NZ_JBFPKP010000021.1, from coordinate 19,572 downwards.
ACTTCGCCCGGCAGCGCGTCCAGCGCGATGGCGACGGGCGTGCCCGTATGGAGCCGGCCCAGATTGTTCTCCGTCATGTCCGCGCTGACCCAGACATCGTGAATGGCGATCAGCGTCATGACCGGATTGCCCGCGGCCGCGAACTGGCCGACTTCCGTGCGCAGGTCGGTGATGACGCCGGCCGGGCGCGCGCGAATACGCGTGTTGGCGAGATCGAGTTCGGCCTTTTCGAGCGCGCCCGCCGCGCTGCGCAACTGGGCGTTCTCCGCTTCGTTGCCGCCTTGCTGTTCGCGTGCGCGTTCGACTTCGGCCCGGGCCGCTTCGACCTGGCTTTGCGCCTGCTCGTGCGTCGCGCGCGCCACTTCGAGCCGCCGCAGCGAGACCGTGCCCTCGTCTTCGCGGTACAGCCGTTCGAGCCGGTCGCTGTCCTGGCGCGCCTTGACCTCGTTGGCGAGCGCCGCGCGCAATGAGGCTTGCGCCGACTCGACGCCTGCCGTGCTCGCGCCGATTTGCCGCCGCGTCGATTCGAGGTCGGCGCGCGCGCGGTCGGCGGCAATACGGTATTGCTCGCTGTCGATTTCGAACAGCACGTCGCCTGCGTTGACCTCCTGGTTGTTGCGCACGAGCACGCGCGTCACGCGTCCCGACACTTCTGCCGCAACGGGCACGACGTAGGCTGCGATGCGCGCCTGCTGCGTATAAGGCGTGAAGCGATCGGCAAGCAGATACCAGATCAGGCTGATGACAATCAGGATGACAATCCACTTGAGCGCCTTGCCGGAGGGGTCGGAAGCCGGCCGCGTCTCGCGCGGGTTCGAAGGTTCGGACGCGCTGCTCATCGTGTCGGACCGCCCTGTCGGTTGCCGGCACCCTGCGCGGCAGCGGGCGACGCCGGTTCGTCGAGCAGGTCGCCCCAGTCCGTGCGTCGCTGCATCTGGGCGCGGGTCGCGGGATCGATGAGCGGCTGATCGAGATCCCAGCCGCCGTCCACGGCCTTGTACAGCGCAATCAGGCTGCTCACGGCGTTGCCGCGATTGACGACGAACGCGTCTTGCTGCGCGGAGAGTGCGCGCTGCGCGTCGAGCACGCGCTGGAAGTCCGAGTACCCTTCGCGATAGATCGTATTGGCGAGCGTGAGCGAGCGCTGCGCCGCGCCTTGCGCGTCGTGCAGGATCGTGTCGCGCTGCAGCGCCGCGTTCAGCGCCGTTGCGGCGTCGTCGGCTTCGCGCGCCGCGTCGCGCACGGTGTCCTGATACGCGACGATCAATTGCTGCAGACGGGCGTCCTGCACGCGCACGTTGTTCGTGATGAGGCCGTGATCGAACAGGTTCCATGTAATGCTCGGCCCGCCCGCCACGCCAAGCGTGCTCGGCGCGCCCGCAAGCGAACTGGCGCTCCAGGCGAGTGAGCCAACGAGCGAAATGGACGGATACAGGTCGGCCTTCGCCACGCCGATCAACGCCGACTGCGCGGCCATCTGCTGCTCCGCGGCGCGTACGTCCGGCCGGCGCAGCAACAGCTTCGCGGGCACGTCCTGCAGCACCGCACGGTCGACGAGCGGGACGAAGCCTGCCTTGGCCGGCTGCACGTCGAGCTCCGGCAGCGGGCCGGGGGGGCGCCCGAGGAGCACGCTAAGCGCGTGACGCGCCACCGCGATCTGGCTTTCGAACACGGGAACGCTGCTCAGCGTGCCGAGATACTGGGTTTTCGCCTGCTCGAGATCGAGCTCGTCGGTTTCGCCGCTCTTGAAGAGCTTTTGCGTGATCTCGTAGCTGCGCTTTTGCAGTTGCGCGTTTTCGCGCGCAATGCGCAGGCGCGCTTCGGTCGTGCGAAGCGTGAAATAGGTGTCCGCGACCTGCGCGTGAACGAGCACGAGCGCGTCCTCGCGGTTGTCCCGGGCGGCGAAGAACGAGGCATCGGCCGATTCGATCGCGCGGCTGAAGCGCCCCCAGAAGTCCAGCTCCCAGCCGATGCTGAAGCCAAGACCGTACTGAAAGTACGCACCCGAACGCGGGTCGAAACCGTCGTGGCGTTTGCGCGCCGAGGCCAGCACGTCGGCGTTGGCCTGCTGCACCTGCGGGTAACGCCCTGCGAGCGCGATGCCGAGTTGGGCGCGCGCCTCGATCACGCGCAAGGCGGCGATCTTCAGGTCGCCGTTGTTCGCGTCGGCCGCGGCAATCAGCTGTTCGAGATTTTCGTCTCCGAATACACGCCACCATTGCCGCGCGTCGGGTTGCGCGTTGGCTTGTGCCGCGATCGACGTGACCTGCTCGATCGACGCGCTGCTCCAGTGTTCGCTCCAGCTTTCGCGTTGCGGCTGAAAATCGGGGCCCACGCGCATGCACGCGCCCAATAGCGTGCTCAGGCAGCAGGCGCCGAGCGGGAGCCAGTAAGGGCGCTCGCAGAGGATCACAGGGCGGCCTCGCGGCTCAAGCCTGCTGTTCTTCTCGTGCGTGCTCGGCTTGCGGCTGGTCTTTCACCCAGCGCCAGAACAGTTGATAGCCGACGGCGAGCATCACCGGGCCGATGAAAAGGCCGACTACGCCGCCCGTGACCATGCCGCCAATCGCGCCGATCAGCACCACGGGCATCGGCACGGCCACGCCGCGGCCAAGCAGCAGCGGCTTGAGTACATTGTCGGCGAGACCGGCGACGAACTCGTAAACGGCGAAGACGATGGTCGCCGTGCTCACGCCCTGCGTCATGATCACGAAGATAATGACGGGCACGGTAATGAGGGTGGCGGGCAGCTGCATGATGCCGATCAGCAGCACGGCCAGCGCGAGCAGGCCTGCGCCGGGAATGCCCATCACGATAAAGCCGACGCCGATCAACACCATCTGGATGAACGCGATGCCCACCACGCCCTGGGCGACGGCGCGAATCGTGGCAGTGCAAAGGTCGGCGATTTGCGGGCCGTTTTCCGGGCCGGAAACGCGCGACGCGATCTGCACCGTACTGCGATAGCCCGACTCGCCGTGGGCCATGAGAATGCCTGCAACGATCAGGGCTACGAAGAAAATCAGCAGCGCGGCGCCAAGCCCGGTGATCGTGCCGAGCAGCGCAAGGCCAGCCGCCTTCAGTTGCGGCGCGAACCGCTGCACGAGACCGGCGATGTCGGTCGACGCCTGCATCCAGAAGTCGTATACGCGCTGACCGACGATTGGCCAGTGAGCGATCGAGTCGGCGGGAGGCGGGATATGAAACGTGCCCCCCTTCGCGACGCTCATGGCATGTTCGATCGAATCGGCGACGGCGACACCGAGCAGCCAGGTGGGTGCGAGGATCACGGCGAACGCCAGGAGAATGATGAGCGTGGCGATGAGTCCATCCTTGTGAGGGAAGCTGCGCTGCAGCTTCGTTTGCAGCGGATAGAGCGTGACCGCGAGAATCACGGACCACACCATGAGGTCGAGGAACGGGGCGAAGATGCGAAAGCAGAACATCGCCAGGACGGCAATGAGCGCGGCGCGAATCAGGACATCGAGCAAATCCCGGGACTGCGCCTTCGGCGTTGATCTAGTGGGCAGCAGCATCGTTTGTGTCTCCTCGCTGACCGGGCGTGCAATCCAGACGCGCCCAGGCTCCTATCGCGTTCCGGCGAGGCCCGCCGGAATTCCAGGTAGTACGAGAAACTGTCCGCCGACGTTGCGCTCCTTCCTGACATGACCCCGTGACAGGGAGCAAGACTGTACGATGTTTGCAGTCGCCTGTGAGTTGTGCGGAGCGCGTCGTCGAATTGAGTCTATTACACGCACTGAAAAGGGACAATGAACGCGCGGCCCGCTTTGGACCGGCGCAAAAAGTGGTTAGCAATGCGCTGAAAATGGCGTCATGCGCGGGTTGCGTTTCTGATTCTGATTCTTGTTTGCAGGCCTCAATGCCCCGGACCACTCGAAGGCTCGCAACTGAGAATGAGTCGATCGCCGTCGCCCGCACCGGGAGCCAGTGCGGCGTTGTGGAATTCATGACCGCCGCAGCGCCACTCGGCGAGATAGTCATTGCGACAGCCGTCTGACTGCGCGGCGACCATCGACACCGGATAGCTGCAGGTTCGCAAACCGTCACAGTGCGCGGCGAGATCGCGCGTGACATTGCCGTGTGGCGCGCCGCAGTTGCTGCCGTAGGTGCCGGAGACGATAGCAATCGTCGCTTGATTCGCGGCGCTCGCCGCAGACGGGATAACGAGCCCTCCAAGGCTGACGGCGCCCCATGCGAGCGTGAGGGCGATTGCGGTTGCCTTCATGATGCACCTCCCAGGCCGGCGTTGCGCATGAGCGCTGGCGCGGCCCACCCATCCATGTTTACAGAGTAGTGCGGTAGCGCCGGAGGGCAAGATAGTGCCCGGCGATGGTGCGGGGCTTCGTTGCAGTGCACCAGCAGCAGTCACCTGAAGCACACGATTGGTGGTGCGCAGTCGGTCGCCGTTTCGCGAGCTACGCACCCTGCGTGGGCCGTGAAACCCGCGCCAGCCGGGCGTTATGCGGGGCGCGCGGTTTGCATGTGGGGCGGGTGGCATACCTATTGCTTTGTCGCTACCGGAGCCAATGACGGCTCCAATGAATTGCATCATCGTCCCGCGGTGCGCGGGATCATTCGATCGTGCGGGGCAACGGCGTCCCGAAGCGGCACTCCACGGCACAGCGTGCGTGGCGGGTGCGCTTCGGGACGCTTTTTTTATGCGCGTCGCACAAACGCCGTGGTTCTGACAAACACCTGGCGATGCGATTTGGACAACTAAAGATGACCATGCAGGAACCGATACCTGACATCTCTGCGGAAATCGTCGGCGAACTCATCAATCTGGCCGGGCGCCAGCGCATGCTCTCGCAGCGCGTGGTCCTGCATGCGCTGCTCGGCTTGCGCGGCGACACGGCCGCGCTCGTCGTCGCGCGCGACTGCCTCGACACGTTCGCGGCTTCGCACACGCGGCTAGTAGACGGTGACGATCATTTTCCCGGCGTGTTCTCGACGGCGTTGCGCGAACTCTACTTCGGCGCGCGCAAGGCCGACGAGCGTATACGCGCGTTCATGCAACTCGCTGCCCACGCCTGCGCGTGCCTCGAGCGCTCAGTCCAATTCGCAGCGGCCGATAGCGGGTGCGAGGCAGCCGTGACGGAACTCACCGCTGCCGCCACGCCGCTGCTCGAACTGTTGCAAGCGCTGACCCAGGCGTACCAGGACGAACTGCGTAGTGTGGAAGCCGCCGCGGCGAAGCGCCAGGCCGGCATTGTCGACGAACTCGCTGCCATTTCACTGCGCGCGAACATCGTCGCGCTCAATGCACGGGTGGCTGCCGCTCGCGCCGGCCAGTTCGGCCGCGAATTCGCGGTGATCACGGCGGAACTCGCGCACGTAATAGGCGAAATGGACAGGCTCGTGCAGGGCGTGGTCGGCAAGCCCGAAACGCACAATAGTGCGCCCGAAAGACATTCTGGATTCCGAAATCAACGGATGCATGCCCGCCTGGCGGGTTGAGATCCACTATTGGGGAGAACCTCGTGAAAGACCTGGTAAGTTCGCTCAAGAGCGGTAACTGGCGCGCGCTCGTCGCGTGCTTCCTGTACTTCGACACCGGCTTCACGGTGTGGGTGATGTTCGGCCCGCTCGCGCCGTTCATCCAGAAGGACATTGCGATGACGCCGGGCGAACTGGGCCTGCTCGTGGCCGTGCCGGTGCTCGGCGCGGCGATTCTGCGCGTGACGCTCGGCAATCTCTATCAGGCCTACGACGGCCGCCGTGTCGCGCTGATGGGCATCGCGCTTTCCGCCATTCCCGCCGCCGTGCTGCTGATGATGCCGGGCACGCCGTCCTATACCTTGCTGCTCGTGCTCGGCGTGCTGCTCGGCGTGGGCGGCGCGAGCTTCGCCGTGGCGCTGCCCATGGCGGGCAGCAACTATCCGCCGAAGGTGCAGGGCCTCGTGCTCGGCCTCGCCGCGGCCGGCAATATTGGCGCCGTGCTCGACGGCTTCCTCTTCCCGGGCCTCGCGAGCCACTATGGATGGGCGCGCGCCACGGGCGCGGCGCTCCCGCTGCTCGCGCTCGCCGCGACGGCAGTGATCTTCTGGGCTCGCGATCTCGGCCAGAAGTCCGGCAGCGCGCCGCAGGCGTTGCGCTCGTTCGGCATCACGCTCGCCGGTTTGATCGCGCTCGTGCTTGCCGTGCATGCAGGCTTGTTCGGCGCGGGCAAGACCGGTGTTCTGCTGCTGCCGGTGCTCGGCGCGCTGCTCGCCATCGCCGTGTTGCCGCGCCACTATCGCGCGGTACTGACCGAAGGCGACACGTGGGTCGTGATGCTCGTGTACAGCATCACGTTCGGCGGCTTCGTCGGCATGTCGTCCTATGTCTCGACGCTGCTGATTTCGCTCTACCAGGTGCCCAAGCTCGAAGCCGGCGTGATGATGTCGCTGCTCGCGCTGACCGGTGCGATGGTGCGCCCGCTCGGCGGCCTGATCGCGGATCGCATTTCGGGCGTGCGCGCACTCGTGGTGCTGCTTGCCGCGATCTCGGTGTGCGACTTCGCATTCGCGCTGTGGATGCCGCCGTTCGCCGCGGGCATTGCGCTGCTCGCCTTCACCTACGTGTGCTTCGGTCTCGGCAACGGCGCGACGTTCCAGCTCGTCCCGCGCCGCTGGCAGGGCCGCACCGGGCTGATGTCGGGCATCATCGGCGCGGCGGGGGGGATCGGCGGCTTCTATCTGCCGGTCATCATGGGCATCGCCAAGGAGAGCACCGGCAGCTACCAGATGGGCTTCGCGACGTTCGGCGTGATCGCGGCGGCCGCATTCGGACTCGTGGTGCTGCATCGCGCACGCTGGCTCGAATGGGCGCTGCCCCAGGAGCCGGCGATGGCCCAGGCCGTCGTGCAGGGCGCCCAGGCGAGCGCAAGCAACTGAGAACTGGGTCGTTAGCAGGATGCGGCCCGCGCGTGAGCGTCGGGCCGCCAACGCGTTTACGCGCGTCGACGCAGCTCTTCGATACTCGATTCGTGCGAATGCACGCCGAACGACGCAGGCGAAATCGCGAACGAAGCCGCCTCGCCAATCGCGTGGCCGACGAGGATGATGGCGGGGCTGCCGAGGCCTGCTGCACGAGCATGCGCTGCGATCGTGCCGAGCGTGCCCGTGACGCGCCGCTCGTTCGCGCTGCCCGCCCACTGCACGACGGCGGCGGGCGTCGTTGTGGGCAGCGCGCCCACGAGCGTTGCGCACAGCGACTCGATGCGGCTCATGCCCATATAGATGGCGAGCGTCATGCCCGTCGCGGCGAGCGCGTTCCAGTCCGGTTCGCTGTGGTCGCGCAGGTGCGCAGTCACGAAGATCACGCCCTGGCAATGATCGCGATGCGTGAGCGACACGCCGAGTCCCGCCGCTGCCGCGAACGCCGAGGACACCCCGTTCACGATTTCCACCCTCACGCCCGCCCGGCGCAGCGCCGCGAGTTCTTCCCCTGCGCGGCCGAACAGCAGCGCGTCGCCGCCTTTCGCCCGCACTACGTGCAAGCCGCGGCGCGCGTAGCGCTGCATCAGCCGCTCGATGAAGGCCTGTGGCGTGGACCGGCAGCCGCCGCGCTTGCCCACGCGGATCACGCGGGCCTGCGGCGCGAGCGTGACGATTTCCGGATTCACGAGATCGTCGAGCAGCACGACGTCGGCGCTCGCGAGCACCTTCGCCGCCTTCAGGGTGAGCAGGTCGAGATCGCCCGGACCTGCGCTCACCAGCGTGACCTTGCCTTCGTTGCCCGTCATCATCGTCGTCTTCCTTTGTATTGGCGCACCGCATGGGCAGCGCCATAAGACAAATGGCGTCCGCTCGCCGCTTGCGACGAGGGGACGCCATTGTCCGGTGTGTTCGAGTCGAGGCGCGAAGCGCGGCCTCAGGTTGCATGCCCGGCAACGTTGCCGGGCGCTCAGGCGCAAGCAAGTTCCAGACCAATTTACGCGCGCTCGCGCCGCCCGTCCGTGGGCGCCGGCCACAATCGACGACGCCGCAACCTGCACGCCCAGGGCGCACAGTCAATGTGCTGCAGGGCACCAATCTTGTGCTGGCCTGCATCACGATGCGCGCGCGGGCGTTGTGGCGGACGCCCCGCTCACCAGCCGCCGAACTCCGCCGGACGGGGCGTTTGCACGGAATGCGCGCAGATTGGCACAGTGCTTGCGTATTGCTTCGCAGCAAGTGCCACGCGAATCAATGAGGATTCGGCCGCAAGCAGTAGCGCGGCGCACAAGGGTTTCGTATTCAGGACAACGGCGTCCCCCGAATCTGGCTTCGCGCAAGCTGGAATCGCGGGACGCCTTTTTTATTGGCAGGGGCTCAGCATGGTGCAAGCAACGAACGAAGTGAACAGCTCGGCCGCGATGGAGATCGTCGTCGTCGGCCACGGCATGGTGGGCCACAAATTTCTCGAGTGCATCCTTGCGGACGGCGCGCCCAACGCGCGCGTGACCGTGCTCTGCGAGGAACCGCGCCCCGCGTACGACCGCGTGCACCTCTCCGAATTCTTCGCAGGCAAGTCGGCGGGCGATCTCTCGCTCGTAGCGCCCGGCTTCTTCGATCGCGAGAATGTGCGTCTCGTGCTGAACGCGAAGGCGGTGTCGATCGATCGCGAAGCGCACACCATCGAGGTGTCCAACGGCGAGACGCTTTCGTATGACAAGCTCGTGCTGGCCACCGGCTCCTCGGCGTTCGTGCCGCCCATTGCGGGCAACGATCGCGCCGATTGCTTCGTCTACCGAACCATTGACGATCTCGAAGCGATGCAGGCGCGCGGCGCGAGCGCGAAGTCGGGTGTAGTGGTGGGCGGCGGTCTGCTCGGTCTCGAATGCGCAAAGGCCCTGCGCGACCTGGGCCTCGAGACGCACGTGGTGGAATTCGCGCCGCGCCTGATGGCGGTGCAGGTCGACGACGACGGCGGCCGCATGCTGCGCGGCAAGATCGAAGAACTCGGCGTGAGCGTGCACACGCAGAAGAACACGCTGGCGATCGTGGATGGCAAAACGGTAGACGGCGCAACGGCCGCCAACCGCATGCAGTTCGCCGACGGCACGCACCTCGATGCCGACATGATCGTGTTTTCGGCCGGCATTCGCCCGCGCGACGAAATCGCCCGCGCCTGCGGCCTCGAAATCGGCGCGCGCGGCGGCATCGTGATCGACGACCAGTGCCGTACGAGCGACGCGAACATCTACGCCATCGGCGAATGTGCCCTCTGGCAGGGGCAGATCTTCGGCCTCGTCGCCCCCGGTTACGACATGGCGCGCATCGCCGCCAGGGCGCTGACGGGCGAGGCATCGAGCTTCGCGGGCGCCGACATGAGCACCAAGCTCAAGCTGATGGGCGTGGACGTGGCGAGCATCGGCGACGCGCACGGCAAGACGCCCGGCAGCCGTTCCTACCGCTACGCCGACGAGCGCCGCCAGGTCTACAAGAAGATCGTCGTGTCCGATTGCGGCAAGAAGCTGCTCGGCGCGGTGATGGTGGGCGACGCGAGCGAATACGGCACGCTGCTGCAGATGATGCTCAACGGCATCGAGTTGCCCGAGTCGCCCGAATTCATGATCCTGCCGCAGGCCGACGGCAAGGCCAAGCCCGCGATCGGCGTGGAAGCGCTGCCCGACGCCGCACAGATCTGCTCGTGCAACAACGTGTCGAAGGCGCAAATCTGCGCGGCCGTCCAGGAAGGCGCGACGACCATCGCCGCGGTGAAGGGGGCGTGCAACGCCGGCACGTCGTGCGGCGGCTGCGTGCCGCTCGTCACGCAGATCATGAAGTCGGAGATGAAGCGCCAGGGGCTCGCCGTCAATAATCACCTTTGCGAGCACTTCCACTATTCGCGCCAGGAGCTGTATCACCTCGTGCGCGTGGAGGGCATCAAGACCTTCGGCGAACTGCTCGCGAAGCATGGCAAAGGGCTGGGCTGCGATATCTGCAAGCCGGCCGTGGCCGGGATTCTGGCGTCCTGCTGGAACGAATTCGTGCTGAAGAAGGAGCACGCGAGCCTGCAGGATTCGAACGACTACTACCTCGCCAACATTCAGCGCGACGGCACGTATTCGGTGGTGCCGCGCATGCCGGGCGGCGAGGTCACGCCGGAGGGCCTCATCGCCGTGGGTCAGGTGGCGAAGAAGTACGGCCTGTACACGAAGATCACGGGCGGCCAGCGCGTGGACCTCTTTGGTGCGCGCGTCGAGCAGTTGCCTTTCGTCTGGGAAGAACTGATCGCCGCCGGCTTCGAATCGGGGCACGCATACGGCAAGGCCCTGCGCACCGTGAAGTCGTGCGTGGGCTCGACGTGGTGCCGCTACGGCGTGGGCGACTCGGTGGGCTTCGCGATCGAACTCGAGAACCGCTACAAGGGTCTGCGCGCGCCGCACAAGATCAAGTTCGGCGTCTCGGGCTGCACGCGCGAATGCGCGGAGGCGCAAGGCAAGGACGTCGGCATCATCGCCACCGAGAAGGGCTGGAACCTCTACGTGTGCGGCAACGGCGGCATGAAGCCGCGCCACGCGGAACTGCTCGCCGCCGATCTCGATCAGGCTACCCTGGTGCGCTACGTCGATCGTTTCCTCATGTTCTACGTGCGCACGGCCGACCGCCTGCAGCGCACGAGCGTGTGGCGCGACAACCTCGAAGGCGGCCTCGACTATCTGATCGACGTGGTCGTGCACGACAAGCTGGGACTCGGCGCCGAACTCGAAGCGGAAATGCAGCTCGTGGTGGACACCTACGAATGCGAATGGAAGAAGGCCGTGACCGATCCTGAAACGCGTCGCCGCTTTCGCCACTTCGTCAATAGCGATGCGGGCGACCAGCACGTCACCTTCATCGAAGAGCGCGGCCAGATTCGTCCGGCTACGCCCGAGGAGCGCACGCAGGTCCCGCAAGCGGCGCCGCGATACGAGCGACATGAGGCGCTGTCCGGCATTCCCGTCGTCGTCGAAGCCGTCTGATTCCCTTTCATCGAACCGAGGAGTACGAAATGAGCAACGAACATAGTCAAGGCAACTGGGTTCCCGTCTGCACGCTCGACGACATCGTGCCGAACACCGGCGTGTGTGCGCTCGTTAAAGGCGAGCAGGTCGCCGTGTTTCATGTCGACGACGGCGACGCGCGCGTGTACGCCATCGGCAACTACGATCCGAACTCGCACGCGGCCGTGCTCTCGCGCGGGCTCGTGGGCAGCTTTGGCGAGCGCGTCGTGGTGGCCTCGCCCATCTACAAGCATCACTTCGATCTGTCCACCGGCGAGTGCATCGAGGCGCCCCAGCATTCGGTCAATGCGTTCCCCGCGCGCGTGGAAAACGGTCAGGTTTGGATTGCCGCCTGATTGCCAGAATGAAGTGACAAACTCGCGGCGTGCAGGATGCGCCGCGCGCCCCGAATCTGTTTCAAGCTGATATCGATCGACCGCATGAGCAGCGAGAGCGTAAAGAGCGTTTGCCCGTACTGCGGCGTAGGCTGCGGGATGGTCCTGCACGTCGAGGACGGCCAGGTCGCGAAGATTTCCGGCGACGCCGAGCATCCGACCAACTTCGGCCGCCTCTGCACGAAGGGTTCGTCGGCGCACGTGGCGCTGCGCAAGTCGGGGCGCCTCGAGCGTGCCTTCGTGCGCCACGCCCGCGACGAGGACCCGGTGCCGCTGCCGCTCGCGCAGGCGATCGCCGATACGGCGCGCCGGCTGCGCTCGACGCTTGATGCGCACGGCCCCGACGCGCTCTCGTTCTACGTTTCCGGGCAGATGTCGATCGAGGCGCAGTACCTCGTGAACAAGCTCGCCAAAGGCTTCGTGCGCACCAACAACATCGAGTCGAACTCGCGCCTGTGCATGGCGAGCGCGGGCAGCGGCTACAAGCTCTCGCTCGGCGCAGACGGGCCGCCGGGTTCCTATCAGGACTTCGACCGCGCCGACCTCTTCTTCGTGATCGGCGCGAACATGGCGGACTGTCATCCGATCCTGTTCCTGCGCATGATGGAGCGCGTGAAGGCGGGCGCGAAGCTCATCGTCGTGGACCCGCGCCGCACGGCGACCGCCGAGAAGGCGTCGCTGTTCCTGCAGATCGCGCCGGGCACCGATCTCGCGCTGCTCAATGGCCTGCTGCACCTGCTGCACAGGAACGGCCACTCCGATGCGGACTTCATTGCACAGCACACCGAAGGATGGGACGCGATGCCCGCGTTCCTCGACGACTACACGCCGGAAAAGGTCGCTGAAATCACGGGTCTCGCCGTCGACGACATTCGCCGCGCCGCGCAGATGATCGGCGAGGCGCCCGAGTGGATGAGCTGCTGGACCATGGGCCTGAACCAGAGCACGCACGGCACGTGGAGCACGAACGCGATCTGCAACCTGCATCTCGCGACTGGCAAGATTTGCCGTCCCGGCAGCGGACCGTTCTCGCTCACGGGGCAGCCCAACGCCATGGGCGGGCGCGAGATGGGCTACATGGGACCCGGCTTGCCCGGCCAGCGCACGGTGCTCGCGCAAGAAGACCGCGCGTTCGTCGAAGCGGCGTGGGGCGTGGCGCCCGGCACGCTGCCCGTGAAAGTGGGTGGCGGCACCATCGACATGTTTTCGCGCATGGCCGCGGGCGAGATCAAGGCGTGCTGGATCATCTGCACGAACCCGGTGGCGAGCGTTGCGAACCGCCAAACGGTGGTAGCGGGCCTGAGGGCCGCCGAACTGGTGATCGCCCAGGACGCTTTTCTGGACACCGAAACGAATCAGTACGCCGACGTGCTGCTGCCCGGCGCGCTCTGGGCCGAGGCCGAGGGCGTGATGATCAACTCCGAGCGCAACATGACGCTCATGCAGCAGGCCGTCGAGCCGCCGGGCGAGGCGCTGCCCGACTGGCAGATCATCGCGCGCGTGGCCTGCGAGATGGGTTTTGCGCAGGCGTTCAGCTACGCGAGCGCCGCCGAGGTGTTCGACGAAATCACGCGCTTCGCGAACCCGAAGACGGGCTACGACCTGCGCGGCGCGAGCTACGCGAAATTGCGCGAAACCTCGCTGCAATGGCCCATCGCGCCGGATGCCGCGAGCGATCGCAACCCGCTGCGCTATGTGAACGACGGCGTGAGCCAAACGCTCAGGGAAAACGTCGACGGCACGCGCCCTCGCATCGCATTCGCCACGCCGCACGGCAAGGGCGTGTTCTTCGCGCGTCCGCATGTTGCGCCTGCCGAACTGCCCGATGGCACGTTCCCGGTCGTATTCAACACGGGTCGCCTGCAGCACCAGTGGCACACCATGACGAAGACCGGCAAGGTGCCGATGCTCAACAAGCTCAACCCGGGCCCGTTCGTCGAGATTCATCCCGAGGATGCCGCCGCGCTCGGCATTGCCGCGAAGGACCGCGTGGAAGTGCGCTCGCGCCGCGGCCGCGTGGTGTTGCCCGCCGTGGTGACCGAGCGTGTGCGTCCCGGCAACTGCTTCGCGCCGATGCACTGGAACGACGTGTATGGCGAGGAGCTTTGCGTGAACGCGGTCACGAGCGACGCGATCGACCCGATTTCCCAGCAGCCCGAATTGAAATTCTGCGCGGTCGCGCTCTCGCGCGTCGGCCCGCCATCCGCGCCGCGCGAGACCGCGCGCGTACCGGATGGCACCGATGCCGCCGTTGCGTCGGGCGCGTTCGACGCCAGCGCGCCGAAAACCGCCAACCCGTCTCAGGAACTCGACATGTCCCGTATCGATGCCTTTTCGACGCTACTCGGTCTCGACGACGTCGCTGCGCCGCAGCTGGACGACGCGCAACGCCAGTATCTCGCGGGCTTTGTCGGCGGCCTGCGCGCGTTGCGGGCGGCCGAGCCCGTTGGCGTGCCCATGCTGCCCGCGCACGCGCCGTTTCCCGCCGACACACGCGTGTGGCTGGACGGACTGCTGGCGGGCCTCTTCAGCCGCGGCGAGCCTGTCGCGCGCACGGCTGCGCCCGCCGTGCCGGGTGCACCGGAAGAAAAGCCGCATGGCGTGCGCATCGCCCATACGCGCCCCAAGGTCGTGCTGCTGTGGGCCTCGCAGACGGGCAACGTCGAATCGCTCGTCGAGCAATACGCGACGCAACTGATGGAGTCGGGCTTCGAGATTCGCACGGCCTGCATGGCCGATTACCCGCTCGGGAGCCTCGCCAAGGTGCAATACGTCCTCCTGATGACGAGCACGTTCGGCGACGGCGACGCGCCCGACAACGGTGCGGCCTTCTGGAGTGCGCTCGCGGCGGACAACGCGCCGCGCCTCGGCTCGCTGCGCTTTTCCGTGCTCGCCTTCGGCGACCGCAACTACGACGCGTTCTGCGGTCACGGGCGCAAGCTTGACGCGCGCCTCGAAGCGCTGGGCGCCAGGCGTCTCATGGAGCGCGTGGATTGCGACAGCGAATACCAGAGTGCCGCCGACGCCTGGCTCGAGCGCATAGTCGTGCGCATCAAGCAGGAGGACGCGGCGCTGCACGCGGTGCCCGCCGACGGTTCGATTCCCGAGGTGCTGCCCGGCTGCGCGGCGACGAAGACGCGTCCGGCCGCCTCGAAGCTGCTGAAGAACGTGCGCCTGAACATGAAGGGCGCGACGAAGGACACGCGCTACTTCTCGCTCGCAACGGGCGAGGCGGGCCTCGACTACGAAGCGGGCGACGCGCTCGGCGTGTGGCCCACCAACTGTCCCGCGCTTGTCGACGAGTTGCTGGGCCTCACGCGCCTCGCCGCCGACACGCCGGTCGCCGTGAGCGGCCACGGCGAGATGCGCCTCGGCGAGGCGCTCGGCAAGTACTACGAGATCGCGCGCCCGAGCCCCGATGCGCTCGCGTTCATTGCGGCGCGCACGCGCTCGCGGGGCCTCGCCGAGATGCTCGACGATTCACGCAAGGGCGATCTGCGCAACTGGCTGTGGGGCCAGCAGCTCGCCGACGTGCTCCACGAATATCCCGTCGACATGAGCGCGCCCGAACTGCTCGGCATGCTCAAGCGCCTGCAGCCGCGGCTCTATTCGATTTCGTCGAGCCCGAAAGCCCATGCGGGCGAAGTGCATCTGACCGTTTCGGCCGTGCGCTACAACAACGGCCGCCGCGAGCGCAAGGGCGTGGCCTCGACCTTCCTCGCGGACCGCGCGCAGGAGGGCAGCGTCCCGGTGTTCGTGCAGAAGAGCACGCATTTCCGGCCGCCGCGCAACGGCGACGCGCCGATGATCATGGTCGGCCCCGGCACGGGCGTCGCTCCCTTCCGCGCCTTTCTGCACGAGCGGCAGGCGCGCGGCGACACGGGCCGCAACTGGCTCTTCTTCGGCGAGCAGCACGCGGCCACCGACTTCTACTACCGCGACGAACTCGAGCAAATGCGCAAGGACGGCCACCTCGACCGGCTCGACCTCGCGTTTTCGCGCGACCAGAGCGAGAAGGTCTACGTGCAGGACCGCATGCGCGAGCAGGGCGCGCAGCTATGGGCATGGCTGCAGGAAGGGGCGCACCTTTACGTGTGCGGCGATGCAAGCCGCATGGCGAAGGACGTGGATACGGCGCTCAGGGAGGTGGTGGCGGGCCAAGGCGGCATGAGCGCCGAGGCCGCGCACGACTACGTTAGTGCACTCGGGCGGGACAAGCGTTACCTGCGCGACGTCTATTGAAGGGGCGCGGCTTCGGACCGGCGCTGCACGCTCGCCACGCTGCTGCCTTCGGCGGTGCTGCGCGAGCATCGCGGGCTCGTCACGCTGCCGGTCACGCCGGCGTTGCCACAGCGCACCGTCGCGCTGCTCAAGCGGCTGCGGGCATCGAGCACGCTCGCCGCCAACGCGTTTTCGGACGTGCTGCTCGCGACGATTTCACAGGAAGGCCTGGGCGAAGCCTGAGGCGGCTTTTGGTTTTCTCGTCTGCTCAGGGTTGGTCGGACGAGAGCAGGTTGTGGAAGAAGTCCACGGCGTGCTGGCGCGTCGACATCGTCCCGAGCGTGGCTGCCGGATCGAGCCCCGAACGCCGCGCCGTGCCGCTCACGAGACTCTTTTGCAGGTCGTTGAGCGGGCGGGCGAGATTGGTGGCGATGAATCCGGAAGCGGGCGGCGCGGCGATGGCCGGCAGGTCGGTGCGCGGCGTGTCCAGCGTGAGCAGCGGAGCGAGCGTGGGCGCGGCGGCCACGCGCTGACTCGCGAGCATGTCGGCGGGCGCGATGCCGAGCCAGTCGCGCAGTGTGGCGAGAATCGACGTGTGGTCGTAGGGTGTGGCGCCCGGTGAGCGGAACACGGTGCCCGGTGCGATATACGGCGACACCACGACCGCCGGCACGCGTACGCCGAAGCTGTCGAAGGCGAAGTTCTGGTCGCCGGGATTGCTCGCGGCATCGGGCGCTACGGCGTTGGCGGGCGGCAGCACGTGGTCGTAGGTGCCGCCGTGCTCGTCGTAGGTGATCACCAGCAGCGTTTCGGGCCATGCGGGCGACGTGCTCAACGCGTGCCAGATGTCGTAGAGAAAGCTCTCGCCCGCATAGACGTCGTGTGGCGGGTGCTGGTCGTTGGGGTCGAGCAGAAAGCGCGGCTCGATGAACGAATACTGCGGCAGCGTGTTGTTCTCGCAGTCGAAGATGAAGTTGCTGAAGCGCTGGAAGTTGGCCTTATATTTCGCATCCCATAACGTTGGGAACATGGTGAGCGTGAGCGAGGGCGCGACGAGGGCGGCGCTATACACGGCCCAGCTCGTGCCCATGTCGCCCAGCACGTTGAAGATGGTGCGCACTTGCCAGTCGAACGGGTCGGGCGGCGCACCGTTGTCGACGTGGCCGTTCGACGTGCCCGCGTGGGCGAAGGCGCGGTTCGGCCAGGTCTGGCTCGGCACGGGAGCGAACCAGGCGTCGCAGACGGCGTATTCGCGCGCGAGTGTCGAGAGCACCTTCAGCTGATCCGGGCTGTGGCACTGCATGACCTGGCTCGCGTCCGTCGTCGCGGTCGTTTCGTAGTCTTGCACGAAGCCCGACATGGGCGTCGCGCCTGCCGCGTTGCCGAGCAGTTGCACGCGCACGTTCGCGAACGTCTCCTGCGGATCGGGGTCGGGCAGCGTGGCCGTCGAGGCCGGCATGGTGGCGGCGATGGTGCCGCCGGCCTTCGTCGGGTTGCTCAGGCCCATCGTGAGCCCATCGAATGGCCGTTCCGCGCTGGCCGCGGGCAGGAAATGCGTGGGGCTGCTGCCGTTCGTGTACAAGCCGCCAAGCATTGTGTCGAACGATCGGTTCTCGAACATCACGACAACGACGTGCTTGATGTTCTGCAGGGACATGGGCTCTCTCCGTCACGCGGGTTTGACGAAGAATAGTGGTGCAGGCGGGTGGATTCGGCAAGGTTCGGCAACCCTGAGAAAACGGCCGACGCCTGGGGGGTGCCTTCGGGCGTACCAGCTGCACCCCGCGACCGCCGCCGGCCGATCCAGCGGGGCGCCCATCCCTGTGGGATAATGACGAGTTCTGCCCAGAGCGCAGCTCAAGAGGTTGTTCGCAAGGGCGTGCGTGGGGCCCTCAATCCCGTGGCCCGCTTCCTTTCTGCGATTTTTCTCCTACAGCCACAATGCCCGCATACCGTTCCAAAACCTCCACCGCCGGCCGCAACATGGCAGGTGCGCGCTCCCTCTGGCGCGCCACCGGCATGAAAGACGAGGACTTCGCCAAGCCGATCATCGCGGTCGTCAACTCGTTCACCCAGTTCGTTCCCGGCCACGTGCACCTGAAAGACCTCGGCCAGCTCGTTGCGCGCGAAATCGAAGCCGCGGGCGGCGTGGCCAAGGAATTCAACACGATCGCCGTCGATGACGGTATCGCCATGGGCCACGACGGCATGCTGTATTCGCTGCCGAGCCGCGACATCATCGCGGATTCGGTCGAATACATGGTCAACGCGCACTGCGCCGACGCCATGGTCTGCATCTCGAACTGCGACAAGATCACCCCGGGCATGCTCATGGCCGCCATGCGCCTGAACATCCCCGTGATCTTCGTCTCGGGCGGTCCGATGGAAGCGGGCAAGACGCGCCTCGCGAACCCGGTCACGAAGGCCATCGAAGTCAAGAAGCTCGACCTGATCGACGCCATGGTGATCGCGGCCGACACCAAATACTCCGACGCCGAAGTGGCCGAAGTCGAGCGCTCGGCCTGCCCGACCTGCGGTTCGTGCTCGGGCATGTTCACGGCCAACTCGATGAACTGCCTGACCGAGGCGCTGGGCCTCTCGCTGCCGGGCAACGGCACCGTGGTCGCCACGCACGCGGACCGCGAACAGCTCTTCAAGCGCGCCGGCCGCCGCATCGTCGAACTCGCGCGCCAGTACTACGAGCGGGAAGACGAGCGCGTGCTGCCGCGCTCGGTGGGCTTCAAGGCGTTCGAAAACGCCATGACACTCGACATCGCCATGGGCGGCTCGACCAACACCATCCTCCACTTGCTGGCCATTGCGCAGGAAGCGGGCATCGAGTTCGGCATGGCCGACATCGACCGCCTTTCGCGCGTCGTGCCGCAGCTCTGCAAGGTCGCGCCGAACACGAATAAGTACCACATCGAAGACGTGCACCGCGCCGGCGGCATCATGGCGATCCTGGGCGAACTCGAGCGCGCCGGCAAGCTGCACACCGACGTGCCGACCGTGCACACGCCGACGCTCGGCGACGCGCTCGCGCAATGGGATATCACGCGCACCCAGGACGAGGCGGTCAAGACGTTCTACATGGCTGGCCCGGCCGGCGTTCCGTCGCAGGTCGCATTCAGCCAGAACACGCGCTGGCCGAGCCTCGACTCGGACCGCGCCGAAGGCTGCATCCGCTCGTACGAGCACGCGTTCTCGAAGGAAGGCGGCCTCGCCGTGCTGACCGGCAACATCGCGCTCGACGGCTGCGTGGTGAAGACCGCGGGCGTGGACGACAGCATCCTCGTGTTCGAAGGCACGGCTCATGTGACCGAATCGCAGGACGAAGCGGTGGAAAACATCCTCGCCGACAAGGTCAAGGCCGGCGACGTGGTGATCGTGCGCTATGAAGGGCCGAAGGGCGGCCCCGGCATGCAGGAAATGCTCTACCCGACGAGCTACATCAAGTCGAAGGGCCTCGGCAAGGCGTGCGCACTGCTGACCGACGGCCGCTTCTCGGGCGGCACTTCGGGCCTCTCGATCGGCCATTGCTCGCCGGAAGCGGCGGCAGGCGGCGCGATCGGCCTCGTGCGCGACGGCGACAAGATCCGCATCGACATTCCGAACCGCACGATCAACGTGCTGGTCTCGGACGACGAACTCGCGCGCCGCCGCGAAGAGCAGAACGCCAAGGGCTGGAAGCCGGCGAAGGCGCGTCCGCGCAAGGTGTCGGCGGCGCTGAAGGCCTACGCCAAGCTCGTGATGTCGGCAGACAAGGGCGCCGTGCGCGATCTTTCGCTGCTGGATGATTGAGATTGCAACGGGCTTCGCGCCCGTCGATCGGCAGATCAGTAAAGCCGCTCCCCGGAGCGGTAATGAGATGGTCACCCCCACCCTACACGCGGGTTACGCTGTAGGGTGTTTTCTTTTCTGGAGAGGCCATCATGCAGGATGTGACGCTGGTTGGAATCGATCTGGGCAAGCACTCCTTTCACC
>NZ_JBFPKP010000020.1:0-129083 GCF_040948855.1 Paraburkholderia sp. BR10882 | reverse complement strand
GCGTCTGCACTCGACGTTGAACTACGTCAGTCCGATGCAATTTGAACAAAACTGGCACGCCGCCCAGCGAAAGCAAGCGGCATAATAAACGCTCGGTTAGCGGATACGAAATTCGCGGGCAACGTCACGAGCTCGTCCGATCGTGACTTCAGGATCGGGTTCGCTCATACCACAATCTGACTTCCACGATCAACAATCGTGAGGAGTTGAGCTCTCGATAGATTTGTGACAGCGTCGCGACAAGAACTGCCGTATATATGTGCGCTGGCCCAGCGTATCTATCCCAGACATCATTGAAATCGACGGAGAAGCAACTATGCAGTCAATTCGACCCCAATTATCTTGCCCTATGCGTCCCGGCTCCGCCGATGTCAGTGAGCCGACATCCAAGCACAATGAGGGGAAAACGAGATTGTCGGCCGCATTGGATCTGCCACCATTGTCAGAGGCCCCAGCTTTAGGAGGAGCGCAGTTCGTGGATGGCGCTGCGAACAAGCATTTCGATAGTCCCGTAGATTATGGACGTCGAAGTAGGGTAACGTGGAGTCTGGCCTTAAGACAGGCATTTGCAGCAAGAAACGTTCTGTACTATCCGTGTAGATCACTTCGGTCCGAGATTGGGTTGGCAGCTAAGAAATTCCTAGACACCACGAATAGACTTACCCCGCAAGCCTTAAAGATCGTCACTAAGCGCTTATTTTCCGCCGAAGGATTGCTAGCTGGAAGGAGCAGCTCTGAACTAGCGTCGATTCTTGGACGATTGAGTGAGGACGCAGAATCTGAAGCAAGCTGTGCCACAGCAATAGACCGGACAGCCTTTATCTCGCTCATGGGAGACATAGGAGCCCTTCACGCTGATGCAAAGAAAGCGAGCCGTTCCTTTTCGCTGTCTTCGGAAGAGAAACAAGCTTTCGTGAGTGAGTTCTCAGCGGCACTAGCAGCGGAAGACTTGTCCCCGCTATCTGATGATATTCTCGAGAAAGTGGCAAAGCTTTCAGCGGGCACAAATGTCGTCGGGCCTTCAAAAAAGGACGAAAGAAGAAGGACGCGTGAACCCCTTCCGAGAAAAGGTCTCTATAACCTCGGCGACGAAATCGATGAAAAGCTTGGCGTTACGGACCGTTTGAGAATTCCTCAAATCATCTGGAGACCGATGGAAATTGTGACCACTCGGTTGTGGGCTACGCACGAGCCTTTCGTTGCTCACATGTCAGGTGCGCCGGGAGAAATATTGATGGTGTGGGATATGCTAAGAGGGAAACGTGCCGATGACATCTATTGTGCTGCCCTCAGGGTGGCCGACGCAGGCGTTGATCCCGGTCGACCGATGGCTCTTTTTAGTACAGAGGAGCAAGCTGAGCGCCGAGCTCGGCTCGCCGGAGCTTGCGCAATGCTGGTCGGAATAGGACATCACAGCGCAGTGGAAGTCGCGGAGGGCGCGCTTAAGTATCTGGGGCAGGATTTAAGAGGTGTTCTTGACAACCCAGCTACACAGGATGCTGCCCATCTGCTGGGAGCGGGCGCTGCAACCGATCTCTTCGTGGAACTGTTTGACAGTCAAGCAAGCACACCTTGACGTCGCCGGAATTCGCACGACGTCATCGTGGGGATGTTCAACGAGGCGGTTGAAGCGGCGCATGCGCAAGGGTATCTGTCGGGCGAACATTTCAGCGTGGATGGCACGCTGATTCAGGCGTGGGCCGGGGCACAAGAGCTTCGCGCGCAAGAACAAGTCGGATGGCGGTGCGCGTGAGAGCGAAAACTGGCACGGCGAGAAGCGTAGCAACGAGACGCACGAATCGAGCACGGACAGCCAGGCGGAGCTGTTTCGCAAGAGCCAGCGCACCGGTGCGCTGATTTGCTACATCGGGCACCTGCTCGCGGATAACCGACATGGTCTGGGTGATGAACGCGCAGGTGACGCAGGCTTGCGGTATGGCCGAACGCGACGCTGCGGTCGCAAAAGTTGCGGACGCATCACAGGTTGCCAGCGTCTCCATTACGGTTGGTGCCGACAAGACCTACGACACCGCGGGCTTCGTGGCGAGTTGCCGCGCCAATCGTGCTCGTGCCCGTCAAAACTTGAGCGTAACAGACCAGCGCATCTGAATTGCACCACTACCGAGCAAACCGCCTTTTCAGTCGCTCATAGATCATCTAATCGGAGCTATAGGCTATGCGAATATCGCGCGATCTTCGACTTATTCCCACTGGTTCGGGTGAATCTAATGAAGTTAGCAACGATGCACGGACAGATGAGGGAAACGATAGGCAATCGATTGAAACACCCATGAGTCATCCGGAGGAAGCATCTCAACATCAAGGTACGCACTCCTATTTACGCTGTTGCCCGCATCCACATGCGATAACGTTCGCACCGCCAGCCTTTTACGCGTCGGAGCGGGATTTGGCAAATGTGCAGAAGCCACCTTCAGCAATAGCCGGTTCGAAATCAAAAAGTTATCTTGGCTACAATAGAATTTGCCAAGCGTTGCGTCATATTGCAGGCGTTGTATACGCAGCAATGAGGGAAGCGAAATTAAAACCGAAAGAAATCCAATTGTCGATAATGGCTGGAAAGATTTATATTTCTTCAAATTTTCATGCCGATAAAATTCTAGAGGCATTGAGTAGGTCGCAGCGACCGGAATTCAAGCCAAGCTGGAAGGTTGGAGATTCTAAGAACGGAGAACGTGCAAAAAGATATCAACGCCATTTGCAGCGTAACTTTCTGCAAGGAAGCGGTGGTCTCGATCGATTACGGAATAAGATGCACGGCGAAATAATGAGAGAGGAATTTCCAAAAGTTGAATGGCAGTTGTCGAAAGATGAGATTGCGTTGCAGGCGGACGCTTCATTAACAACGATTTATAATGTTATTCAAGATGCAGCTGGAAAAAACCGGCTATATAAAGATATAATCGCCGTTCATCAAGAAGATTATGGGGAAATAATAGACAATGTACCTGCTGATATTTCCGTTGCGCGACATGCCGAGCAGAATATAGCATCTCTTTTTGCGTCGTCCAAGGATTTTTATTACCATTCCTCCCTAGAGTGGCTCCGAATAAAAGGGAATATGTCGATAATCGTTCCTTTCTCAGGAAGGTATGTTCCATGTGGGGTGTGTCATGCGATTGAGCGCGAGGCGGAAAAAGATGGTGGCATATTCAGTGCTGGGGATAAACAGTTTGTTTTGCAGCGTTCGGGGAGGCGCGCTGGCATGCTCTACCACGACGAAATTCAGGTTCTCGCGCCGGAGATGCTACATTGCAACCCATCGATGGCGCTGATTAGAGCGGAAAACCTAATTGAACGTCTCTTGTCTGGTACAAATGACGAAGCGAAAAATACGGATCCGGGGCTAATTTGTGAGCCCTACGCGACGGACAGTGATAGTTGTGATGACGTATAGCGTCGGCAAACGGTGTGCGAGCACGTAAAGGCGCAGCGCTCGAGAAAAAGACGCGTGCTCCGCGCAAGATCGCGGCGAAAAACTACCGGCAGCGGTCGAGGTTGCTGCTACGCCTGTAATGGTAGCCCAAGAACGCTCATCCAGTCGTGGTCGGCGTGCGTTCCTTTGGCAATTGCCGGTCCGCTGCAACTGATCCATTCGCCGCATCAGGCGGCAGACATTCGCACTGCCGGAGTTTTTCCTGAGCGTACAATCTGGCGGCGCGATTCACCAACTTGCATGCTCGATGCCTTGAGCGATTCAGGTAGAGCAGCGGGCAAGTTTCGAATCATCGCCCGGTGTGCCCATCTTGTATCTTTCTGCTCGCCACGGACGGCGGTCATGCAGCCTGATAACCATCATGGGCCTGAAAGCCCGTTAATGAGTCCGGCCTGAATAATTCGTTTTGCGCGGCGCTAGCCCTCATGCCTCGAAGACGACACTGGTCGAGCGGCTGAGCAAAGCGAACAGAACAAGGGCGCAAAAAATCCGCAGCTTTCTGAGGATCATGCGCAGGTTGTGGCCGGCACCACACAGCACAGCGTGAATCGCATCACCGAGCGCGCCTTTGAGCCAGTTTCGATCGAGTTTGCCGTCCGTCTTCATGTGACCAATGGCAGGCTCGATTGCACTTCGTCGTCGGATCATTGCGCGCAGCCGGCGCGTGATACCGCGCCGTAATCCCGGGTGATAGATCTTCACTCCCTCGACAGCGACACCCTTGTAACCGCGATCCACGATGGCGACTTCGGGCTTCACATCGCTCAGGATCGCCGCCTGCTCCAACGCTTCAGCCAGCGTGTGACCGTCGTATGGGTTACCCGGCATCGAGCGGGCGCCAACCACAAGCCCTTCCTTGTGTGTCGTCGTGATCGACACTTTCACACCGAATTCGTAGGGAGTGCGAGCCTTGCCTTTCGCCAAACCTTCGACTTCTGGCGCATGCAGTGCGTACAGCTTGTTTTTGTCCTTCTGCTTTTGTGACAGGACCCGCCTCGTGCGACCGATCAACTCCTGCAGCGCGATGCGCCCAGTGTCGGCGACTGAATCCAGCTGTCGCTCCACATCACGCATTACCCGCCCAACGCGCGAAGCGCCTTCTTCATGCGCTTGTACTGCTTCGCATGCGCGTAGCGGCCAATTTGACGCGCCAGGTGCGGCGCCTCGCGATTGTAGTTCTGCCGCAGCTTCAATCCGTGCCGTGCCGCTGCCTTCACCAGATGTTCGCGACACCGCTCGAGCAGGCGCGAATCGGTTGGATGAGCGATCGCCTTTTGCATGACCGTCGTATCGACAATTACGCGCTTCGCGCTTGAGGCCTTGATCACGCCCGCGCGCTTCGCTGCTTCGATCGTCTCGGCTAGCAACTCCTCAACTCCGGCTTCACCAAGGCGCTTACGCCAACGCGTCAGGCTCGACGGATCAATCGGTGGCTCAGTCTGCAAAAACGTTTCACCAGTGAAGACCTGCCAATAAGGATTCTCCACCCATTGCCAGACCACTTCCTCGTCCGACAGATCGAACGCATGCTGGAGATACAACAAACCAGCAATCAGCCTCGGTGATGTGGCCGGCCGACCTTTGCGTGAGACGAAGCTCGCGCTCATCGACGCATTCAATCCATCCCAGTTGATCAGATCGGCCAGACGCACCAGCGGATGCTTCAGGTTGATCTGCTCGCGCAGAGGATGCCGGAACAAATGTAAGCGATCCATTATCGCCGTCCCTCTGAGTGGTGGACAGGCGCGTTGATTTGTGGAGTGGATATGCTGCGAATCAGTTCCGGGGGGACGGCATCCGCCAAGGCACGAGCGCCTCGTAGTCGTCGGCGGTCTTTGCCAGAGGCAAGCGCTCGAACAGCCAGGCCAGGTAACGGTATGGATCGATACCGTTGGCCTTGCATGTTTCAACGAGACTAAAGAGATTTGCGCTGGCATGTGCCCCGGCAGCCGTATCTGCGAACAGGAAGCCCTTGCGTGCAACGACAAACGGGCGAATGGAATTTTCACAGAAATTGTTCGATGCCGGCCAGTCGCCGTTCTCGAGGTAACGCACAAGCTTCGGCCACTGCTCACGTAGATAGCTCAGTGCCCTGCCGAGCAGGCTCTGGGGCAGCACTCCCGGAGACTGCTCGATCATGAGATCCTTGATGACCTGGAGTACGCGGGCGCTATAGCGTTGCCGCAGGCGCTGACGCCGCCCTGCATTCCACGTTTTACTGCGTGCCTCGGCGGCAAACAACTTGCCAAACAGTTTGATGAAGCGTGTTGCGAGCAGATCTGGCGTACGTGCTGCCTTGGGAACATTTTCCTCTGCCTTGACGAAGTAACGTCTCGCGTGAACGAGGCAACCAAGGTGCACGAGCTTGTACCGCTCGGCGATACCGTTATAAGCCTCGTAGCCATCGGTCATCAGCGCAGCGCCTTCCTGCACGCCGGCGAACAGCTTGTCGGCCAGCTTTGCCCCACGACCCGGCGTATAGGCATAGCAACAGATCGGGATTCCAGTGCCTGTCATCTGACACCACAGGTAACTCTTCGTCTGTGGCTTGCGCCCTTTCTCCTTGAGCACCTGGAAGGTCGTCTCGTCTGTGAGGATCACCGTTGCCTCAAGCAGCGCGTCGCGCATCAGGTTGATCACGGGCTGCGTTGCGAGGCCGACCTTGACCATGCTGGCAGCGATCGTGTTCGACGAGATATCGCCTCCGAAGCGGCGAAGCAGGCCAGCCTGGCGATACAACGGCATGCCAAACTGGAATTTTCCCGTCGCGATCCAGGCAAGCGCTGATTCGGTCAGTAGTCCTCGTGGGATGATGCGCGGCAGCGCCGGCGTGACCTTGATACCCAGATCACAGCACGGGCAGGCATACTTGACGCGCTGGTGCTGGATCACGCGCAACTGCTCGGGAATCACGTCGAGTTGTTCGCTGATTTCCACGCCGAACTCGACCAGTGCATGGCCGTCGTTGCTGCAGAAACGCTCGGCTTCCGGGAGCTCGTGCCGCCGGATCTCGCGGGGCAGACTGGGGTCAAGCGGCTTGCGGTGGCCGCGCTTTTTACGTATATGCGCACCGACCTTCGTTTCGAGTGTATCTTCCTGGGCGGGTGCCGCATTCGCGCCAAGCGCCTCAGCTTCGTTGAACAGCCCGAACTGTTCCGAGTCCCGTACTTCGCTCTTTGCGCCAAACAGCTCACGCCGGTAGGCACGCAGCCGTTCCTCGGCCAGGTCGCGCTCCGCGCTCACCAGACGCAGCATGCTGCGGGTTTCTTCGTGCTCGCGCTCAAGGGTGGCATACGCCTCGCGCATGGCGAGTAACGCATTGAGTTCCTCGGCAGAGATCGTGATCTGGGCGGGCATGCCAGATTAGACCACGCATGCCCTGCCCATGTTCAGCTCACGCGCAGATATTCCGTAAGCGCGCAATTCAGCACACGGAATTGATATACCTGCGGGCTGGGCGATCATGTCTCACGGCAACAGGTCAATCGATGAAGTTTGCGTCAATGCGGCTGGATCAAGCAGGTTTACGTGCGGCGGCCGTGAGCTTGGCGAAGTTGAAGGGCAACAGGTCGGTGACATCGGCATGCGGCGAGCGCTGGGGCAATTCGGTCAGCACATGTCACGGGGCGGCGTAATCGAGCCGGGGATGGGCGGCGTAATGGAGCCAGCAGAAACGGGGGTAAAGCGCAGATTCGAACGGGCTCAAGAATGCGGTTTTTTGCCCGATTTGGCAACTGCGTTTTCACTGCCTCCTGGCATTGGTTTGGGCTTGCGGAAGCTCTCGCCCTCGATCACGACGCGATAGGCGCCGTGGCGCAGCCGGTCCAGCGTCGCGGCACCCAGGATGCGGTTGTCGGGGAACGCATCGCCCCATTCACTCAGATCTAAATTTGACGTGACGATCGAAGCCGCGCGCTCGTATCTGGCGGCGATCAGGTCGTGGAAGTCTTCGTCGTGGGGTGGGTGCAGCGGTTTGACGGCGAAGTCGTCGATGATGAGCAGCGGCACACGTACGAACTGCTGGAATTTGCGCTCGTACAGGCCTGTGGCGCGGGCCGCGTGCAGCTTCTTGAGCAGATCCGTCTGAGAGATGAACAGCACGTCGCGCCCTTGCCGGGCCGCGCAGTGGCCCAGTGCCTGCGCCAGATGTGACTTGCCGACGCCTGTTCCGCCGACCAGCAGGACACAGACCTTCTCGTCGATGTAGCGGCCGGTAGCGAGATCGTGGATATAGGTCCGGTTGAGCTTGGGCACCAGATCGAAGTTGAACGTCTCGAGCGTCTTGCCCATTGCGAAGCCGGCACGGGCAAGTCGAACGCCCAGCTTCTTCGTGTCGCGCCGCGCGATCTCGTCATGCAGCAGCATCGCGAGGAACTCGGTGTAGGCAAGCTGCCCGTCAATGGCTTCGCGGTTTCGCTGCTCGAGCGAGTCGAGGATGCCCGAGAGGCGCAGCTGCTTGAGGATGGGGTTCAGTTCGGGACTCGGATTCATGTCTGGCTCAATGGATCAGAAGGGATTGAAGGTCGCGGCCGAAGCGGCCACCGTTCAGGTAGGTGTCGGTGGGCGCCGTTGTTGTGGATGGCGCCGCAGCCTCGCTGTCGAGCCCCTTGTCGAGGATCGTCTTGATGGTGCGATACTGGGGACTGGAGAACGCGAGTGCCCGCTCGCATGCGGCGTTCAGGCGCGCATCGCCAACCTTCTCGCGCAGGCGCACGATGCCCTGTGCGCCGCGCAGGTTCTCCAGCACCGTGTTGTTGAACATCGCGAGGATGACGGCATGGCATGCAGGCCCGATATCCTTCGCACGCGCGAGGCACCACTGGGGATCGTGCTCAAGCCAGGCCTGTGCCTCGGGCGGCTGGTGGTCGCGCACGGTGTGGCGGTCCCCCGGCTTGCGCAGCCGTGGATGGGTGGCGACGAGCTCGTGCCGGTGGAACGCCTGCACGACCGTGTCGGTGGCCTTGAGCCATAGCTGCTTGCCGACCAGCGTGAAGGGCACTGAGTACAGCGCCTTCTTGTAGACAACGTGCCCGTCCGTATGCACCTTGACCTCGGACCACACGGCCAGTACGGGTGGCACATCGGGCAGGCGCATGAGCAGCGGCCGCTCGATCGCAAAGCGCGCGAGCGGTTGCTCGTGCGTGGTGCCGTGATCGCGCACGCCGGCCTGCTGCAGGATCCACTCGCGCAACTGACGGTTCGCGTCGGCCAGATCGCGGAACTCGCGTAGTGGTACGAAGGACTTCTTGACGTACTTGACTCCGGATTCAACGATTCCCTTCTTGGCTGGGTCGTGCGGCGGACATGGATCGATGCGGAAACCATATGCTTCGGCGAGCCCCGCATAGGAGCGCTGGACTTCGGGGCTATGCATGCAGTGCCGGATGATTGCGCACTTGGCGTTGTCGATCGTCACCCGGGAAGGACAGCCCCCGAACCATTCGAAGGCGCGGCGATGACAGGCCAGCCACGTCTCGACGGTCTGGTCCAGTACAACCTCGGCATACTGATGCCGGGACCAGCACAGGGTCATGACGAAGATCCACGTCTTGAGCGGGATACCGGACTCGTGCGTGAGTACGGGGCCGGCGCCGAAATCAACCTGGGCGGCTTCGGCGGGCGCGAACTCGAGGATTGTCGTCGCCTTGACGACGCGTTCGGCCGCCAGGCGGCGCAGCATGCGCTTCACGGCGTCGTAACTGCCGGTATAGCCGTGATTGCGCTGAAGGGCTGCGTGGATTGTGGTGCCCTGGACGCCAGCGTCGAGCCACTCGCGAACCTGATCGCGGTACGGCTCCACCGTGGAGACGCAACTGCGTGCCACCTGTCTTGGAACGCCGCTGAGGACGCTTGCGATCTCGGCGTCTTCCGGCATGGGCTGCGCCGGATCGAGCCAGCCTCGCGA
Organism: Paraburkholderia sp. BR10882; assembly: GCF_040948855.1. Classification (NCBI taxonomy): domain Bacteria; kingdom Pseudomonadati; phylum Pseudomonadota; class Betaproteobacteria; order Burkholderiales; family Burkholderiaceae; genus Paraburkholderia; species Paraburkholderia sp. BR10882. The sequence goes on along the minus strand of NZ_JBFPKP010000020.1, from coordinate 119,724 downwards.
CTGGGCTTCCTGCCGTAGGGCTGCAAGCTTGGCTCGGCCCATCAGGCGTCGCCGCGCGATGTCGCGGTCGGAATCACCGCGTCGCATGCGCACAAGGATGTGACGATACTCAAACAACTCGAACCTCCTGTTGGCCATAGGCGCTCCGTTCAAATGAACGGAGCGTACCGACTTGGAAAGTTCGAATTGCGCTTGTGCCCACTACCGCTGGCTTCTGCACGCCGCCCGCTGGGTGGCGCCTTTACGCCGCCCATGCGGTGGCTCGATTACGCCGCCCCTGGACTGGCTCTATTGCGCCGCCCATCAGGTGGCCCGATTACGCCGCCCTCGAATTGGCTCTATAACGCCGCCCGCTGACAGCACATGCACGAGATATGCGTAGGGTTCGACGTTGCAGGCGCGACACGTGAGCATCAGGCTGTAGACCATGGCGCTCGCTTTTGCTCCGGCAACCGTGTCACTGAACAGCCATGAGGATCTGCCAGTGCAGAATGGCCTGATGTCGCGCTCGATGACATTGTTGTCGACTGGGGCCCGCCCATCGTTCGCGTACCTGCTGAGGTACGTCCACTGGTTGCGTGTATATGAGATTGCCTTGCCGAGCAGGCTCTCGGGCAGGATCTGCGGGGCCTGTTCGTCGAGCCACGCCCTGAAGGAGGCAAGCAGCGGTACGCTGTGCTGCTGACGCAGCCGGTACGTGTGGTCGACGCGCGTCTCGCCTTCGGGCAAATCGGCTTTGGCCAGCGTCTCGACTTGATACAGCGCCTTGAAGTACTCCAGTGCCTGCGCGGCACGGCCGCCGGGTTTCTTCATGCCCTTGAGCGCGTCGACGAAGCCACGGCGGGCATGAGCCAGGCAGCCGAAGTGCGTCGGGCCTTCGAGCGTCCGCCAGGCGGCATACCCGTCGGTCATCAGCAGACCTTCATAGCCGTCGAGGAACGCACGGGGATATTCCTGTGCGCGACCCGGCTGGTAGTCGAACAGCACGACCGGCTCCGGACAGTCTTCGCCACTGCGGTACACCCACATGTACGACGTGCTCTGCGCAAGCTTGCCGGGCTCCTTGAGCACCTGCACCGTTGTCTCATCGCCATGAATCAACGGCTGCGACAGCAGCGTCCTGCGCAGCGCCTCATATAGCCGGCTGTAGTGCAGTTCAGCGGGCCGGATGATCCAGTTCGCCAGCGTACCGCGCCCGATTTCGATGTCAGCGCGGGCCAGCGCGTGGGCCATGCGGTACAGCGGCGTGCCGTCGACGTACTTGCCCGCCGTGACGGTGGCGATCATCGCCGCACTCGCATTGCTACCCGGCAACGGCTGCGCAGGCATCGATGCGGTGATGACCGGCGTGCGTTCGGCGTTGCGTTCGCAGTGGCGGCATGCGTACTTGAATCGCACATGCTGCAGCACCGATGCCTTTGCCTCGATATGCAACTGTTCGCTGACCTCTTCGCCCATGCGATGGAGCGCGTGGGCGCAGCAAGGACAAACCTTCTGATCCGCGGGCAGGTCGTATTCGATGCGCTGACGTGGCAGGTCCGCCGGCAGCGGCTTGCGTCCGCGTTTGTTCCTTACCGGCCCGGGTACCTGTGGCAGGCCAGTATCGGGCAGCGTGAACGTGTCGTCGGTACCGCCGGCGTCGTCGTCGGGTTCGGCGGTGGCTATCTGTTCGGCTTCGTCGAAGACGCGGTCCTTGAGTTTCTCGCTGCTCGGGGCGAAGCGTTTGCTTTGCGCCAGACGAAACTGCTCCTCCAGTTGGGCAATCCGTTCGCCCAACTGGCGGTTGCGTGCCTCGAGGTCACGGATATAGGCCTGGGCGGCCGGCGGCAATCGGGAGAAGTCGTCTTCGTCCATGCTCCCAGGATAGCGGAGTGCTGCCGACTGTGGGTTTACGGGAATTTGTAACGGCCTGGCCATGCGTTGTTTACCGGCAACGCCCGACGCTCAGCTCGCGTGACGGTAGCGTCGTGCCGGATGGCGGCGCATTGCATCAATGTCGATGCCATCGAGCAGCCAGTGAAGCTGTTCGGACGTCAACTCGATCACCGCCTGTTGCCGGTGTGGCCAGACAAAGTGATCTTCCTCGAGGCGCCGCAACATCAGCCAGAAGCCGGTGCGGTCGTAGAACAGCAACTTGACGCGGTTGCGTTTGCGGTTGTGGAAGGCAAATACGGCTCGTGCAAACGGGTCGAGTTGCATGGACTGCTCGACCAGCGTCACCAGGCTATTGATACCGGCCCGGAAATCGATCGGCTCCCGATGCAGGAAGACCCTCAGGTCTGCCTCGAACCGGAACATCAGCGCACTCCGAGTGCGGCAATCATTGCAGTCACGAGTGCTGCATCGTGCCCCGAACACTCTAGCTCCAGCTTCACGCCGTTGGGCAGGTGGGCCGACAGCCTCGCCACCGATGCCACTCGTGGCGACAAACGCGTGGACTCCGGTTCCGATATAGGTCGCCTCGCGGGTGGCAAAGCCATCGCCGAAGCCGGGTCACCAATCGCAACCACCGGTACGAAAGCCGACGACGGCATGGCCATGCCGTCGTCCTTCACAGGCGCATTTGACTGTTCGCGCAGCTGAACCCATTTGCGCAACTGGTTGGCATTCACCCCGGCCTTCAGGGCCAGCCCAGACAGCGACGCGCCCGGTTGCAGGCAGGCATCGACCAGTCGTTGCTTGCCCATTGGGTCGAAACTGCGCTTGCCGCCGACACCAACGCGTGTCACCCGCAAGGGCAAAAACGTCAAATCATCGTCAATCATGGATTGCGTCCGCAAGTTGGGTTGCGGACGCAATCGTGGACCTTCTCAACCTTGAACGCTAGGTGGGCGGAAATTCGCGCTTACGATATTCCTCCCGTGGATGTCGGCGGATCGCAGTGATGTCATCGCCATCGAGCAGCGCGTGCAGCGACGCCGACGTTAATGCCACGACTTCGGTCTTCCTGTCGGGCCAGATAAAACGGCTTGTTTCAAGGCGTTTTGTCATCAACCAGAAACCACTTCCATCCCAGCCGATAATCTTGACCCTGTCACGACGGCGGTTTCCGAAGATATAAAGAGAGGAATCCATCGGGTTCAGATGCATGGCCTGCTCGACGAGAATCGAGAGGCTGTTCATGCCGTAGCGGAAATCGACAGGATCGCGATGCAAGTACACCTTCAGGTTTTCGTCGAACCGGAACACGGCATCCTCCCCAGAATCTGGACCAGGGTGGTCAGTTCGTCGATGGTCGCGATGGCTTTGCCCATCTCGAGCTCGACACCGTTGGCCAGTCGCACATGCAGCGCGAGCGCCATGGACGAAGGCGGCGGTGTCGGCACCGGCGCAGTCGGTATCGAAACGACCGGCACGAACGCGGCAAGTGCAGCAGCGGTGGCGACGAGCTCACGCGAATCCGACTGGTTGATGGCCACGCCATCAACCTCATCCGGCGAGGCGGTGTCATCACCGGCGTGCTGTATTGGCAAGATGCCTTGCTCGCGCTCCATCAAGAACTTCGTGATCCACTTGCGCAACAGGTTGGCATTGACTCCGTGCTCCTGCGCCAACCGGGCCACCGATACGCCCGGCTGCAACGCCGCCTCGATCAGTACCCGCTTGCTCTTCTCGTCGTAGCGCCGACGGCCGTCGGCACTCTTGCGAACTACTTTTAACTCTGAGTCTTTGTCGGCCATAGGTGTCCACCTTCAACGGTAGGTGGACACCTATGCTCCCCGCTCAGAGTACTGTTGGGTAGACGTCGATAATGGATCGCTTACGAACAAATCGCCTTCGCTCAGCGCTGTCTTCGGACCCATCCAAACCTCGACAGAATTTGCAGGAAACCACCCATAATCTGCCAGGATCCTGCAAATCCATCAACAACTTTCCGCTCCAAACCCTTGCTGCACGGGGCTCTTCGAATTTTTCAGACTCGACTAAATAAAAACAAAATTGAATATCTATTCTTTTTCATCTTGCCACCTACTTTTTAGGCCAAAGTAAAACAGGAGAATGATCTGATGCCAATTGACCCATTAGGGTTGGAGTAAACATATTGCAGTTAAAATTAGGACCACCAGATGGATTATTAATCTGCCCAGCAACCCCATAATCCAAATTACCGCCACTTCTTTGGGTTGGTCGGTCCTGATTCTGAAAATTCACATTCCTATATTCTTGCGGATAATTTCTCTGGAGAAGACCTCTCAGTGAATCTGGATTACCATTAAAATCACCACTGATCAACCATTGATCAGCAATTTGATTTTGATTGAAGTATTCCCAAACTCGTGCAACAATTGCTCCGGAATCCGACCCTCCATTTGACAGGGAATGAACTCCAAAATAATAATCCGATCCGAGTCTTATTCCCAGTATTGGCCTTGCTGCCGACCAGGCTCTGGGCCTAAGCAACAGTACTTGATCAGCTCTATCCCTACTAATAATCGCAAGATTTACTCGGTTAGCTCCACTATCAACCCTGGAAAAATAAACGTAATAATTAATTGGTCTTGCTCGCGTACCCAAATTCCAGAGATATTCTTTTATAGGCGCAACAACCCCATCAGGATTTACTAGCCGGCCATCCAATGGCAATGGAGGATTAACCGTTATAGAGTCGGGTAACGATCCAGCCTCCTGGATCGTCATAACGTCTATGCGCCTTGAATTGGGTGCCGATCCGCCAACTTGATTTCCAAGCAAAACATTGCGAATATTAACATTCCATTTACTCTCTGTGCTTGCGCTAGCGCCTTGGAGATTCCAGGTGACCACACGGCGATCATTAATTGCCGCAAACGCATTACTCGCCCAATAGATTATCAGAAAAGTAAAAATTGCCCAGACCTTCATCCTGAAATCCTTTTATCTCATAAACATAATCCAATGGAACTACCACCCCCACGTGTCAGGGCTCGTGCCGGTAGGTATAACTCCAATACCATAGCTACTAATAGTGACGACAACATAGCGATCTGAATCATAGCAATTCAGTTGATATTTCCGACCTCTCATAGACCACTGCCAATAATCCTTTTTCCCTGATGCCGGAAAAAATCTTTCATCGGAGAAGCAATACCAGGAGGTAGTTTGCCAACATCAAGAGAGACCTTTGAATCACTATTTGACCAAGTGACTTTAGCTCCATCAGGAAACGAATTTGTAGTGAGATTAAGAACAAAAAAACTGTGTACCCCACCGCCTCGCATCTCACCTTTTTCGATTTCTCGATTTTCCATTTCTCCTCACCTAAATTGATTATCAAATAAAATGCAATTCACGAATAAAGCATACAATAACTAAATACATCGAGCAATTCATATTACCTATTAAATTTATTTTTTTAATATCGTAACTAAAGAATATTTTAATTTCTAAAATCAAAACAAATATCCTGCAACATATCTATGCACATAAATTAACCGTGCATAGTTAGTCGGGCCTTATATGGGCACCACCCGTTTGCCAAGGAGAGCTTGCATTCTGACGGTTAGATCGGTTGCATCCTTATATTCGGCCCGTTAATTGGGCATCGCCCTGGCCTTGATGGAATGCGCCGGTGAGGTCCTCATCTGAACATTGGGCTTGATGCCCGGGCCGACTATCAGGCTTTACTCACCGAGGTCTGACCTATATCGCCATCATGCATGCTTGCCTTGTGCAACCGTCGTGTGAGGAGAGGACTTCGAACGATTCGATGCGCTGCTCATGTTGCGGTAACTGGCGAGCGGTACACGCGGTTGCCTGCGAGCAACGCCCACGCAATGCGCGCATTCCGGTTTGCCTGCGCCACGGCTGCCTGGTTAGGATGCTTGCGGGCCAATAAATGTTCCAGCCAGGGATCGATCGCCGTAGAGCCGCGTCGCTGGATTCCCTGGCACATCCGGACCACCGCGCGTGCGCCGTGGATCAGCAGGGTTCGCAAATACGGGTCACCCCTTTTACTTATGTGAGCCAGACGCTGCTTGCCACCCGAGGAATGCTGCCGGGGTACGAGGCCAAGATAGGCTGCCAGATGACGGCCGCTGGTAAAGGCCTGCGCGTTGGCGCCGATGTGGCCAACTAGTGCGGTCGCCGTCAGCAGGCCGATACCGGGAATCTCGGCAAGGCGCTGACTGGCGTCGCTGTTCCGGTGCCATTGGCGGATCTGAGCTTCAATCACGTCGATCTTGCGATCGATCTCTCGAACGTGGTTGAGCATGTCCATCAGCAACTGCCTGAGCAAGCCCGGTAGATCGTTGGTCGCGTCTTCGGCAAGTGCAGGGATATCGGCAAGATGTGAGATGCCCTGCGGGAGGATCACACCATACTCGCCCAGCAGGCCCCGCAGATGATTGCTCACCTGCGTGCGCATCTTGACCAGCAGTTGCCGGCTGACGTGCAGATGCAGAATACTCTGTTGCTCCACTGACTTGACCGCGACGAAGCGCATATTCGGCCGTTGCACAGCTTCACAGATCGCTTCCGCGTCGTTCATGTCATTCTTGTTCGTCTTGACATAGGGTTTGACGAAGTGCGGTGCCATCAGCTTTACGGTATGCCCCATCGTTGCCAGCCTGCGCGCCCAATAATGTGCGCTGCCGCAGCCTCCATACCGATTAGGCAGGGGCACAGACGGGTGAAGAACGGTACCATCTGGGACCGGTTGAGACGTTTGCGTAACACCGTATGTCCGTGAGCATCAACCGCGTGAATCTGGAAGACGTGTTTCGCCAAATCCACGCCGATAGCGGTAATCTCCATTTTGGGTACCTCCACTTCTCAGTTGAACGTCGCACGTCAACTTTGGCATATCTATGCCGTTGGGGTGGGTGGTGCCCATTCCATCTGAAATACTCGAAGCGCCTTGTGCAGCAAGGGTTTGAAGCTTAAAGTTGTTGATGCATTTGCAGGAACCTGGCAGATTATGGGTGGTTTCCTGCAAATTCTGTCGAGGTCTGGATGGGTCCGAAGACAGCGCTGAGCGAAGGCGATTTGTTCCGGCATCCTCTGCCCCGTCTAGGTCATCATGATTCCGCTCGCAAAACTCGAAGATGTCAACGAAGCGATCATCCAGCGGCTGATCGACGACGCATTTCGCGAGAGCCGAACGCTCGACTTCAAGGCACAACTTGATCTCACGAGAGACGGCAAGCAGGCACTGGCTGAGGACGTCTGCGCGTTCGCCAACACCGTCGGCGGCGACCTGGTGTTCGGGATCCGAGAGGATGGAGGTGTCGCTACGCAGATCGTTCCGTTGCATATTGCCGACCTGGATGAGCAGCTGCTCGCGCTTACAAACTTCTTGCGCGACGCCGTCGAGCCGCGTGTCACAACCAGTCTGCTCTCGCATGCGGTGCCGCTCGCGCAAGGTGGCCACGTCGTCGTCCTGCGTGTGGCACCAAGTCCCAATCGCCGCATCGTTTGCAGCGCAACAACCACTTCTACCTGCGCAACTCCGTTGGCAAGGAAACCATGGACATCCACGCCATCCGCACCGCGTTCGCGTTTTCGGAAGGCCTTGCCGACCGGGCACTAGCCGTTCGCGACCGCCGGCTGGCCTTGCTTCGCAGCGGCAAGACCCAGGTTCCGACCGTGCCCGAGCAGCCACTGCTTGTCGTGCACCTGTTACCAGTGCTGTCGCTCACCCGGCGTGAGGGGCACACAATCGAGGAACTCAAGGCGGCCGCCGCGGACCTGCAGCGAGCCCAGCCGGCTGCCTATCCACTCGGTCGGCCGGTTGCAAATTTCGAAGGCGTGATTTGCACCAGCAACACGGATCGCGAAGATCGACACTATGCGTTCGCGCAGCTTTTCCGTGATGGCTCCATCGAGATGGTCAGCGTCCTCGCGATCGAGGAGGAAGGCAACCCGCCGCTACCAACGATTTACCCGGCCCAGTATGAACCGTCGCTCGTTCAGAACGGTCTCCCGGTGGCTTTTCAGGCCCTCACCACGCTCGGCATCCCCGCCCCGCTGTACTTGTCGGTGAGCGTACTGAATGTGCGCGGCATGCGCGTTGCCATCCGGCGGCCAGGCACCGGTCTCCCAGGCTTCCCCGAGTTGCCCGCCAACCTCGTTGATCTCACTTCGTCGCTGCGTTATGTCGAGGATCCGACCGTCGATCCAGCCGTGCTAGCCGGGCCCGCAATCGACATAGCCTGGAACGCGGTCGGGATCGACCACAGCCAGGTCGTTATCTGGAACCCGGAACCGTGAGCAAGAGCATAGCTACCCCGCCGGACAAAGAAGCAGTGCCTTAGCGCTTTCGTCGACATTGCCTTAGTCGGGGTAGCGGCAAGGTAAGCGTTTATGCCCTGCAGCGCATAAGTGCTTTTAGGCACAGTTCCCGGTTACGCCCAGCTCGCGGGCAACTGCGATTCACTAGGGTTGCTGCGCATTGATGGGCGCTGGCTGGGACTGGAAACGTCCTCGCATAATCAGAGCAAGCTTCTCCGATCGGCCATTTCGGCCGATCGGAGAAGCTCATGAACAATGCCCCGTACCTAAATCCGTCCGGCACCAGAACGCGAGGTAAAAGCAAGCCGGCGGTGCAGGCAGAAGTAACCGGTGAACTGAACCGTTGGGTTGGCGAGTTCGATCATCACCTGTCTCATGTCGTTGGCTTGGCGCACGCGACCCGTCGCGAGTATCTCTTTTTTGTACTGCGGTTTTTGGCGCAGTACTGCCTGGTGGCAGACCGTGAGCGGTGGGTCCCGCGCGCGGAATGGCTCACCGCCTTTATTCGCCAGGAGGCTGCGCGCCTTCACGGACACTCTCGCAAGAAGCCCGGGACTGCACTGCGAGCCTGGCTCCGGTATCTGGTGTTTTGCGGCATGGCCGGCCGTGAGCTCGAAGCCGCGATTCCCTCGATTCCTCAGTGGAAGTACGCATCTCTGCCGGTTCATCTCACTGCAGAGGAGACTGAGCGCGTTCTCGGAGCAGCGCTCGACGGCAGCGCCCATGAGTTGCGCAATCGGGCAATGTTGCTGGTCCTGGCACGAATGGGCGTTCGGGCCTGCGAGCTCAGGTATCTGATGCTCGACGATATCAACTGGATCGAGGGCTGCGTGCGCATTCGTCCGGGGAAGTCTCATCGCGAACGCCGACTTCCCTTGCCTCACGATGTGGGTGAGGCGCTTTGCGCTTACCTTCAACGCGGACGTCCCTCCAGTTCCTGCAGGGCGGTTTTCCTGAGCACCAAAGAGCCGTACGGCCCTATTCTCGATTCATCTGTCGTGTCGAGAACGGTCCGACGTGCAATGAGCCGTGCCGGCGTGGAGGGCATCCCAGCTGCAGCACATGCGTTGCGTCACACGGCGGCCACCCAGATGGTATGCAGAGGTGCAAGTTTCAAGGAAGTTGCCGACGTGCTGGGACATGTTTCGCTGGGGACGACGGCGATCTACGCGAAGCTCGACCTGGCGACGCTCGCACACGTGGCCTTGCCTTGGCCGGGAGTACGATCATGAACGGACATCCCGAGCTACGCGATCACCTTGACGCTTATCTTGCTGTTCGAGAAGCGCTCGGCTTCAACGATGCAGCCAGAAAGGCGGTGCTCAGAAGCTTCATTGAATATGCAATCGCCGCGGATAGGTGGCCAATCGATGCGCGGCTTGCAGTTGATTGGGCATGCGGGCCGTCGTCTGTCCGCAGCCCCGCTGGGCAGGCAAGCCGCCTTTCTACGGCCCGGCGTTTTTTGTACTACCTGCGCGCGAGCGTTCCGGAAACACAGGTTCCTGGAACCGGATTGCTTGCGCGACCGCGGCGGCATAGGCCCTACATCTTCACCAAGGAGGAACTCGTCCGTCTTCTGGATGCCGCCGCGGCAATGCGGCCTCGTCGCACATTGCGACCGCACGTGTACGTATCGATGATTGGCCTGCTGGCCAGCACTGGTATCCGGGCGGGCGAGGCCATTCGATTGACGGTCGACGACGTGCTACTTGACGACGATCCGCCGAGGATCTCGGTCCTCGAGACCAAGTTTCGCAAATCGAGAATAGTGCCTCTGCACCCGACGACCTCCGAGAAGTTAAGGGCCTACGCTCTGCTGCGCCAGAAACTCGGCTACGCAGGACTCTCGGATCTGTTCTTCATGTCCGAGATCGGAACGGCAATCAACTGCGGGTTCTTCGCGAACTGGTTCACGCGTACCGCTCAACGGCTCGACATGCTGCCGTCTTCGGGCAACCGGCCGCCAACGCTACACAGCCTGCGGCATACCTTTGCCGTCGAGCGCTTGACGCAATGGTGCCTGGACGGTGCGCGTGTTCAGCAATGGATTCCGAATCTGTCCGTTTATCTCGGGCATGTCAGTCCCGCTGAAACGTACTGGTATCTGACCGCGACGCCGGCACTGCTGGCTACTGCGGCGTTGACATTTCGGCAGTATGCAAGTCTTGGAGAGAAGTCATGAAGACTACCACCATGATCGGCCCGTTGCTGCAAGGTTTCTTCGTCGAACATCTGCTTGCCCATAAGCACGTCAGCCCAAGAACGGTATCGAGCTACCGGGATACGTTCCGTCTGCTGCTCCAGTTTGTCTGGGATAAAACGCGCATAGAACCCTCGTCACCGCGCCTGTCCGTACTTGATGCGCCCGTGATCCTGTTGTTTCTCGACTACCTTGAAGTTCAGAGGCACAATTCAGCGCGATCGCGCAACGCAAGGCTCGCAGCGATTCACAGCTTTTTCCAATGGGTAGCGCTGTGCGATCCGGAGTCCGTGGGGTTGGCCACCCGAGTACTCGCAATTCCGTCGAAGCGGATCGATCGGCGGCTCGTGGAGGCGCTCACCCGCGCCGAAATCGATGCACTGCTTGCAGCGCCTGACCGGTCCCTATGGCGCGGACGTCGCGACTACGCGCTGCTGCTGACGATGTACAACACCGGCGCACGCGTTTCCGAAATCACCACACTCCGACAGGAGCAAGTCCAGTTCGGCGGCAGCGCGCTGATCAACTTGATGGGCGAGGGCCGCAAGGAGAGAAGCATCCCGCTGTGGTCAAACACGGCCCGCGTATTGAAGACGTGGTTCCATGAACTCGAGAGCTCCCGCACGCCGATTGCGTTTCCCAGTCATCGCGGTCGGGAGTTGTCGCGCAACGGCGTCGATTACATCCTGCAGCAGGCAGTCGATCAAGCTGGCGCGCAATGCCCGACCCTGATCGATAAGCGAATTTCGCCGCATGTCGTTCGTCACTATATTCCCTTCCGAATTATGTCTTGTAATCCCGCGAGGGCTCGCTTTTCAGGTCAAACGGCCGATGCAGGATAGAGATAATCTTGACTCCTTCCACCCGCTCCCCACGCCGGGGAAGGAGGTCATCGTGAAGTACACCATTCATGATCACGTCACGCTCTCTCAGGCGCCAGAAGGGCCGCTTGCAGCTCATTTGGTATCCTTTGCAAACGCGGTCTGCGCTCAGGGATACAGCGCGCAGTCCATGAAGCAGCAGGTACGCATCGCCGCGTGCTTTAGTCGATGGCTTAAGCAGACAGGTGTCAGCGTAACGGACATCTGCTACGACCACGCGATACGGTATTTGCGCTATCGCGCCCGACATGTGCAACCTAACCTTGGAGATCGTGCTGCACTCCGTCATCTCATCGACTTTATGCGGAGTGAGGGCATGATTCCTATCGAGAAGGCAGCGACATGTCGGGTGCCGCCGGCTGAGATCTGTGCACAGGCATACGCGGAGTACTTGCGCGACGCTAAGGCTCTCGCCGCAACAACGGTCATTAACTACGTGCCATTCATCCGCGATTTTCTCCACCATCGCTTCGGTGACGGGAGGGTCAACTTATCGCGCCTACGTGCCGTGGATGTCGTGAGCTTTGTGCAGTTCCGTGCACCAAGTTTGCATTTGAAGCGAGCTAAGCTAATGACCACTGCACTGCGCTCCTTTCTACGCTATGCGCGCTATTGCGGCGACGTTACGCTGGACCTGGCTGCCGCCGTTCCGGTCGTCGCCAACTGGTCAATGCCGTCAATTCCTCGAGCGATTTCCGCTGAGCAGACGCGGCAGTTGCTGGCTAGTATCGATAGACGGACTTCAATTGGGCGTCGTGACTACGCCATCCTGCTCCTGCTTGCGCGATTGGGGCTACGCGCTGGTGAGGTGGCCTTTCTCGAACTCGACGACATCGACTGGGGCGCGGGCCAGGTGAGCGTGCGTGGCAAGGGCGGGCAACGCAGCGAGCTACCCTTACCCGCCGATGTCGGCAAGGCGATTGCCGCATATTTGCGGTACGGGCGTCCTCATAGCACCAGTCGCCGCGTATTTTTGCGCGCAAAGGCGCCCATCACAGGTTTTCGTGGGCAAAGTGGCGTCGGCTCCCTCGTCCGGAATTCGCTTCAGCGCGCTGGCATCGACGCACCTACGATGGGTGCCCATCAGTTCCGCCACGGCCTGGCCACCCAGATGTTGAGCCATGGGGCCTCGCTCAGCGAGATCGGCGAGGTATTGGGACATCATCATCCACAAACTACGAAGATCTACACAACGGTAGACATCAAGGCATTGCGCACACTTGCTTTGCCCTGGTGTATGGACCGGAAACATGGGTAACAGGTGTGCGGGGACATGGGTAACACTTCGGGCGAGTGATTGGCCTGGAGCCGTTCATGCCCTGGAACCCGAGAAACACCATGAACCTGCGTCTGGAATTCGTGAATCTGGCCTTGCAGGAAGGCGCCAACCGGCGTGAACTATGCCGGCGTTTCGGCATCAGCCCGAAGACCGGCTACAAGTGGCTTGCCCGGCATGCACAGGATGACGGCGCCACGGCGTTGGCGGACCGCTCGCGCCGGCCCCTGCAGAGTCCGGCGCGCACCATACCCACAGTCGAGCAGCAGGTGGTTGAACTGCGCCAGGCACATCCCGCCTGGGGCGGGCGCAAGATCAAGCGGCGCCTCGAGGATCTCGGCCACACCGCGGTGCCCGCACCGAGCACGGTGACCGGCATCCTGCACCGCCATGGCCTGATCCGCGCGGAGGCTTCGGAGGCGGCCACACCGTGGCAGCGCTTCGAACACGAGCATCCGAATTCACTCTGGCAGATGGACTTCAAGGGCTGGTTTGAGCTGCAGGACGGGCGGCACTGCTCGCCGCTGACGGTGCTGGACGATCATTCGCGTTTCAACCTGACGCTCGATGCGTGCGGCAGGACCGACACCTCCACCGTACGCGCGCATCTGCGGCAGACGTTTCGCCGTTACGGGCTGCCGCTGCGCATCAACGCGGACAACGGCTCGCCATGGGGCAGTCCCGGCCAGCCGGGACAGCTCACCGAACTGGCCATCTGGCTGATCCGGCTCGGTGTGCGTCTGTCCCATAGCCGGGTGGCGCACCCGCAGACCAACGGCAAGGACGAACGGTTTCACCGCACGCTGAAGGCCGAGGTGCTCAGCGGCCGTCGCTTCGACAGCCTGCGCAACGCCCAGCGGGTGTTTGACGAGTGGCGCACGGTCTATAACCATCAGCGCCCGCATCAGGCCCTGCAGATGGCCACTCCGATCACCCGTTACCGGCCCAGTGCGCACCCGTATCCGGAGACACTGCCGCCGATCGAATATCGCAGCGACGACACGGTGGTACGCGTGGGGTGGAATGGAGAACTCCGTTTCCGGTGCCGGTGTTTCAAGGTTTCAAATGCGCTGCACAAGCTGCCGGTTGCGGTGCGCCCCAGCGCAGGAAGCGGCAACCGCTATGACCTGTTTTTCCTGCATCATCATTTCGGAACCATCAACCTGGACCATCCCGAATGAGCGGATCATGTGTTACCCATGTCCCCGCACACCTGTTACCCATGTTTCCGGTCCATACACCCTGGCCGGGAGGAGTGCGATGAACACACTTCGACAAGCCGTTCAGGATTACCTCGATCTGAGACGCAGCCTGGGATTCAAGCTGAACAAGGCAGGCAATGCGCTACCAGATTTCGTTGCGTTTATGGAGCAGCATCGTGCTCCCTACGTTACCCAGGCGCTGGCTCTCGCGTGGGCTCAACAGCCATCGGATGTCCAGCCCGCGCAATGGGCGCAACGTCTGAGCTATGTACGACAGTTTGCGCGCCATCGCAGCGCCACCGATCTCCGCACCGAGATACCAGCGCCAGGCTTGTTACCGTTCCAACCGAAGCGGGCTCGACCGTATTTGTATTCCACCAGAGAGATCCGCGCACTATTGCAGGCTGCGCTTGAGATGCCATACCGAAACGAACGCGAAGAACTTCTGCCGTCAACCTATTATTGCCTGTTCGGATTACTGAGCGTATCGGGAATGCGTCTGGGCGAAGCGCGCAATCTCGAGCTGCAGGACGTGGATCTGACAGCGGGGATACTGACTGTCCGCGGAGCGAAACTAGGCAAGACGAGATTCGTTCCTTTGCATGCCTCGACCTGCGAGGTGCTCGCAAACTATATCGCACAACGCGAACGTCATTGGGCGGGGCGACCGGTATCTTCGTACCTGTTCGTTTCGAGCTGGCGCAACCGGTTGGACAGCGGTCAGATTCATCGTGCTTTCTACGCGTTGTCGCGGAAGATCGGCTTGCGCGGCGAATCAGACAGTCACGGGCCGCGTCTGCACGACATGAGGCACGTGTTCGCGACTAACACACTTGTACGATGGTACCAGTCCGATCAGGATCCCGAACGTCGTCTACCGATCCTGTCGGCCTACCTCGGTCATGTCCACGTAGAGGATACGCAGTGGTATTTAAACGGCTCGCCTGAACTGATGCGTGAGGCGATGCGCCGGCTCGAACAGCGCTGGGTGGGCCGGCCATGACTACTTCTACCACCTTTTCTCCGCTACTGGAACACTTCTTCACGCAGCGACTGATGCAACAGCGCCAGGCAAGCCCTCACACCATCAGTTCCTATCGCGATACCTTCCGGCAACTTCTAAAGTTTGTACAGCAGCGTCTGCATAAGCCACCGTCCAGGCTGAACTTCGAAGACATCGATGCGCCTCTGATTGTCGCGTTCCTTGATGAACTTGAGAAGCACCAGGGCGTCAGCGTTCGCACTCGCAATCTACGCCTCGCGGCGATCCATTCCTTCTTTCACTACGCAGCGCTCGAAACACCAACCCATTCCGCTCAGATCCAGCGAGTCCTTGCTATCCCTACCAAACGCTTCACCCGTACGTTGGTCCACTTTCTGACGCGTGCCGAAGTCGACGCCTTGCTAGCCGCGCCTGATCAAGGCACGTGGTCCGGCCGGCGCGATCACGCCTTTCTGCTGGTCGCAGTACAGACCGGCCTTCGTCTGTCCGAGATGACCGGTCTCAAACGTGAGGACTTGATCCTTGGCGTCGGCGCTCACGTACGAGTGATCGGGAAGGGTCGACGAGAGCGCTGTACACCCATCGCGCGATCCACACGCGCGGTACTGAAAGCGTGGCTGAGAGAACCACAACGCGGTGATGGCACGGTGCTGTTTCCCAATGCGCGGGGTGAACGCCTCAGTGTCCATGGCGTGCAGTATCTGCTAAACAAGCACCGCAAGACCGCGTGTGAAGTTTGCCCGTCATTGAAAGAGAAACGGGTTACTGTCCACTGTTTAAGACACACCATGGCCATGGACCTTCTGCAACAAGGCGTTCGTCGCTCGGTCATCGCGTTATGGCTCGGGCATGAATCGGTAGAAACAACCGAGCAGTATGTCGAAGCGACCCTTGCGATGAAGGAGCAGGCCCTTGAGAAGGCAACTCCGCGACGCGGTAAGCCAGGACGCTTCAAGCCGACAGACGAGCTCCTCGACTTTCTGAACAGTCTTTAGGCTCTTGAAATTATTGGGCACATCTGATTTTCGCCGCGAAATTCGATCGATCGTCGAAGTTCAATCGTGCCCCACGACGTAATCCGGAAGGGAATATAGTGACGATTATATCTTGCAAGATGTAACTGCCACTCGACAGCCATGCATCTGCTGCAGTCGGGCGTCGATATCAGCATCATTGCCCTCTGGCTCGGACACGAGAGCATCGAAACGACCCACGTCTACATCGATGCCGATCTGGCAACCAAGGAGCGGGCGCTCGAGAAACTGACACCGGCTGAATCCGCTTCGTTCCGTTTCAAGCCTTCCGATTGCGTGCTCGCTTTCCTCCAACAGCTCTGATTATCTACAGTGTTGTGGCCGACGACCCATGTCCCAGGGTCGTTGGCCAGCCAAGCTGGGCGTAACCGGGAACTGTGCCTAAAAGCGTAAATTCCTATCATAAGCTCTGGGGTTATAAAAACGCGCAGAATCATTTCGAACTGACCTGGTAACGACCAGGTATGCTTCGGCTAATCTGAGCGGCCCGCTGCGATTAGGACGACTCGCATGGCCACCATCGAACGTACTGCGTATCCGCGGTTTCCCAAGGTCCCTTGCCACGCGGGACCTGCAAACCTGCTAGACATCATGTATGGACCTGCCGCACCTCAAGGGACGCGGATTAAGCTTGAGGTGGGCTACACCGCGGCTCAGAGCCGCATTGAGGGGGCAGGTCATGAACAAGTTTAGCAAGTACGTGGGCCTGGATGTACATCAGGAAACGGTTGCCGTGGCGGTCGCCGACACGGCTGGCGAAGTGCGGTATGTGGGCGAGATTGTGAACACACCTGAGGCCATTGCGAAACTGGTCGCACAGCTCAAGCGGGGCACAGGACGGCTTGCGTTCTGCTACGAAGCCGGCCCCTGTGGCTACACCATTTGCCGACAGCTGCGGGAACTCAAGCAGGACTGCCAGGTCGTGGCGCCGTCGCTGATTCCGAAGAAGCCGGGCGAGCGCGTGAAGACCGACCGGCGCGATGCCCTGAGCCTGGCGCGCCTGTATCGCGCCGGTGAGTTGAGCCCCGTGTGGATTCCGGATCAGGCACAGGAGGCGCTGCGCGATCTGACCCGTGCGCGTGAGGACATGAAGCATCTGCAACGCCAGGCCAAGCAACGGCTGCTGTCATTTCTGGCGCGGCATGGCCATCGCTACACGGGCCGCTCCAGATGGACGCAAGCGCATTGGCGCTGGCTGGAAGGCATCAGGTTCGCCCGGCCGGAGCAACAGATCGTCCTGCAGGAATATATCGACACAGTGCAGGCCTGCGGCGGGCGCGTGGTCAGCCTTGACCGCGAAGTCGAGACGGCCGCGCATGCCAGTCCAGCCTGGCCGGTGATCGAGGCCTTGATGGCGTTGCGCGGCATCTGTTTGCTCGCGGCTGTGACGGTGGTCGCGGAACTCGGCGATCTCGCACGCTTTGCTGGCGCGCCTCAACTGATGGCCTATCTGGGTCTGGTGCCCAGCGAACATTCCAGCGGCAAGCGCGAACGCCGTGGCGCCATCACCAAGACGGGCAACAGCCATGTGCGACGCGTGCTGGTTGAAGCAGCGTGGACCTACCGCCATGCCGCACGAAAAACTGCGATCCTGCAGCGGCGCGCAGAGCGTACACCGCCAGAGGTCCAGGAGATCGCGTGGTCGGCGCAAAAGCGGCTGTGCCAGCGGTTTCGAAACCTGATGGCACACGGCAAGCTAAAGAGCCAGGTCTGTACCGCCATTGCACGCGAGCTCGTCGGGTTTATCTGGGCTATCGGGCAACACGTCACTCCCCTCAAGCACGACTAGCCGGGATGTGACAAGTTAGTTGAACTCACAACAGGATGTTTGGGCCAGGACCAGGCAACGGTGGGAGAACCCTCGCGGCGACACTAGGAGGCAACTGGAAACAGCACAACCCTCGAATCTAGATTGAGGCAGCTCCCCGACGTTTCGTTTGTCATGCGGTAACCAATCCGCGCATATCAGAATGATCAACCGTCGGATAACCGCCTTGGTCCTGGCCCAAGCATCCTGTTGTTGACGACCGTCAGAGAGACGGTCTCGCATGGTCGTGAGCGTACAGGCGTCGCCCTCACGACCAATGCATAGCATGGGAAAACGACGTCGCGTCAAGGGTCCGCTACGCCGGGCTCACGCCCGCCCTTGACCCGTCAAACCTCGGAGAACCGCACTACTTGACACGGTCCATACATATCAGTGTTCTGTCCCAGAAATAACTTTGCATAAATCCAGATTGTTCTATGATCGAGTCATGGTATGCAGGAGGCGATCATGGGACGCAAAGGAATCGAGGTTGTCGTGTCGGAACTGGAGCGAGAACAATTGCTGTCAATGAGCCGCTCTCGTTCGCTGCCTCATTCTCTGGTCCGCCGTGCAAAGATTGTCTTGATGGCCGCTGACGGTCATACGAGTCAAGAAATTGCAACGCAGTGCGAAGTGACACCGCCGGCAATTACGCACTGGAAGAAGCGTTTGTTGCCCATGGACTTGCCGGTCTGCATGATGAAGCCCGTCCAGGCCGGCCTCGCACGCATGATGATGAAACAGTAGCGGAATTGCTGGCGAGGATACTGCATGAGAAGCCGGACGGGGCAACGCACTGGAGCGTGCGCTCCGCTGCTGCACAGACAGGGATTTCGAAGAGTTCGGTGGCCCGATATCTGTCGTTGTTCGGTGTACAGCCTCATCGGTCAAAAAGCTTCAAGCTGTCTAATGATCCCTACTTCGTAGAGAAGGTGCGCGATATTGTCGGGCTGTACCTGAGCCCACCGACCAATGCTTTGGTACTGTGGGTCGACGAGAAGAGCCAGTGCCAGGCGCTAGAGCGTACGCAGCCGATGTTGCCGATGGGGCTGGGCTATCTCGAGGGAGTGACGCATGATTACGTCCGGCATGGCACTACCACGCTGTTCGCCGCGCTCAATACGGCGACGGGTGAAGTTATTGCGCAATGTAAGCCGCGCCACCGACATCAGGAATTCCTGGCGTTTCTCAGGCATGTAGATCAGGCGGTGCCCGCCGATCTCGATGTGCATTTGATCGTCGACAACTATGCGACGCACAAGCATCCGAAGGTCAGGGCGTGGCTGGCCAGGCATGCGCGCTACCACATGCACTTCACGCCGACCTACTCAAGCTGGCTGAATCAGGTTGAACGCTGGTTTGGCCTGATTACACAGCAGGCGATCCGTCGAGGGTCGTTCAAGAACGTGCGCCAACTCATTGCCAGCATCGAACGATATATCGAGCAGTACAACCAACACGGCCCGCCGTTTGTATGGACCGCGACCGCCGATTCAATCCTCCAGAAAGTGGCTCGGCTATGCAAAGAATGTAAGGGACTTCCCCTTCCCGAGGCTGCGGTGGCAGCTGGAAGCCGGCATCAACGTGCCATGATGAGGTGAAGCCTTCATCAAGACCAACAGGAGGGGAAGTCCATGCCTATTGTTACCGTCGGAATCGATCTCGCGAAAAACGTCTTTGCCATCCACGGCGTGGATGAGGCTGGCAAGGTGGTGTTGCGCAAACCTCGCGTCATGCGTGACCAATTGGTAGCGGTGATCGCGCAGTTGCCGCCTTGTCTGATCGGCATGGAGGCTTGTTCCGGCGCGCATCATTGGGCACGCGTATTCCAGCAGCATGGCCATATGGTGAAGTTGATGGCCCCAAAGTTGGTAGCGCCGTACCGGATGTCTGGCAAACGCGGCAAGAATGACGCAGCGGATGCTGCCGCCATCTGTGAGGCGGTGACTCGGCCCAGCATGCGCTTCGTGCCGGCCAAGGACGAACACCAGCAGGCAACGCTTTGCTTGCATCGCACGCGGCAAGGATTCATCGAAGAACGTACCGCGACGTACAACCGGCTGCGCGGCTTGCTTTCGGAGTTTGGCGTAGTGCTGCCGCGGAGTCCGGAGAAGCTGCGCAAAAGCATTGCGGATCATCTGGACGACTTGCCCGGTTGGGCCAGACAGAGTATCAGCGACCTGCTGGAGCATGCTAGCCACATTGAAGATCGCCTGGTTAGCTACGATCGCGCAATTGCTGAAATTGCGCGCAAAGACGAGCGCAGCCAGCGGTTGATGCAACTGCGCGGTGTCGGCCCGACCACTGCCAGTGCTCTCTTGGCCAGCATAGGAGGTGGACGCGACTTCAAGAATGGGCGCCAGGTAGCCGCATGGATCGGATTGACGCCAGGACAATACAGCAGTGGTGGCAAACAACGGCTGGGGACTATCACCAAGACCGGTGACGCATATCTGCGCAGTCTGCTGGTGCTCGGAGCCCGATCCATGATGGCCAGCCTGGGAGAAAAGCAGGACCGGCTCAGCCGCTGGGCACGAAGCCTCGTCGAGCGGCGCGGCTACTGGCGAGCGGCCATTGCGATCGCGGCCAAAAACGCGAGGATGGCGTGGGCCATTCTGAGATATGGCGATGACTTCAAGATTGAGCCGATCGCCGCATGATTTCTCTCTGGGCAAACAATTGGCCCAGCAAGAAACGAATGTGAAGAACATCATGAACGAATAGAAACGATCACTTTGCACTGCCAGCGGTGATGTGAAGCGGGTTGGACCCGCGCGGGGCGTACCTGACCTGTCAACTGGGAATTTGAATCCCGGAAAGCGACTGAGGCCCCTGCGCGCGTCTTTCATCAGGGTCCGGGCCATTGGCCCAATATGACCGGTTGTAGTTACGCAGTCCTTCACCTTCTCACATGACGTTGGCAAGGCAGCATATTGCGATAGAAGACCCGATGAGCTCTTGCGCTTAACGGGGAAGCCCTTGTAGTTATTTCTGGGGCAGAACACTAGGGGACGCTTCAGGAAACGGAAAATAAAGCACGTTTAGCCCGAGTTAGCGGGCGGACGTGCCTGCCAGGATAGGAGGCGGCGAACCCGATGAAGGGCAAGGGAAAATTGCTACGCCACAGGCGGCGTACAAACCGGGCCAGGGAATTCCCGCGAACTAGCGATCTTCGTCTGGGACGAATGGGATGACGCCCAGGCGAAAGGCTTCTTCCTGCAAATTGCGCGGGATGCGGCGCGCGTCGACGATCATGCCATTGATTTCGATAAGCCAGACGAGTGGATTTCTGTCGAGCTGACTGGGAAGCGACCAGCGAGGATCGAGCTGGCCGATCTTCAGAAGGTTGAGAATCGCTCCTGAGCGAGCCGAACCGGTCTGGGCGCTCAGCTCGAAGTGCTGGCACAACGCATCGGCGCGCATGTGGGGCTTCTGGGACTTGTCGAAGAGGAAGTTGATCCTCCCGATCGCGTAGGCCACGCCGCAGGCCCAGGAGCGTGCAGGACCGGTCACCAGTGGCGATGGCCGCTTGCGGCACAGGGTGGCAACGAGACGCCGGCAGAGGTCGCGGTATTCGTCAGTCAGGTGCTGTGCACAAAAAGCGTCGGTAAGCGTAGTGATCTCGTCATACCGGTCTTGCATGGCGGCCGGCACTCGCTCGCCGCGAAAGGTTGGCTTCATGGGATTCGCGCGATCCGTATGAGTCAGTTACCCAGCTCGGCGAGCCCATGAACATTGCCCTCCCGCTCGACCAGGCGCAGCCACGTATCCAGCTTCTCGCTGCTGCCGTCAAGCAACCGGTCAACCAGGGTCCGGTCGTTCGCCTTGCCAAGCATGTTGTGTAGTCCCAGGTATGCTACGAGAAGGTGGTACATTGCGCAGCGCAAATCATCACGTTCGTCCTGACAGCGCCGGGCGTGGCGATGCAGATCCGCAATGGCGAGCCCGAGTTTTTCACCGACATACGAAAGCGGTATGCCGTCACGATCCTGTCGCGACGTGTAGGCGGGGCCATTGGCGCTCAGGGGAAGATCGGCATCATCCGGGATCTGGGGCATTGCGTGTCTCCGTAGCGGTGCTGCATGATCAGTGAAACGTCGGCGAGCTGGCCATGCAGCAATGCTTGTACTTGCGGCCACTACCGCACGGGCACGGCTCGTTGCGCCCGATCTTCGGCTCTTCACGACGCATGGGAACGCGTCCCGGGATGCTCGCCAGCGCGCGCCGGTGGGGCTCGAAGTAACGGTAGATGTGGGTCAGCCCGGCGATCATCGTCTCCAGCAGTCCCTCGCGCTTTTCCGCAGGGATCGATGGTGGCCGCATCTGCGGGTCGGGATTGTGTTCATGATGCAGCATCATGATCGGGATCATCGGCCCGCCGTGGTCCTCGTCGTGGATCAGTTCCCCCCAGCTCGCAGGACGCATCTGTACGCCGCGCATGAAGCCATGCGCCCAGTCGTTGGCCAGGGCAACACCATCGTCGCGCTCGAGCAACACGGGCAGGTACACGTTCGGCTCATGCAGCGTTTGCTGCAATTCCGTGCTGATCGTGTTCCAGTGACGCATGAGCAGCTCGATGATTTCGGTGGCCTGCCCGTCGCTTTCAAACGAAAAATCCTCCCCCCAGATCTGGGGCAGATACTCGCTGGGCAACACGATGTCAGGTCCGCAAATCAACGCGACGAAATAGCCGTCGAGCGTTTCGATGTTCATCGCGGCATCGCCGATGGAGTCAAGAAACCCGGCGAGACGGGCAAAATCGTCGTCGGCAAGCGGCTGTTGGGACATCAAGTTGTTCACGGCGGATTTTCTCTTCGCGAGGGTCGAAGCAACTGTATCCGGTGATTATACGATGTCGACTTCGCTGGGTATGGCGGCAAGGTCGGTTGAGCCTTCGGCAGTTTGCGAGGGACGCCGAATCCGCGGCTCCGCCCCCGGCACCGGCCGCAGTGGCCTGAACCTGCCGGCCTGAAGCTTGCGGTCCTGATGCCAGACGTAGTCGCCGGTCAGGTTGATGTGCTCCCAGCCAAGCGGCGACAGATACGGCAGCAGCGCGGTGTCGGCATTATGTCTAGCGCCTTGATCGCTGCAAAACCGTCTTCCGGGTGATACTGTTCGATGTGATCGACAAGAAGTTGTCCAAGCTCCTGAACCAGGCGCGCGTACTGGTCTTGGGGCATCGTGTTCTTTTCCCTGTTATGTAGTCTCGCTAGTGGCCAAGCACTGCACCGAGGCCAAGTTCGTCAGCAACGTTCTTAAGCCGCTTATCACGCGTCCAGATAGTGACACCGGGTTGCAGGCGTGCCGATGCCAATAGTGACGTATCCACATACCCGATTCCGCGATTGAACAAGCCTTCGCATTCGATCAGATAAAACGTTTCTGCGGGCGTCGCGACCGGCACGCTGGGCAAATCGAGCAGGGCACCGAGCACAACTTCACGGTTGCGCAAACTGCCAAGCGAAATCTCACCGATCACGTAGGGATGAGCCAGTACACGCTCTTCGCCGAGCAGGGTCATCAGCAAAGGATCAGAAGCATTGATGTGGTCGATCCAGACAGAAGTATCGACGAGGATCATTTAGCGTCCTGGCGCCGACGCGGCGCGCCGGTGATGCCCGGTTGGCTCCCCCCAAGATTCGCAAGTCGCTTCGCGGCCTCACGCTGAATCAACGCCTTCAGCGCTTCTCGAACGAGTGCAGTTTTTTCCTCTACGCCCGTGTAGGCCTGAGCCTTGGCAATCAAATCATCATCAAGCGCAATAGTGGTACGCACGGCAAGCTCCTAGATAGATTAGATGGCACATATTATAGCATCATTTGATGCTATAATATGTGCCGCAAGTTTCTTCCGTAACACCCTCTGCTTCGCTGCCCGTTGCGAGGAAACGTGCGTCTGGACGAGGCACGGGCCCAAGTGCCAAACAATTGCCCATCTGACTCTATCCTGACGTGCTGAGAGTTTTTACCTGACGTCAGGAAAGGGTACGCTTCAGGCTGACACGCCCGGTACGGCCCGTCGTCGGTCAGCAGCCGGCCACGAGCCATCGTTCGTCAGTATCGGCTCGGACACCCGGTCGATTGCTTCGCTCAGTAAGCGGCCGTTCTGCAGGCCGACGATACACGGCGAGGATTGCAGCTAGGATTCTAGTGCGTATTTCGGCGAAGCCGAACACGGATTTCGGTTGAAGTCGAACAGGGTTTCCGGAGGAAGGTGAACATCCGTTTCGCTCGAAGACGAACGGTTTCGGGGAATTCCGGAATCGGTGTTCGGCGCTCCGAAACGCGTGTTCATCTTCCCGAAATCGGTGTTCAGCCCGCCGAAACGGCTGTTCACTCCGCCGAAATGCGTGTTCGGTGAGCCGAAACGAAAGGCGCGGTTTTGGTTGGCGGTACTGCGGATGGCTCAATCGGCCGGCGGTTAAGGTTGCTCCTTTTGGGAGAACCCGACGATGCCGGCTCACCGGACGACCATGCGCAAAATAAAAGATGTGCTTCGCCTGAAATGGACCTGTAATCTGTCTCACCGGCAGGTGAGCGGCGCGCTCGGGGTCGGGCTCGGCACCATTACCCAATATTTGCGGTTTTGTCGCAATAACGCGGTCAGGTAAAATCCACCGACGACAACGCATGACAAGCATGATGACAAAGACGAAGACGCCATGCAAGACGCTGCCCGCTGGCATTGGCAAGGTACTGAAGCGGCTGCACTAGCTGCTGGATGTGATCCTGCTGTGCGTCCGGTGGTACGTGGCGTACTCACTGAGTCTACGAAACCTCGAAGAAATGATGGCCGAGCGGGGTATCGAGGTGGACCATTCGAGCGTGCACCGGTGCGTTATCAAGCTGCTGCCGGTGTTTGAAAAAGCATTCCGCAAACGGCCTGTCGGCAAGCGCTGGCGCGTCGATGAGACCTATGTCAAGGTCAAAGGCCATTGGAAATATTTGTACCGTGCCGTGGACAAAGCGGGCAACACGGTGGATTTCCTGCTGTGCGCCCATCGGGACAAGGCCGCGGCGCGCCGCTACTTCGAGAAGGCGATTGAACAGAACAGCGAGCCCGAGACAATCACCGTGGACAGGAGCGGCGCCAATCTGGTTGCGCTTGAAGCGCTCAATGCCGAGCGCTTAACGCCGATCAAGGTCCGGCAAAACAAATACCTAAACAACGTCGTCGAGCAGGATCACCGTGCCATCAAACGCATCATCAAACCGATGATGGGGTTCAAGGATTTCCGCTGTGCGCGCATCACCCTGTCTGGCATAGAGATCGCACACATGATCCGCAAGGGGCAGATGTGTGACGATGGCGTCGCCTCGACTGCAGCCGAACAATTCTATTCTCTCGTGATGTAAGCAATCCTCTTCATCTCAGGCGCCTGATCGTCGCATCGTCCTTAACGCTACAAGGGCTTCCCCGTTGAGCACAAGCTCAATCGCGGTTTTTTTGTGACGTACCACATTGCCGTTGCGACGTGAGAAGGTGAAGGACTGCGATGCTACAAACGGTCATATTGGACGTAATTGCCCGGACCCTGATGAAAGACGCGCACGGGGATCTCATTCGACAGTCGGGAATGCAATCCCACGCGATAAGCCAGATATACCCCGTGCGGGTCCAACCCGCTTCACATCACCGCTGGCAGTGCAAAGTGATCGTTTATCCGCTCATAATGGACGTCGTTGGTCGTAGGAAATGATGTGTTCGCGACACGTTCACGCCGCAGTCGGTTCGTACTTGAACTCTTCGCCGAATTTCAGGCTCGCCCAAACCATTCTGGCATTCTTGGCTGCGATTGCGACAGCCGCGCGCCAGTAGCCGCGGCGCTCCACCAGGTTGCGCACCCAGCGGCTGAAGCGGTCCATTTTTTCGCCGAGATTGGCGATAATCGACCGCGCGCCGAGCACCAGCAGGCTGCGCAGATAGGCGTCGCCCGCTTTCGTGATACTGCCCAGCCGCTGTTTGCCACCGCTGCTGTGCTGCCCCGGTGTTAGTCCAAGCCACGCGGCGACCTGGCGACCGTTCCGGAAATCATGTCCGGCACCAAGACTTGCCAACAGTGCGCTCGCCGTGGTTGGGCCAATTCCGCGCAGTCGCATAAGTCTCTTGCTGCGCTCATCGGCGTGCGCTATTTCGGTGATTGCGCGGTCGTATCCGGCGAGCCGCGATTCAATGTTGTCTGCGTGCTCGAGCAGGTCACTAAAGCATCGTCTGGCCCAGCCGGGTAAGGCATCCAGATGCGCCGGGATTTCTCTTCGCAGACGCTCCGGGCTCTGCGGTAGCACCACGCCGAATTCAGAGAGCAGGCCACGTATCCGGTTATAGATGGCAGTCCGCTCCTCGATAAAACCCTGCCGCGTCCGATGCAGGCAGAGCGTGGCCTGCTGATGTTCGTCCTTCAGCGGCACAAATCGCATGCTCGGGCGCGTCACCGCTTCGCAGATGGCTGCAGCATCTGCCGCATCGTTCTTGCCGCGCTTGCCTGACATCCGGTACGGTGCCACGAGCTTCGGCGCCATTAGCTTCACCGTGTGGTCGTACTGCTGGAACATCCGCGACCAGTGATGCGCGCCAGAGCAGGCTTCCATGCCGATGAGACAGGGCGGAAGCTGGGCGATCAGCGCGACCAGTTGATCGCGTGAGACGCGCGGTTTGATCAATACCGCCTTGCCGGCTTCATCCACGCCGTGGACGGCGTCGGGTAGCAGCAGCGCATTGCTGCGCCGCCGCCCCCTGAGAACCGGACGTGCAGGTCACCCCGCATCCGGCTCAAGCCATTCTTCAGCACCATATCGTGGCACCGAACAATTTGATGGATCGCTTCGCAGTTCGACGGCGAGCGAAGTACGTGGTCCAAACCGGATCAAACGGATTAGCCAGTCCCCGGACCTTGACGTGTCTCGTAATCGGGATCGTCATAGCGCGGAAGAGCCGAAACCCGCTGATGCTGCCATCAGCGGAGCTCTTCGTAGCAAAGTCCCAGGACCGGCGCCCATCGACCCGGAAGTACCGGTTCCTCACCCACCGTGCTCCTTTCGTGGGATGCCGACGCCTAGCCCATTTCCAAAGCCGCTGCCAGATGTGCGAGTCTATCGATAAGAAGCTCGCTTTCGCCACGACGTGACGGTGATACATAGCCCATCCCCGGATAACCGGGTTGAGTTTCTGGATCAACGCCTCCTGCGTGACGCTCGCGTTGCTTTTGATGATTTCCCTGACCTTGTCGAGAAGCGATTTGACGCTCTTCTTTGCCGGCTTGATCAGCAGCTTGCCGTCGTACTTACGTACGTTCTGGCCAAGGAAATCGAAACCCTCCGCAATGTTCGTGATCCGGGTCTTCTCTTCCGAGAGTTCCAGACCTCGAGCAGCCATAAACTGCCTGACCGCCGGAAGCACCTTGCATTCGAGCACTTCTTTCGACACGCCGGTGACAATAAAGTCATCGGCATAGCGGACGACGTTGAGTTGGGCGTTGCTGCGAGCAAGTTTGGACCTTCCCACGCTTGCATAGACTGCTGCCTCAAGCCCATCCAACGCCATATTCGCGATCACAGGTGAGATGATTCCCCCTTGCGGGGTACCCGCCGATGTCTCGAACAAGGTTCCCTCATCGATAAATCCGGCCTGAAGCCACCGCCGCAAGATAGCCTTATCCATCGGTACGTGCTCCAGGATCCAGGTGTGACTGAAGCTGTCGAAACAGCCCCGAATGTCGCCTTCCAGAATCCACTCTGGCGAAGCCCGCTTCGCCAGAGTAATGAAGCATTGTTCGATGGCGTCGGCCGTCGAGCGCTCGGGCCGGAATCCATAGGAATTCGGATCCGCCAGTGTTTCTGCCACCGGTTCCAGAGCGAGCTTCCATAACGCCTGCATCGCCCTGCACCGCATACACGGAATTCCCAGCGGACGCCTCTTGCCGTTACTCTTGGGAATGTAAACGCGTCTCAGCGGCATCACACGATAGCCGTGATGTCGAAGCGACATCATTCCGTTCCATCTGGCCGCCGGAGATGACCATATCTTGCCGTCCACCCCCGGCGTTCTCTTACCGCGATTCTCCGTCACCCGCTTCACGGCCAACATTTTGCCGCTATGCGAGCGGGTCAGCAGACGTTGCAGTGCTTTCACCTTGCCCCATCGGCCTTCCCGGGTTGCTTTGGCGATACGCACCTGAAGTCGTCTCACATCTGCCTCAATGTGTGACCAGTTCACCTGATCCCACATTTGGGCAGAGCGCGAGGGCGCACCGGCGCTGGTCGCTTTCGCGCCGGTCGCCGTCATCTGCCTTCCCTCGTATAACGATTGGTCAAAGTTTTCTCGCCATGAATGACCGCGCGGAAGTCTGCCCGCTTTCGCGTCGGACGATGTCTCAGCCCGTATCCCGTCCATTACAGTCGGGCATTCGCTTTCTCCGCATTCCTTTACCCACAGTACCCACAGCGTTCCTTGCGGTTCGCCTGCCGTTTCCGGCGGTACTATGGGCTTACCCTGTTCCGCATGAATTTCCGAGCGGGGCGGACCCTTCTGCTTCGCCGGCGGTGGTTCTGTCCATGATGGTCCAGTCTTCGGAGACCATTCCTCACCGCGTACCGTTTTGGTTCAAGCCTCTCAGCACATTTGGCTTGTCAAAGATCACGACGTCAAACTGAAGTTCACATATGTTGGTCGTACCCACTCATCCCTTGCTCCTCTCCGCCTTTGTGCTGGCAGATTCCGCTCTGCCTCGCGGCTCGGCGTACCGGATAACCGGCGGCTACGTTGTCCCCGAAGCTTCATACCGAGCTGTTACCGGCTCCGCATGTCCGGGTAGGGAACGGTTGATGGAACAACCAGTTTCGTCAGGTCATACCTGCTCCTGTGAAACAGAAACTCACGCGACTTGCAGGTCGCACAAAGACGTTCTTGGCAAGATCGATTCCGATGGTGACAATGGACATGGACTTCCCCTCCTGCTGGTGTTGATGAAGGTCGAGACTTCATCATGGCACTTTGATGCCGACTCGCGGCTTCCGCCGCAGCCTCGGGACGGGGAAGTCCCTTCATTCGACAGAACCCTCAGGAATCCTGCGCGCCACCATGCGCCTGCAGTGCCGCATGTTCCGACTGGGGCGCCGGCTGCACGGGCAGTTCCGCCGCTGCGTCGAACCAGGTGTCGTCCCCACTTGCCGTCCCCTCGGATCCGTCTTCCCATTCGTCGCGCGCGTCGTGCCACTCGGTGCCGATCTGCGCGAGCGTATCGACCAGGGTACGTTCGGCGGACGCCCGCTGCGAGGGGCTGAAGAACAGCGGATCGCGCGCCACGCCCGCCATCTCGACCTCGGCTTCGGCGTGCACACCCTCGGCAGCCGGCGAGCGGCGGCCGGCGACCAGATCGAAGCCTAGGGCCATCGCGCTCCGGCCGAGGTTGATCGCGTGCCGTTGGCCCCAGCCGAGTGCTCCGCTCGTGGCCATGAGGCCCTTGGACAGGACGTCGCCGGCTACCCGGCCGAAGAGCATGTAGGCCGCCGTGTAGCCGACGGTCCCGGCGATGAAGCCCGAGGGGTTGCCCCTGGGGTCGTCCATGTAGCCGTTCATCAGCGCGGCTACGGAGAAGGGCAGGCCGATCGTCATGCCGCCGACCGTGTCGCTCACGCTGTCGTTCATCCCCGTGAGCGAGACGTGCGGGCTCAGCGCTTCACAGAGCAGGAACGTCGACGAGACGACCGCATCGGCGATGAAGTCGGGCAGGGCCAGCCCGTCCTTGCGCATCAGGGCGATGTTCGACCCGAGGACGGCGAAGGCGACGGTCGCCAGTGCCAGCTTTCCCTTCAGGGCGGGATTGTTCGCGAACGAGGCGTCCAGCGTCCGGCGCACCGCATCCAGGGGACCTAGGCTATGGCTGGCGGCGACCGGGCTCTCCTGCCCCGTCCCGGTCGCCACGAGCCGCTCAAGGCCCGTCACGATTCTGGACAGGTCTTGTTTGAAGAAGGGACCGGCAGCTCACCAATGTGCGGGGTAATCCGCCGGTCCTGCTGGAACTCGCCGACGAAGCCGTCGATCTTGCGCAGACCCGCGCGCAGGTCGCCCAGGATCCCCTCGATGGGTTCCTTAAAGCCGCCGGGAAGATCGTGCCTGCGGTTGAACGCGCTGTTGAAGCGCAGCCGCATCGAATCCATCAGGTCCTGCCCCAGCCGTAGGCCGAACATCATCGCCCCT
Organism: Paraburkholderia sp. BR10882; assembly: GCF_040948855.1. Taxonomy (NCBI): domain Bacteria; kingdom Pseudomonadati; phylum Pseudomonadota; class Betaproteobacteria; order Burkholderiales; family Burkholderiaceae; genus Paraburkholderia; species Paraburkholderia sp. BR10882. Next base: position 89,918 of record NZ_JBFPKP010000020.1, on the reverse strand, counting down.
TGCGCCACCGCCGCGCCGGCGACGAAGCCGGCGTTGTGCTGCAGCGGCATTGCCTTGTCGTAGAAGGTCGGGACGGCATAGACGAGCGAGATGAAGAAGACCAGGCTGTGCCTGTTGATGGCGTGCTTCCTGAACAGCTTCGCGTCCGTCGTCGGGCGTCGCATGAGCGAGACCAGCTGTATCGCCGTGTAGGTGTAGGAGGCGATGTTGAATGCGGCGTAGGTGCCCGTCTTCTGCTTGAACAGCGTGGCCAGCGGCAGGGGGTAGAGCAGCAGCGTCAGCGCGCCTTGGAACATCCGCTTGGCGGCGCTCGCGTCGTGCTGCAAGGTGTCGATGTCGGTCTCGAAGTTGGTCATGACCGGTGCAAGGTAGCGTTGGGCCTCGGCCAGGAACTCGGCCTCCTCCGGCGTCGCCGCTTGCTTGTCCAGGTGCGACCGCAGTTCATCGACCTTCTCGCTCATGGCGGCCAGCAGCGTCTTCGGCTCGGGGCATCCGGGCTCGGTGACCAGCTCGTTGCGCAGCTTGCCCACGAACTCGACGTCATCGAACTGCTGGAGTTCCTGAACGACCGACAGGTTCCCCAGGAAGGCGGCGACCCGCGCCGAGCAATCGCGCAGCGGCAACCCGCTCTCGACGTCCCTCGCATTGCCGGGATTGGGCCGGCGCGGCGGCTGCGCCCCGGAACGAGCCGGTCGCGGGGGCAAGTCCCGGACGCCTTCGTCGATGGCCGGCATGTCTTCGGGCAGCGACGGCCGCCGGGTGGAGATCGACAGCAGGTCCGCGACGCCGGCCGCGGCGTTCGAAGGCGGTCCCGGGCGCGCGAGCGCGCGCGTGGCGCCCGTGGGCGACAGGGTGCCGCTGCCTGCTACCGCTTCCGGGTTGTGCGGATGCGCGTAAGGGCGACGGCTTGCGGTTTCGATATTCACGGTCGAGTCCTTTCGGTTCTGTCGAATGAAGGGACTTCCCCGTCCCGAGGCTGCGGCGGAAGCCGCGAGTCGGCATCAAAGTGCCATGATGAAGTCTCGACCTTCATCAACACCAGCAGGAGGGGAAGTCCATGTCCATTGTCACCATCGGAATCGATCTTGCCAAGAACGTCTTTGTGCGACCTGCAAGTCGCGTGAGTTTCTGTTTCACAGGAGCAGGTATGACCTGACGAAACTGGTTGTTCCATCAACCGTTCCCTACCCGGACATGCGGAGCCGGTAACAGCTCGGTATGAAGCTTCGGGGACAACGTAGCCGCCGGTTATCCGGTACGCCGAGCCGCGAGGCAGAGCGGAATCTGCCAGCACAAAGGCGGAGAGGAGCAAGGGATGAGTGGGTACGACCAACATATGTGAACTTCAGTTTGACGTCGTGATCTTTGACAAGCCAAATGTGCTGAGAGGCTTGAACCAAAACGGTACGGTTCTGGTGCAAATAGGTAGACGGGTTGAGAAAGCTCATATAGGTAGGATGGCTTATTGATCAAACAGAACCGCATTCCATACGGCGGGCGCAGCGGCCTCCTTGAGGCCGAGCTTCGTGAGATCGAACTGCCCCTTGCGAATACAATGCGTCAACTCGATTCCTGCAATCGTGGTCGCTGCGCTCCCGAATCGTTTGAACCCAAGCATCACGTTCGTTCTGGACTTGATGTGGCGATGGTCTTGCTCGATCACGTTGTTCAGATATTTTGAGGACCGGACCTTCGTGTCTTCAGGCAGCAGACCATCGGCCTTCATTTCGCGCACCGCGCGGTGCGAGGCGGCATAGCCGTCGAGCGTGATGGTCTCCGGCGGCTGGCCCTGACGCTTGATGGCCTTGCTGAAAAAAGCTTTGGCCGCAGCCACATCGCGTCGGGCTCTGAGCATGAAGTCCACCGTCTGGCCAGCCCGATCCACTGCCCGGTACAGGTAGACCCACCTGCCGCGAATCTTCAGGTAAGTCTCATCGACACGCCACGAGCGACCCGCAGGTGTAGCAAACCGGTTCCAGCGTTTGACGAACTCGGGTGTATAACGCCTCACCCAGCGCAGAATCGTCGTGTGAGCCAGCGACAATCCCCGTTCGGCCATCATCTCGACCAGATCGCGAAAGCTGAGCTTGTAGCGCAGGTACCAGCGAACGCACAGGATGATGATCTCCCGATCAAAATGGCGTCCGCCGAACAACTTCTCCGGACTCTTCAGCTTGCTCATCGTGGCTCCTCGGTTCGTCTTCTTCCGACAACTCTAACCCATTCGCCGGCCCTATTTGCACCAGAGCCGTCCAGGGGATGGTGAGCCCGAAAAGTTCCAGGCGCAATCTGCGATTCAGGAAGTGCGGCACGCCGCAGCGCGTCCTGCTCGCAATACTCTGACCATCGCCGGGACACAGTTGACCGGCTGGGAGGCTCCACCCCCGCGGCGACGCATCGACGTCGAATCTCAAGTACAAGATCGGTTGCAGGATGCGCTAACTGAGGCTGCGCCGGTAGCCAACTTTGCACAACCTCTTCGATTATGTTGTCGGCGGCCGGACTCAAACGGCGACCGCCCGGCGTCGGACCACGGTGCTGAGGGTCGAGAGCGCTAGTCACAGGGTTCGCCAAAAATCGCTGCCGCAGCCGGTAGACAGTTGTCCAGTGGACGTCGAGTAGCTGTCCGGCCCGCTTTGCCTGAACGCGCGTCAGCGGCCCCCGCCCGAGCGGCCGTAGCACTGCCGCTACCTTCTTGGCACGACTGCCTGTCCCGTCAGAGGATGCCATGGTGCCCTCGCCCGCGCGCTTGATCGCGCTAGCGGAATTAAAGGACATCGCAGGCGCGCTAGCAAAATTAGCGGGCGTCACCCGCCCGAATCGTTGCACAAATGCAACGGAGGCGTAATCGTCGGAATCGGGCTGTATTGCTTGTCCGGCGCCAAGCTCAGGACTTTCCGTTGCTAGCAAAATCCGTGGTCATGGCTAGCAGAAACTACGAGCGCCAACAACAGTCGGCCAGGAGCGGCCGGTCGACGGCGTTGCCTAGATTGTGGACAATTGCCGTACTGGCCTGTCGATGGCCGGGTGCGCAAATAAGGAAAGAGGCGATGGGGCGGAAATTGGCCGATACCGAGTTGGAGCTATACAGGCGAGTGGATGAGGTTCTGTACTATGTCTGGGACCCAATTGGCGTCGCAACCAGTCCGGCCGCACGCGACGAACATCAAGGGTATCTGCCCAAGGTTTTCACAATGTTGCAGGAGGGAATGGACGCGTCAGCCAATGCAGCATACCTCGACGACGTTGCGACTGATCGCATGGGCCTAGATGCGAATCTGGAACATTCCAAGCGCGTCGCCGAATTACTTCTCGACTGGAAGACCGAGATTTATACGATTCGGCGTCGGCAAACGTGATGCACTAAGAGATGAAGATTCCTCTTGGAGTCAGGAACGAAGCGCTTTGGCGCAAACACTGTCGAAAGATTCGCGCCAGAGCGCTGGACTTGCTTGAAGGTCGCTTTGGCGTGATTGAAACAGCTCGGGTCATGCTTCCATTGGCGTATTGGACCAAGGTTCAAAACGAGCCGGAGTTTCTACTGTTTCGTGCGATTGCATCGGAGACCGACGATCTTCCAGTCGGCAACGTCCGTGCGTACTGGGCTGCAGATGCGCTGGAACGCGAGGATGTTTGCATTGAGGCCGCCGAGAAACTATGGCGTGAACAGGCGCTCTCCGCTGCCGAAAAGCTGGTCGAACGGTATCAATGGGCGGTTCGTCAGAAACACAGCTCCAGCGGCGCCGATCCGTCGAGGGCCAGGCACAACTGCGAGCAGAGCAAGATCGCCAAATGACTACGAAGCGCACAAAATCTCGGCTGGCTGGTGAACTCGGTCTGTTCGTCCAGCAATACGCCCGCAAGGCTCAGGCATCATCAGATCCCAACGACCGGCAATACGATCGCAAGCTCGAAAAGAAAATGAAGCGGCTTTCCCCGCCGGAGCTATCTGATCTTCTCTCCCAGGGCGAGCAGGAGCCAGACGACTTGGAGCATGAGAAAGGTTGAGGACGGCCAGTTTGCGATATTCGACAACACCCCATCAATCGTCGACAATCAATGTGTGAAGTTCCGATACAGATGGATGCAATCGAAAGGACGTCGATATAGATGAACAAAAGTGTAGACGAGCTAGTCGCCGAATTGGCTGAGCAAGGCATACATCTACCTGAAGGGAACGTCCGAATCGGTGGCTTTGGAGATTCGGAGGCTCTTTCGGAGTCGCTGATCGCACTCATTCTTGCTGGCGTGAAGCGTGGTACCTGCAGTCTGCCTTGGTCGTGGGACTTCGACGGCGAGTCAATTCCCAAGGCTGGAGACGTTGAAATAGTGCTTGACTGGCACGATCGACCTGCGTTCGTTCGGCGAGTCACCGAAGTGCAAATCGTCCCGTTTGATTGCGTCAGTGCTGATTTCGCGGCGAGCGAAGGAGAAGGCGATCTTTCATTAACGCACTGGCGGGCGGAGCACTGGCGCTTCTTCACAGACGAGTGCGGCCGAATTGGTCGGGTGGCTGACAGTTCGATGCCTCTCGTATGCGAGAGATTTGAGGTCCTTTACACGCTAACGCCCGTTCTGCGGCGCGAATGACTGCTCCCGGGGGCACTGAATGTCGCTTCAGGGTCATCGAGGTGCAGGGATGCCAACCCCCTCCTCGGACGGATAGGTGTGCGGCCGAGCGGCGCGCGCTAAAGTTAGTTTTGACTGGCCTAGCGCCCCTCTGTCTCCAAACTTATGCCCGCCTGAGCGGGCTTTTTTCGCCCGACGTCAGTCACGAATCAGCGATCTGCTGCGGCTTTTCACATCCTTAATCCAGTTGGGCGCCCGCCCCCGTCCCGACCAGGTGGCCCCCGTCTTCCGATCACGATATCGGGCCGGCACGACGCCACGCGCGGCGGTTACACGGCCGCCCCGTTGCCGTCCGAAGATATGACGCTCGGTAAACCCATAATCGGCGACCTTGCCCCTGATGTCCGCAAGCACTTCCTCAAATTCTGCCGTCCGGGCCGCCGCCTGTCCCCCCAACGCGGCCATTTGTGCTTTCAGTTCCTTGAACGTAGCCATGATCCCCCCGACGGTCGAATATGGTCAGCGCGATCTTAGCCCGCTTCGGTTTTGCTCGATTGACAGCTGCCCCGAAGGAAAGCGTCTCCAGTCGTCGATCGTGCTTGCGGAATCTTCAAAATGCCGACATCTACGCGCCTATGAAGATAAGTATTCTTATCACAAGGCATCTATTTATCTATAAAACTGTGCGATTTCAAAAACCGCCGGATACGGTCCCCGGCCTGCCCTCCGCTGTACCGGTCGGCTTGCCCGATGCCGGTGAACCCGCAATCCTCAACGCCAGCGGGACGAAAGCGCAGCTCCTGCTGCTTCGCGTCAGTCCAGGCGTTTCATCTGTCAACCCTCCACGTTCGCCCCAGTCACTCGCGCCGGCGTTAGCGCCGATATCAAAGAATGGCGGTTCACCAGGCGTAGAATACGCCGTTCATTTAACGCATCCGGATCCGGGCGCATCGCCACGAATACCCTGAAAATTCAGGCTCTGGGTGTGTCGCTGGTTGGCAAACTGGCCTGAGCGGCAGCCGGGCGAACAAGCCATGGTGTTATCAGCCTTGCGGCAAGAAAGAACGAAGCGCTCGATCTGGCTTTGGATAAGGGTCTTCCCCATGCAGCCAGGCATCGGGATAGGGGCGTCTTGCCTGGGCGGCTCGTCAGGCATGGGGAAGCGTGCCTGGTACGGCATCAACTGATTAATGAACGAAAGAAACATGCAGACCGTTGCAGTACTCGACTTCGAAACAACCGGGCTTTCACCGAATCTGGGCGACCGCGCTACCGAGATTGCCGTCATCCTCCTGCGTGACGGCCAGATTGTTGATCGTTACCAGAGCCTGATGAACGCAGGACGGCGCATCCCGTCCGATGTCGTTGCGCTCACCGGCATCACGAACGACATGATCGCATCGGCGCCTCCTGTATCGAAAGTCATGAGGGAAGCTGCAGCGTTTGTTGGAAACCATCCCGTGGTTGCCCACAACGCCGGTTTCGACAAGCGGTTCTGGCAGGCCGAACTGGGGCTGCTTGGAGCGCCAGCGGAGCATTCATTTGCCTGCACGATGCTCGTCGCCAGGCGGATATACCCACGCGCCCAGACTCACCGCCTGGCTAGTTTGGCGGAGATGCTTCGGCTACCGAAATCGGGTCGTGCTCACCGGGCGATGGTTGACGCTGAGGTCGCCAGCCATCTGTGGTGCCGGTTGCAGCACGACATCGCTCAAACGTACGGGCTGAAGCGAATCGATCACGCCCTCATGGCCCGATTGCAGAAAACCAGCAAGGCGAAGGTTGCGACATTGCTGGGTTCGCTGTCCAACGACTGAGCCGACAGCGCCGAACAACCTGGACGCCCCCCGATCCGTGGGGGGCGGCCAGGGAGGCCTTCCAGAGGCACTGTCACGTCGCCGTGTTGATGACGCAGTCGCTGATCGAGCGCACCACTCGCTCAGAAAAGCTTGCTACTTCGCCGCGCTGCGGGACACTTCAAGACAGGCAAAGCCGTCGTTGGTGAACAGCCACTTTTGAGTTATGCATAAAGAAATGAATATTGACCTGCACCGGACCTTTTCAGAGCACACAAGTTCGGGTACCCAAAGCGATGACGAAGACTGGCGCGAGTTCCTTGGCCAAAGCCGAGGCCGCAGGACATGGACAGATCTTCACGAAAAACCCGTCGTTGTTGTTCTTGGTGAGGCGGGTATTCATGCTGAAATGCTGCGAGCGATACGGCAACGTCATGCAGCTGCTCGTCGCGCAGTGCCACTTGCTCTTCATTCTCGCGATCCGTTGTAGCATCGCGCTGCCCGCTGAACCAATCTGGCGGGGGTCCATATCGACCGACACTTTGCGCGAGCCAGAGCGTCTCTTTTCTCGCGCGGTCTGGTTCACCTCTCGATGTTGAATCAACCGAGACCTCGACGCGCCCCATTATCTGCCACGGATTATTCGGCTTGACCCACCACTTCCTGAACGTCTTGTGTGCATAGCGATTAATCGCAAACACGCTTCGGAAGCAATACCACCAGCACGCGAGGAGTACTGCCGCCCAACCGAAGTACCCCAAAAGCGAGTCCACGCCACGCACTATTGCGACCGCGGTGAAATACAACAGGATGGCGGCCAGCACAAAGAACCGCGCGAGCAGCGTGTAGTTCGTCGAGAGATATAGCGAGAAGCCGGCAAGGTCGCCGTTAGTTTCTTCCTTCAGCCGCGCCGCCAGATCGTCGATGCCGCGCAGATTGCCATCCACGTGGCTCATAAAGGCGACACCCTTTTCGGTGTGGATGCCATAGAACGCAACGCACGGGCCAAGATATCCGGTGCGCAGGACGCTGAGCCGGTTCTCTTTATTCGTTACAGCGAAGGTCCGCTGCCTGACGTTGTACGTTCGTTCTTCCCGGTTTTGCTCTGTTTCGTTCATGAATGTTCAGATTGCACCAAATGCTATTGCTCGATTCGAAGCGTCGCGATCGAACGCTCATCGACGGTTCCAGTCGCGGCATCGACAACCCCGGCAGGACACCCAGCCCAACAACACATAGTTCGTTCGGAATGTCCGCTATACCGGCGCCTACGTCCCTACTCCTTTTACTCCCTGCTCGGCGAGCAAGTCCCATGTGTCTGCGAGATTGCGGACATCCTCGGGCATTTCTTGCCGCACGTCGGGCCACAGTGTTTCGATTCCGGCGATCGCCTTCGCCATGAAAGGCATGGAATACTGCAGCGGCATCGAGACAAGCTGCAATGCACCGGAATCGCCGGCGTGAGTCAAACTCAACTGGCTCAGGGCGAACGGGAGCGTATGCACGTACTGAGAGAGGAACATCGTGACGCTGTTGTAGTAATCGTGATTAATACCGCTTGCGACGTTGCGTTCCTCCTGACTCCGCAAATAGTGAGGCGCCTTACGCCTTCCGATTTTCCCCCTGACATCCTTCGGCAGTTCGCTGTAAAACGCGTGGCCGCTGACCATGTTGTGTAGTCTTTCGGCGTCAACTCGTATCATGTCAACATCTGGTCCATCTGCCCCGATATCCTTCAGCATGGCTAGTCGGTGCTCCTGGTCGTGGAGTTCCCACGCCAGGATTCGAATTTCACGCTCAGGCGCCGAGACCGTCTGAAGGCCGATGTATGCCAAAGCATCGAATGCTTCGATTAACGTGCGCGCGACCGCGCAAGCAGCACCAATGTCCAGCAGCTCCAGCGGCGAGGTAGCGTCAAGCGTAGGAGAAAGCTTTCTCAGGCTTAGTCCGTGGCAAACGAGCTTCGTGAAAATGGTTTCGGCGTATGACAGATGTCCTTCCGCAACGATGCGCCCCGTCAGGCGGTTAGACAACGCGCAGGCGTGAGCCAGAATCGCGTCAAACTCCCTGAGGATCGCGCGGTATCGCTCCCTTGTCATCGTGCTCGTGCTCATCGGTGTCGTCCCATCGGGTTGCGCTGATCGATAATTTTGCGCTGCCCTTAGCGCATGCATTTTGATTAGCTTCCTTCATATCATCATCCGGCGTGATCCCATTCGCCCGCTCCTTCGCTTCCAATTCGTGAGCACAGAGAGTAATTTTGTGCAACGGATCAGCAGGGGCACGACCATACTGAAGGAAGCCGACGCCGTAGCCTATAACCAAGCCGAGAATCAACGCGCGCATGGTCGACAAAGCGCCCCGCGACGACCAGTTGATCACATGACCAAATGCGATGGCTTTCAAAGTCACCGCAATCAACCGAAAATACCGCTACCGTTAATGCCCTAAAGCTACCGCAGACACAACGAGAGCGCAGAGCGAAACCACCAGCGATGAAACCGCGACAAGCAATATCGCCGTGTTCATCATGCGGGCGTAGTAGAAGGTCCGCATTTGCTCCACAATTTGGGGGTCTTGTGCCCCGTTCGGAAACATTCGCGCGTACTCGGTGTGTACTATGCTTTCGATTGCTTCATGAACTTCCTCGTTCCAGCTATCCGTCCAACTGAGAAACCATCGGACCAATCGTCGCTTGTTCAGCATGAATGCCTCCGCCGTTTTCCCTACTAGCAATCGGAAATCTGGTGCCTATGCGACTTGCTCGCCTGAAGCTCAAGCGGTTCCAGTACGATGCCCCACGCCTGCAACAAGCCATCGAATGACGGTTGCACTCCGTGCGTGCGCGGGATCGGCAACGCCACGCCCGTCGCTCGATAATGCACGCGATCCTTAGCGCTCGCACCAAGCCGGACGACGCGCTCGAGGGCTCCACACCGAAGCGCATATTGCACCGCATCTGAAGCCGTACGCGAGTTCATGATGCCTGAGGCTGTGATGTCGCTCACTGTCGCGCTATGCCGTTGACGCACCCACGCTACCAGCGCCTCTGCCTCTTCACCTGTGCTCATCTTTCCCGTTTTCCTGTTTCGTCCACGCGAACATTGCCGCTCCCGCGCTTTTGCCAGTGCCAGCCGCGCTGACGAGTTGTCCAGTGGTTCGCGGTCGCGGCTTACCTGGTACGCGACGTGGGCGCGGCCGACAACACCAACGAGCGTCACAGCGCCGTAGGCCCTGATGCCGTCATGCCCTTATAACGGCACGGTGCGATGCCTTCTTCAGGCTTCCCCGCATAATATGACTTTTGACGTCATTCGGAATTACGTGACACGTCATTCATTCCACATTAAAATGCTCGTAGCGTCATATCGCGCAGCGACGAGTTCTTCTCGAAGGGGAGGCATAAGTCACGCCTAGGCAGGCTCCCCTCGCCTCCTTCACAGCCCTGTCGGAAACAGGGGATGTGAGGCATGGAGACGAGCCGACGCGTCAGCGCACCGCAGGTCGGCCGGCAGGCGGCAGAACCGATCCATGAATCGCAAGGCACTTGTTGTATTCGCACTGATGGGCTGCGTCACCGGCATCGCTTCGGCGCAAACCAGTCCCGCGCAGTCCGATTCCTCCCCCGAACGTCTGTCGCAGCATCGCCCGCCGCCGGTTTGTGGCGGGCCGCCGCCCGGCCCGCCTCCCGACGACAAGCCACCACCGCCACCCGACGTGCCGCGCGATGCGGGCAGGCAAGACAGCCCGCCACCTGGCCCTGCTGCCAGGTGTGGCCCTCCGGAAGGAAAACCGCAGTGACCACGTTGACAATCGTCGCACTGCCGTCACGCGCTGGCGAGCCCGACCTGCTCATCGGGAACGAACGCAAACCGTTCATCCTCGTGGACCTGGCTGGTGAAGCGACGCTCCGTATTGACCCGGCGCCCGCGTGGTCACACAGCACACTGCACGCAGTTCCGGATCGCCCGGACGTGAAGGCATTCGTGAGCGAGCACTTCGGCGCCGATGCGTATCTCGGCGGCCAGTGGATCGGCAGTTCGGAAGTCTAAGGAAATTGCGCAAATGGAAAAATCGACGACAACCAGGGTTGAGCCGTTCAGATTCAGCGCTCACGGGGAAGACGTGGGCCACTCCCTTGTGACGGCTCAGACCGGCAGCGGAAAGACCGCATGGGCCGGGCTGGAGGCGTTGTGGAACGCGGGGCATGCGGGCGGCAAGGTTTCGCTTGCGCCGGCCGGCAGTCGTGCTCCGTACTACCGCAGGTTCGACAAACGCAGATAGAGCGGAAAACAAATGCGACACACGCTACTCAGCACAGCGCTCTTGGTGATAACAGCCGTTTCCATGACAACCGTGCGCGCGCAGGACGCACTAGGCGTGGTGGTTCAAACCGCCGATGCAGCCAGTGCGAGGAACGTAGCCCAGCCTCAGCAAGAAATGCATGCACTGGATGAGAAGTGCCAGCGCCACGATCGCGGTGAAACGGTGCAGCTGAAGCAATGGGAGACAGAAGTTTGCGATGCGAGAAGAGGCGGCAACGGTCCTGGTATGAGCTGGATGGTCGATTAACTCAGGCGCGCACGGTGGAGGAAGCGTGTACGAACACCATACCCTGTTGAGTATCCCGGTTGATCTCGCGTTCTTTTGGCTCTGGTTCGCGGTCTATCAGTGGCTCGTGCCGACTAGCGGTGCGCGGCGGATCGCGGGCATCGCAGGCATGGCTGCAGTTTTTGCCGGATATCTTGAACTAAGCGCATCCTTCTTCGCGCGCTGGGACGCATCCCGATATTTCGACGCTTGGGCGATGCCGCTCACGCTGTTCGAGAAAATCGGCGCGCTCGCCGTGGCCGCGGCCATTGCATTGCTGGTTGTGGTGAATCGCGGCACCAATCGCGCGGCAGTGGCTGCGAGCTGATGACTCATGCCGCGGGAGTTCAATTCGCAAGGGGTTAGCGCGAACGACGGTTAGTCGCATTTCTCGCTAACTCCTTGTGTGCCAAAGACCACTGCAAGCCGGTTCGCAGCCTTGCGGCGAACGCAACGCGCCCCTATCTCTCCAACCCCGGATCTTGCTCGGGATCTGTCCGATTGCCGCGGTTCGGATCACTGTCGAGCGCACTCCCCTCGCCGCGTCCATCTCGAATCTGGCGTGCGAGCGCACGCATAGCCGCGTCGTACTGGCGCTGTGCCTGCCGCTGCTCGGCATCCTGCGCATCGACCTGCTCACGCCGCGCGTCCATGATGTCGTTAAGCGCCGGCTCGTCAAAGCGGACGTTCATCCGCAAATCGGCCGCAATGCGAGCTGCCTGCACCTGAAAATGCGCCGGGCCTTCAAGGCGGATCTCGCGGCCGAACTTCTGCGCCGCCAGTCGCAGCGCGTTCTCGATTGCCGCATCCTGGGTGGTCCAGACGCGAACAGAGTTGCCTTCGTCGGACATGACATTCACGCCGCTCAGCTTGTACGTGACTACGCCGTACCGGTCTACGTCGTGCGTCAATCCGCCCGCGTAGACAATCGCATTGTCTTCGCGCTCGCGCGGCGGCCGCAGCGACAATCCGTCGTGTGCCGGTGGATCGATCGGGCGCAACCGGCGCAGTTCGCGTAGCGCCGCGGTGTCGCCGCCTTGCGCCCTCTCCTGAAGGAATTCGCGGTAATGTTCGCCAAACGGCGGGCGCGACGTTCGCCGCAGCACCGCCCTCTCTCCCTCGATCGCCGCGCGCAGGCTGCTGTCCCGCTCGACTTTCTCCATGCGTGCGAGCGAAAGTGCCGCACGTCGATCAGCCCGGCTCAGGGCCTCGTCTCCCTCGATGCGTGAGCGTGCGACCTTGTAGTCGCCCACTGAGGCCTGTCGCCGCTCTTTCTCGCTGGCACGTTGCGTTGCCCACGCGTCGCGCTCGCGCGTGATCTCCGCGTCGCGATGCCCCTGAAACTCCTTCCAGAGCGAAAGATGCGGCGCCCGCGCATGAGCGTGCGAAGGCTCACGGCCCAGCTGCCGGGCATACGTGTCGCGCAGGATGCGCGCTGCCTCGACCCAGGGCAGGTGCATCTCCTTCGTGAGAAAGTCCGATACATTCAGATTGCGCGCACCGCACTGGATGCGGTCGCTGCCGTCGCGCCCCTTCGTCACTGCGTATTTGCTTGCGATCAGCCCGTGACTGTGCGCGAGGGCAGCGAGCAGGCGGCCGGCATCAAGTGACTGCCGGATCTGCTGAAACTCACCGAGCACGGCGCTATGACTGCGATACTGCCGCTCGACGTGATCGCGCGCGTGCTGGTGGAGTGCGCTGTCCTTTTCGCGGCCCGTCGACTCGCGCGCGCGGTCATTGAAGCGGCCTCGCTCGCGCTCCGGGCGCACGCGGCTTGCCGAACGCGCTGTCGCGAGACGATCCTCGGCGCGACGATGCACCGGATGACGTGCGCCCGCCTCCATGCCCTCCCCAAACGCCCACATGCGCATCTCGGCTTCCTCGAGGCCCCCCAGTGACGCTGCCGTGACCTCCTGACTGGCGATGCGCCGCCCTGCCCCTGCGCCTTCCAGGAAACCCGGCACGTCGCGCAGCGAGCCGATGTCAGCGAGTGACCAGCCCTCTGGCTCCGGCGCATAGGGATCGCTAAACGCGATGCCGCCTTTCAGGCCGAACTCCTCGATGTCGAACTTGCGTGCGCCGCCGGCAATCATCGTCGCTCGTTCGTCCGGCCCCGCGAACGCGAACGCCTGGTACATGCCCTCTACCTGCGTATCCAGCCCGCTCAGGCGCGTGCGCGCGACGCCCGTGCCTTGTCCGCCTGCTCCTGGGCGAGCGCCAGGCCATCGCAGCGCTTCAGGGAGTGCTGCTCCGACGTCTCCCAGGTGTAACGATGCATGATCCGGCAATAGCAGCGTAGTTCCGCCTTGCTCGATTCCATCCACATTGAAGCCGGGCACACTTCGCAGATGGTCGGCGGATTCGGGCGCTTGGCTCGCTCGATCTGGGCCAGCGTCAGGCTCACGATCGACTGCGATTCCAGCACTTCTCGCGACGCCTCGTCCGTCCTTTCCTCCGGCAGCGGGGGCAATCTCCGGCTCGCCGGCGCCGCGGTAGCCAGGGTGCCAGTCGGCTCCAATGCGCTCGGTGTAGCCTCGTTGCTCTCGTTCAATGTGCTCATGGATGTGGTCCTCGCTGAAACGTTGGTAAAAGCGCTCCTCGCGCTCGGCCAGCAACGCCTGACGCGTTTGCGTGTCGGCCTGCTGGTAGAAGGGGTAAGCCTTGAGGTTGCCCCCGTTGAAATACTTGACTTCCTTCGAGCGTACTTCGTACCACTCGGCAAGCGTTACGCTCAGGTCTTCCGGCGTCGGCCGCACCGCGCCTGCCTCGGAATAGGCGTCTTCAAAGCGTGAACCGAGCATCGCTTCCTTGCCATGCGCATCCAGCTCGATGAAGTCGCGTGAGAACACGTACTCCTTCAGGTTCACGCCTTTTGCCGCCCCCTCGGGCTTCACGTTCTCGTATTCGGATTCCCGGCCCTCGTTGCGGGTGCGCCTCTCGCCGAACTCGTCCAGCAGCGCGCGGAAATCCTCATGGCGTTCGATGCCCCGTTCAAGGACCGCCTCAAGGATCGCAGCCTTGAGCTCGCGATTCCCCCCGGTGAACGTGTCGCCCTTGTACCGCGCGATCATCTCGGATGCGTCGGTCAGATCCGCACGCCGATGGTCTTTCGGGCTGGCGAGCCCGTAGCGCTGGTTGATGTGCTCCTGAAACGCATCGATATAGCGTTCCTGGTACTTGACCATCGCGAACGGATCAAGCTTCCGGCCGCTTAGCAGGTTTTCCTTGGGCACGACGATATGAATGTGCGGCTTGCGCACGACGCGCTCGCCGCTCTTGCGGTGCTCGTAGGCCTTCACACGCGGCAGATGGGCCTCCGCGTAGAAGCAGTATTCTTCCGGCCGGTAGGCGGCGAACATGAAACGCTCGAAGTCTGCGGTGATGTCCCGCAGCATGCGTTCGTCGACCTCATCCTCACGAAAGGGCAAGGTGATGGTCAGGTAACGCTCGCCGTCACTCTCCATCGCCTCGATGATGTGGTTGGCTAGGTCTAGGTCACCCGCGAGAATGACGCGTTCATCCAGTTCATCCCGCCCGAGCTCACGCCCCTGCTTCTGCCCGGTTTCCAGGTACTCCTTAACGCCAGCGACGTGGCCCTTGATGCGGATCAGCATGCCTAGTCGATGCTCCCCAGGGTCGCATTCAGGTATCGGGAAATGAACTGCAGCTCGTCCAGCAGACGTTCATACGTCGCCTCGGTCAACATGCCCTTGACGTGCTCCGCATTCGCCCGGTGAGCAAGCTGGTTGATGTTGTTGCCCGCCCTGCTGATGATGAAAAGCAGCCGCTTACGGTCAACGGTTGGCCTCTGCCGGGCGACGATCTGCGTGCGGTTCTCAAGCACTGCCTGCCGAAAAAACTCCGACTGCGTGAGCCCCGACAGTTCGACCTTCGCAAGATACGCCTCGCGGTCTTCCTCCGTGAGACGGAATGCGATCGGCCTGCCGAGCCGCTTGGAGGGCGTCTTCTCTGCCAACTTGTCAGCCTCTCAATGCACGCGGCACGTGTCCGCTTTTTACGCGATCGTCGATCGCCGGTGTGGTTTTCCACGCGGCACTGGCCGCGGGGGTTTCAAAGGGGGAACCCCTTTGGCACGTGGTATTTTACGGGGCACGTAGTGACCCGTAAACATACCTGTCGTGCCTCATAGTCTCCAAAAATTACGCGTCATCGCACGGGCCACAACATACTTAGGTTACCTTCGGGTCAGGTTCGGGTCACTCTCGGGTCACTCTCGGGACATGTGGGCGATTGCGTGCCGGAGTCAGGTCACTTCTGGGTCACGTCGGGGTCACTTTCGGGTCACTTCCGCGTCACGGGTGACTATTGCACCTGCGAAGCGCTCAAGCCCGAAAAAGACAGTGGAGCACAGAGGCCCAACCGGATTGCCCCGGCGCTGCGCGCCGGGTCGCCGCTCTCCCCAGAGGGTCCCCGTGCGGCTCAATCCGGGCGCGACGGTGCGCGCCGATGCGGCTGTGGTGCGCGGCGGCTCAAAGAGGGCTTGCAGGAAGGGGGGACGGCTCGGGCGCGGCGGGAAAAAATCGCGCGTGAGGGTCGCAAGGGCGAGAAGGGGCGCGGCACAAAAGAAAATGGCGGAGGGTGCAGCAACACCCCCCGCCCTGCCTGCCGTCAAACCTAGCTGGAGTCAAACGGATTCGGCACCGGGAATTCTAGCGCGGCTGCGCGGTTCCCGGTCGAAAAATTCGCCGTGGTTCAGGCCAGTACGATCCCGTACCACGGTTCGAAGCGCGCGAGCAGTGACCATGCCTCGCCGCGTCGTAGGTAGATGAGCCCGTGCAAGTTGCGCTGCATGGCCGTGCGGCACTGCTGCGCGACCTGCTGGGCGCTGGTGCAGTAGACCGAATGCGCGCCAGGCTGATAGATCCGGTACATGGTCACGCCTGCCCGCCCGGCTGCTCTGTCACGCGGCGCACGATGTCATCGTGCGAAAGGCCCGCATCATCGCGCAGCTTCCAGTGTTTCCCGCTCGCGCGGTTGCGAACGTAGATATAGGTGACGTTACCGCTGTAAAACTCGCAGAACATGAACGACTCGAAACCCGCCTCGCCGCGCCGCGCCAGTTCAGCGGCGGCATGACCTCAAGCGCTTCGTAACACTCCCGCTCGGTAATAGCCTGCGGCGGTTGCTTCAGCGCGGCGGACTGCTGCCGGAGAAATTCCGCCTCATCGCAAAGAATCGCGCCGGGGTGGTCCTCCGCGATCTCTTCCAGCGTGCGGCCTTGCCAGTAGGAAATACAGCGGCCATCGGGCATCTCGCGCGCGTAGTCGATGGCGTGCGCCGTGCCAGGCACATAAAAAACCTTGTTCATGCTCTCACTCGTCCCTTGCTGATTCATTTTCGGCCTGTCCGTCATTCCTGATTGACCGGGCAAGCTCGACGCCTGCCCGGTCGGTGAGGGGCTTAGCCCTTCAGCTGGCGCATTTCTTCAGCAAGAATCCACAGCGCGCGGTTGAGTTTCACATTCTGGTCAATGCCCGTAACCGGGCGCGTCACGGCGCGGCGGCCTGCGGCGTTGCGACCGCTGAGGCCACCGCGAACGATGTTTTCCTGCACTTTGTTCAGCGTCGTCCAAAGGTCCGGCGCGCGATCCTCCCAGCGGCGCACGCCCAACAACTGGCGCTCGGTGACGGGGGGCGGCGTCGTGTCGGTCGGCTCGTACTTGAGCGACAGGGCGGCGCGTGCAAAAACGGTCTGCTCTGCCTCGCTCAGCGTCAACGCCTGCATGCCTTCGCGCTGCTCGTCTACCAGTTCGAACGAATCGAGCACGCGAATCGCCCCCTCAATCACGTTTTCCACAACGTCGCCCTTGTGGGGGATACGAATATCGTCCATGACGTCACCGCACACCATGCCGTTTTGGCAGACGTGACGGAAGTGGCCGGCGAGCATCTGATACGAGCTGCTGCCGTTGTGGCTGTTGAGCAAAACGATCTCGTTTGCACCCGCCGTCGTGATCTGGTTGGCATGGCGTAGACGGATCATGTGTTTCGTGTAGTCACGGTTCGCATCGTCGCGAACGCGCGTCTGCGCGACCATGAAGGGCGAGAAGCCTTCGTCCTTCAGCTTCGCGAGCACGTCGCCGGTCGAGATGTACGCGTAGCGCTCCGAGCGGCTTTCGTGCGCTTCGCGCGCGAAGATCGAGGGAGCGACGGCGCGCATCTGATCTTCGGTCAGCGCGACTTCAGAACGGTACACGTGAGCGTTGCGGGCAAACTTGGATGCGAGTTGCATTTGAATAACTCCAGCTAGGTTTTTAGGGAACCGGCGGGGCGGTTGCTGCCGCCTGCCTCCGGTTATCGCCGCGCTGTGCAGTGCGTCGATGTAGTTATTATTCCAGGTCTGCCGCTTCTTTTCAACAAGTCTTTTAGTTGTTTATAGTGATTTTATTTCGTTTCGTTACAGGCGAATCTCTCGCACTCCGAATCATTGTTATCGTGCGGAAACGTCAGGCATACCCCCTTCCTGCGAGCTATCGGGGCGTCGCACACCACAGGCCTTTCGCGCGCGCCGGCGCGCCCGGATTGAGCCGCACGGGGACCCTCTGGGGAGAGCGGCGACCCGGTGCGTAGCGCCGGGGCAATCCGGTTCGGACGTGGTGAGTAGCGGGTGTTTCGTGGCAAGCAGCCACAGGCTGCGTGATTCCCCCGCGCGAGAGCGCGGGGGCTGGCGTGGCAAAGACCGCCCGAGATTTCAGGCGGTCTGGTGGTCAGTGGAAGTAGCGGCGCGGCAGCATGGTCACAAAGACAACACTGCCAGGCTCGCGGAGGGTGCGCGCCAGGGCGTTGAGGCAGGCCCAGCCAGACGTGAACGGCGCGGAATAGACCGTCTGCGGCAATCCGTATTCGTCCGCAGCGCGCGCCGCAAACGAGATTGCCGCATCAAGTCCGAAGAATTCCATCGTCAACCTCCATTTCGAAGCGCCAGGGTGTCCCGGCCAGGCGGGTGGCGCTGCCCGCCTGGTGGGGCAAGTCGGTCAAAGTCCGTCCGTGATTTCTACGGGTTGCTCCCAGGGTTGCCAGTCCGGGGCGGCGCGCAGGCCGTCGCGCACCGCGCGCAGGTCGCGAATCGCGGTACATATGCGCCGCTCGGCCTCGTCGCGCATGTCACAGCCCTCGGACGTTGCAAGCTCAACGAGCAGAAAGCTCAACAACCCGTCGCCGCACTGCTTCATCGCCATCCGGTATTCTTCCTCGCGTTCAAGCTCGGCCATGTGTGCATACTCGCCGCCTGCGTAGCAGTCGAGCACGGCGCGCTGCGCCGGATTCAGCCAGGGACGCGTGCGTGCGAGCCGCAATGCCGTGCCGATCTTTTCCCGCACCGATGTCGCACGCGCGATCCCTTCTTCATCGGCACCGTCCGGCACGGATGCGAGGGCCGCTTCAAGTGCCCCGGCGAGCGTCGGCGAAGCGACGAGACTGCCTGCCTGTGCGAGATTTCTGACGACATCGAGCAGCGCCTCAGACTGATCGGCATCGTCCGCGCTCCATCGCGCCACGTCACAACTCAATGGCTCGCGGCCCGGTACGAGCCACGGGTACGCGTGCAGCACAACTTCGTGAAAGGGCTTGCTAACGGCGTGATAGCCGAGCCGGAACGCGCCGCCCTGCTTTCGCGTTGCGCTGCCGTGCGGCTCAACGCTGCGTGGGATGGTGAATGGGCCAACCTTCGCGCGAGGGACCGCCTTCGCGGCAATTTGCGCGATCAATTCGTCTTGCCGCGCTTGCGGCACGCCTTGCGCGCTCCACATCTCGCGCAGGACAGCCTCGGGGTCACGGGCCGGGCTATCGCTTCCGGTCGTTGCGTGAACAATCTCACTCATGTTGGCTCCGGTATCGACCAGGGCAGAAGGCCCGGTCATGCGAAGCATTGTATCGGAATACTCGACGTTATACAAGCATCTGACTTGTTAATATCAGAAGCTCTCGCGCAACAAAAAACCCCGATCTCGGCGGGGTTTCAGGGGTATCTGATGCGTGCGATCAGGCGGCCAGCGCCATCGCTTCATCCTCCGGCTCGTTGGTCGTAGCGGCGGCTTCGGCGTCCGCTTCCGTCGAGCCAGCTACTGGCTCGGCGTCGGACGTTGCGTCTGCCTCGTCCTCGGCGCTCTCGTGTGCGTCGTCGTCCATATCCTCGTCGGAGCACGCGCAATAGTGCGGAATGGCGGGCACGTCGCGGTTACGCAGTACGTTCGGCAGCCATCCCGTCCCGGCAAGGCGCGTCTCTGCCGCCTTTACTGCGTCGGCCTTCTTCATGCTGGCAAGCGACGCTGCGGCCTCGCCGTCCACCGCTTCTGTCACGGCCTGGCCGATGCGTTCCTTCGAAACGTGGTTCAGGTAACCCCCTGCGGTCACGTGCCAATGGCGCGTCATGTCAAGTTCAAGCGCCTCCGATACCAGGTTGACCGCGTGCGGGCTGTCCGTGCCGTTCACGCCGTCCACCAGCGCCGCAATGCAATAGGACAGAAGCCCTGTGGTGATATCGTCGTCAGCCTCCATCAGCCACGGCATCAGGTGTTCCGGGTTCGACGGCATCAGGTTGCGCCACTTGTCGCGCTGCGCCTGGATTTCCTGCCAGGCGTTGCTGTCGGCCAGATCGTCGGCAGCGCGCACCAGCGCGTCGTCAGTCGGGCGCACATCCATCTGCAGCGCACTCAGATAGCGAAGCGCACCAAGTCGCCCGTCAAACACCTTCGGGATCAGGCTGTGCAGCAGGACCGCGACCGCCACGCGCGGGTTAGCCGCAAGCTCGACGCGCACAGCGGCAGTGCGATGCGCTGTCAGACGGCGGCAAAGCGCTTCGCTATGCTCGGGTTTGACCTTCTTCGGCGCTTGCGCAGCGCTCACAGTGGCGACGCTGCTGCCCGCCGAATGCTCGCGCCGCAGCAGGCCGCGCTTCACGACAAGTTCCCCGCCCCTGCCGACCATTACGAACGCCCCTGCCGCCTGCTTCTGCGCGTCCGTCCACGCCTGCAGGCTACGGTCGAATGCTTCCAGCGCTTCCTTTGCCGCGTCCTCAGCGTCGGACAGGCTGTTTTCCAGTTCCTCGTCGGGTTCGCAATCGCTGTCGTAGTACTCGGACAGCGCCGCGCCGGTCTGCTCCAACTTCTCGGCCAGTGCGTTTCGCGCGGCTTCCTCGTCGGGCGTCATGTCACGCATCGCGGGCCGGTCCTGACCGAAGAAAACCAGTTCCGACTGCCCGCCGCGCGCGGACCTCGATCCACTGCCAGCCCTCGGCACGCACCTCGTTGGCTGCGTCTTCGAGCTTGTCCGCGACCAGGCGATTGAGCAATTCATGGTCCGCGATATAGCCCGCATCCTCGCCGCTGAACAGGTCGCGGCGTACATAGCCGCCTGCCGCCTCGTAGGCTTCGACCGTCACAAAGCGCAGCGTGTCGCTCGTGCGAATGTCCGCTTCGTCGCCAATGATCGCTTCGCGCAGATGGTACGGGTCACGCTGCCAGGATTGCTGTGCCCCGAACCAGATACGCTCCTGCGTTTCGTGGTCCGATGCGAGCACAAGCGTCGTCGCCTGGTCCCAATCCATTTCATCCGTTCGGAACAGGTCCATCAGTTTCGGCGCGAGGCTTGCGAGCTTGACGTGGCGACGCACAGCCGCCTCCGACACGCCGAACACCAACGCTATGAACCCGGCCTCCCGGCCTTCCTGCAGCAGCAGGGAAAACGCCAGCGCCTTGTCGGCCGGGTGCATGTCCTTGCGCTGCTCGTTCTCACTCAGCGAGCGCAGCAACGCGTCAGCCTCGGGCACGACAAGCACCGGCACCTGGTAGGCATCCGTGATGCGCGCCTGTTCCAGCAGGAGGTGCAGCGCGGCGAGGCGGCGCTGCCCCGCGCATACACCCAACTGCGCATTTTTGCCACGCTTGCCCGCGATGCGATGCACGACGAGGTTCTGGTTCACGCCCTGTGCAGCGATGTTCTCGGCCAGACCCGGAATTTCGGTGAGTTCGGTTTTGCGGACGTTGTGCGGCGACAGCATGAGTTGCTTGAGCGGCACATACTCGATCCGCCCTGCCGTCTCGACGGCGGCGATGGGGGGCGTGGCGGAATGGGAGGCAGTGGAAACTGCACGGAATGCGCTGCCACGCGAGCGCGATGGCCTGCGCTTAAATACAAGTCGTGTACTTGTTAATGTAGGTAGATCGGTGTATGATTACATCCATGGCCGGGCATATCGCCCTGGCCGAATACCGGAAGCCAAACCGATGAACGAATCGACCCTGCCCGTCGTTGCCACTCGCGTTCCCAGCGAGCGCCGCATGTCCTTTCTGCCGAAGTATCTCGGCGCGCACTTCGTTACCGGCGAAGCGCTTGTCTATCGCTGGGCATGCCTCCTGACTGCAGACAACGATGGCGGTGTGTGGGTGTTCTTCGAGCTTTCCAATGGCGGCTTCTACCTTGCGCCGCGCTCCCCCGAGCGATTCACCATAACGTGCAACCTGAACCAGTTCACCGGCCAGGTGAGCGCCGACGCGGCGGGCGTCATCTTTACGCTCTACATGCTCAACCAGTTGGCAAACCAGACGCAGGAAGACAGGTTGATTAATCAGTACTACTGGCTTCGTGATTTCGCTACGATGCATCCTGAATATGCTGCAATCTTTGGGGCGATTGACTGACGCCGCACGCGGACGATCGCGCCGCGCCCAGGGGCTGGCCGCCTTGGACGCGACCGACCGGCGTTCCGCGCGACGCGGAGGGGCAGGCATACCCTCCCCTTGCAAGCCAGGGCGTCAGCCGGACCGGCAAATGGATCGCGCGCGCCGTCGCGCCCGGATTGAGCCGCACGGGGACCCGGTGCCGCAGGCACTGGGGAGAGCGGCGACCCGGCGCGTAGCGCCGGGGCGATCCGGTACGGCCCTGGCAAGAGATCGGTGTGCCCAGGCAAGCGGCCGCAAGGCCGCGTGACTCCCTCCGCGCGAGAGCGTGGGGGGCTGGATGCAATGAAACGCCTGGTGCGTCCGCGATGTGTGGCATGGCCGCGGTGGGGTGTTGTGCCTCGCGCAGCCGTCGGCTGCGTGAATCTCGCACGCAAGCGGGAGCTGGATTGTGTATAGCCGGCCGGAAGGCCGGCGTGCGTGCGCAGACGGCTGCCGGTCATATGAGCCGGGCGCGGTCGGCGTAACGCATGCCTGACGCGCCCGGCTGGGCGTGGCAGGCATGCCGATTTTTCCGCAGCCGCGAGGCTGCACTTTCCCGCGCCCTGGCGCGGGCTGGATAAACTAGCGTCTGATGCCGCCACGATGGGGCACGGCACAACAGGATGAAAACGATGGACAAGCAGAATCTCCCAATCCGCCCGGAATGCTTTCGCTCCGCAGCGAGCTGGACTCCGCCAACCGGCGAGGAAATTGCGGCGCTCGTGCGGCACCTGGGCTGGTCGTCTTCCCAGACGGCGGCCTTTCTCGGCCTCACCACGCACCGCAAGGGAACTGCGTGGAATGATGCGGACGCGCGCAAGGCCGAAGGCGGTGGCCGCAAGGTGCGCCAGTGGATCGGCGGCACCACAGCGATCCCGTATTCGCTGTGGGCGCTTCTCGCCTACAAGGCGGGCTATGGCCCGATCTGGGACCAGGAGTAAGCGGTGACAGACGACGGAGAACGCATGCGAACCAACCGGCGCGACGACGCACAGCAGCTGCTCGTGGACCTGGAGACGCGAACGCGCCACGCACTCGCAGGCCCGGCACGCTCTCTCACAAGCCAGGTGGCCGATGTGCTCGACCTCATCGAGGCCGCGCTATCTGTGGGTGTGTACCGGCGCGAGCTCGTGGCGACGCTGAATGCTGCCGGAATGACGATTGCGCTTCCGACACTCGAAACGGCGCTCAAGCGTGCGCGCAGGCGTTCGCGCGAAGAGCGGTCAGCGCGAGCTGCGATGGTCGCGGCGCCTGCGCCTGAGCCGGCGGCGGCTGCCCGGAACGCGGAAGGCACGGCAAACGCCGAGGGGCAGGCTGCCCCGTCGCTCGAGGAGATCCGAAGGGGCAGCCCGCACCTGACTACGACCGAGGCGCGGCGCGCGCGCGCGGAAAGCATTTTCAACGACGCGAAGCCGGAGCCGTCCTTTATGGAACGGTTCAACCCGCGCCGCTAGGGGGTGTTTGGTGGTGTGCGGTTGGATCTGCGGTAGGCGGCGCGCGCAGCGCCGGCCGGATGAGAAGCGCCCGGAGCAGGACGGGCGCCGTTTCAAGGCTTATGCGGGGCGGTGACGCGCCCCCCGCGGCGAGTTCACAGCGGATGCGCGACTCGCATTCGTGAAGCGCATGCGCGCCATGACGCGCATGCGCACCGACCAGGAGCGGTTAGCGCCGTCTGCACGCATCAGGCGCCGTGCCCGGAAAAGGGCGAGCATTTCGGTGCGGGTCATGCCGATTGCGATTTTCATGGTCAGTGAACGCTCGCGCCGAAGACGTGGGACAGGACCGCCTGTTCGGCTTCGATCGGCGTCGCGCAGTTCACGACGGCGCAACGCGCACGCACATCGCCTCGCGCATCCACGTAGCGGCGGAAAAGCATGGCGTAGGGATGCTTGACGTCGGTCGACGCGAAGCCGAAAACGGGCGTGTCCAGTACGGCGGTTTCGAGGTAGGTCAGGTTCATCGGATTGACTCCGGATTGGGCCAGGGCGGAATGCCCGGCCATGAGAACCATAATAACAGAACACGCCACAATTAACAACCAATATATTTGTTAATTGTGGCGTGTTCTGATTTCCTATTTCCTTCATCCGTCTTCGGTCATCCGTCACCAACTTGATGTGCTCGTGCTGCTTTAGGATGTCCTCGTAGCCCTCACTCTAGACGGCGTTAGCAACCTTGGCTCAGACCTAGTAACCTGGGCAGATGGGAAAACGCAAACCTTACCCGAGCGACATGTCTGATGAAGGATGACGTTTCGCTGCACCGTACCTAACGCTGATGAGTATGGAACAGCCCGACCAATGCTTCACTTTATCCGCGAGACAGTTGCTTTACCCAAATTCCAGTGTTCCGCGCAGCCTGTTCGTACGCCGCCTCTTGCTGAATAAAGAACTCTCTCAGTGCTCGCTCACTGGTCTCCCGGATGGCGGAAGCTAACTCATGATCATCTGCATTGGGCGCCGCTGCCGTTAGCCGTCTTACAACGGTGGCGGACACGCCAAGGCACAACTGAGACATAGCCGCCAAAGTGACCGGCAATTCGGGGGGCGGGTCGGGCAACGTTTTAATGATGTACCAGTGGCCTAGCAGAATAGCCAAGGGGTCAGGAATTCCGACGCTTGAAACTGCAAGTTGTGCGCACGGAGGCAAGAAAACACCCATTATGTCACGCATGGCGGCCCCCACGCGCGTCTGGCCGGCTGCGTCAACGGCTCGTCCGATTTCCTGCCGTATACGCCCGTCAATGGCCGCATTTCGAATCCAGTGGATACCAAAGGAAAACTGCAAGGTAGAAGGCGCCAACCAACGCGCGATGTTGCGCCAGTACTGGCGGATGTGTCGATAGGCCGCTTGGGCCTCTGGACTCGTGCTGCTTTTTAGGCCCAAATACTTGACGCTCTCATCAGCCGACCAGTTCTTTTCATGAAGATCGTCCCCCACACCGACGATATTGACGTTGACGAAATGGTGGAACGTTGCGTCCACGACTACCCGACCTCGGTGAACGACATGTCCGTCCCATGCAGCAATCGCTCCACTTGTATCGGCTTCCAACGCTTCATTGTCATTCGAGCCCGGAAAACGGGCCCCATACGGATCAGTGAACTGAGGCTGCACGTCTCGCGCAATAATGTCCTCCCATGCTACTACCTGAGGCGACAGAGGCCCCCCGCGGTAAGAAGGGTATTCGTCCCTTTGCTCGCCGTTCAAGTCGAATGTCGCGGTCAAATCATCAGGAACTTGGCACTGGCCTTCGTGCATGTGGTCGGGTAGCACGTTGATCACTCCATCCAAGCCGCACAAAAGAGGATGCGGTAAGGTCTCGTACACCCGTCCGTACGGTGTGCCGCTGGCGATCGTAGTCAAGAATGGACGAACAGTCTGGGGGATGTCGTCTGACTGATTGTCAAATTCGTAGTGCCCTTCGGCATTCTTGACGATCGTGCTATGTCGATACGGACCCTGTACGGGCGGCGAATCGCCGCTGCCTTCGTCGTAACCTGTGTAATCCGTGCCTGCTTTGACGTAGTCAAAATTCCAGCGACGCATTGACCGCACGCGAGGCAGAGTACTGCATAGGTCTTTTCCCAGATCGTCATGATCGCCGGTAGCGAAAACCCCGCCTCCTGACTCCATGAACTCCTCGATTACCTGCAATTCGTCGTGTTGCAGGTCGAAGTTGATAGGATCTTTGTATGGGCCGAAACCGTTTGAACTTGCAAACCCAAACAACCAGAGCTCATCATACGCGGCGATATTGAAGGTGTCCTTAGTAAAGACAAACTTTTCTATGTCGGCACCTTGTTCAAACATTGGATACCGATTTGCAAATGTCACAGCATCATACCGATGTGCTTTGGTGACGGAAAACTTCAATCCATCACCGGCGTCAGATTCAATGGCATCTATAAGCTCTGTCAGGCCGAAGCGGTTGTTGTGTGCAGAGTATCCACCGTCACCGTCCACCACAATCAGTACTCGCACGTTAGTAGCCGTAATCGCCTCGCACTAAACTTTGAATCATTTTGCAAACATTCATGCGCGGAACGCAAAGGGACACGCTCACTGTCTTTACTGTGCTGAAAGTCTTACTGAATGAAACAATAGGTGAGAATTCCGTAACCGGCAAGTAATGCCACTTTCTACATTTTCAATGTATGTTTAAGTCGGGACACCCCCAGCACCTCCCCGCTCAACATCCGTTTAGTTCGATGCGCTCGCCAAGCCCGGCGATGGTCCTCGTAATCGTCCGGATCGGCGCCGCATCGATAGAGCGCGATCACGGTGGCTGCATCCTGACGCGCATGCCATACCGCGTCTGCGTACTCGATGTCGCCACTCATGACGAGATCCGCATACAGGAAACCCAACGCCTCAAGGACACCTGCTTCAGGCTCGGTGATGCCGCCGAAGTCTGCCGGATCAAACAGAGAGCCCTGCAGTCCCCGGCTCGGCCCCTTCGCCTGCGCAATGCGGCTCTGGCGCTCGGCCCACGCCCGCATATGGCTGATGCGGAAATCCATGCTGCGGCCGGTGCGCCGTTCGTTTCGGGCCTGCATGTCCCACGCCATTGAATCGATCGACGCCACGCGAGGATGATCGCGCAACAAGGCAAGCGCCTCATTTTTCACGCCGAACAGATGGAGCTTCACATGCGCGGGTAGCATGCCGTCGATCGCGTCCAGGATCGCCAGTATCCCGTCTGGCCCGTGTACCTGGCGACGGCACACTGATCCGATACCGACCAGATCCGGCCATTCGAGCAGTGGAAGCCACTCCGCGCAAAGACGGTATTCCGACGGCAGCCAACCCTGCAGCACCGGCATCGGGAGCGGCAGCCCGCGGCGTTGCGCCTCGGCATTGCAGCGTGCGAGCATGTGTGCCGTCGCGGCAATACGCAACAGGCGCATCGGTCGGTCCGTCGCAACTTCGGCCTCGACGCAGTAATCCATGCTCGCGTAAAAGACCCAAGGATGCGCCTCCACCAGGTCGAAATAGTCCTCCACACTCCAGCGGTAATCCCCATAACGTACGGCGGCCACGAAACCAGCGGAATCCAGCGCGGCGTTAAGTCCGGCGAACTGGTCCGGATCGGGGCGGCTGAAGTGGCGAAACTCGCCCGCACGTTCATACGTACGGCCATAGGTGCGAGCGAAGGCATTGGCGGAGAACAGCACGGGGTAGCCTGCCTCACGCGCGGCCGCGACGAGCTGGCCGCCCGTGAGCGGGATACCGACGCGCACCTGCACGCCGGCCGCTTGCGTGCCCTGTACCGGCGCCGCCATTACTTCGCCCCCTGCAGTGCAGCCTGCGCCGCCGCGATCGTGCTCGCGAGCTGCGGGGCGTGCGCGATGAGTTCGCCATCGGCCCAGACGCTGAACCCGTCAGGAGCACAACGCACTGTTACCGGCTTCGCCGCGATCCGTGCGGGCCAGGCGTGCGCTGCGTGCTCGACTTCCGGCTGTACCGGCAGCTGCGTGTCACCCTTGCGCGCGCGTTCGAGGCACGTGCGATGTCCGAATGTGCCGCTTACGTTCGTCCAGCCGAACCGGTGCGGATGGTCCGGCGTGGCGTGACGGTCCATGAACAGCCGTTCGTGCGTCTGATAGTGGACTTCGCTCACGTGTTCCGCGCACACCTCGCACACCCCGTAGCGCTCCGACGAGTACCCCAGGTTCACGAGGCGATACCGGCGCACGGTCTGCCCTTCCTCGGTCACGATGTAGAGCCGTTCCTTGCGTGCCAGCGCCCGCCCGTTTGCGTTCTCATTGAATGCGTCAGTCATGGCTTCTTCCTGGTTCCGGCCATGGCAACGTGCCCGGCCATGAAATGCATCATACCTGGCCTCAATTGTTTTAACAAGTCCAATGCTTGTTTATATTTTCAGTTGCCGCTATGATGATTCCAAGCCTGTAGCGCTCCCGCAGCAAGGCGCACGCCGCTACCCCCTAACACCAGAAGGAGAACGCATTGAGCGATATTGTCAAAAGTCTGAGCATCGAAAACATGCTGCGTCAGCGTGACGCCGTGATCGAGCGTTTGAGCGCGGCAAAGCGACTGATTGATGAGGCGGACGAGATCGGCGCACGCGCAGGCCTTGGTGCAGTCAGCGGTCACATTGGCGACAAGTACGCGCATTCGCGCTGCGGTGCGCCAATCAGTGCGCCAGACTTTATTGACTCGATGACCGCGCGCATTGACGCCGCCGGTTGGGGCTATCTGATGAAAGAGTCAGGGCTTCGCACACTGATGGATGCGAAGGCACGCGAAGAGTGGGACAAGGGTGTGTACGAATTCAGGACGCCGCCGCTTACGCTGCCCAACGTTACGTCGACCTTTGAGATGCTGCACGCCGGACGCGCGGAACTGTTTGACCGCGGCGTTATTCACTGCTTTAAGCGCCTGTCATGGGACTACAAGACCAATCAGCCCTTCCGGTTTGGCAAGCGCGTCGTCCTGCGCTACCTTTACCAGGCTGCATCCGGCAACTACACGCAGAATGTCGTTCACCGCAGCGCCGACGAGCTGGACGATCTCGTGCGCGTGTTCAGCGTGCTCGACGGCAAGCCGGAGCCCGATCACCGTAACGGCATGTACGTCCACCTGAGCGAAGCTGCGCGCAAGCACGAACGCACGATCGAGCTGGAATACTTTTCGATTCGGTGGTTCAAGAATGGCAACGGGCATCTGACGTTCAGGCGCCCAGAGCTCGTAGAACAGCTAAACCGCATTCTAGCCACGCACTACCCGAACGCACTGGCCTCGGAAGTGCGCTGAGCGGTGAGGATTGCGTACTGGTTCAAGCAGCCAGTACTTCTTGCGTTACGGCCTCCCGTGCCGGGGTGGCCGTTTCCACATCTGGCGCGATGCGCGCGCGTAGCCAGGTCATGAAAGCGGTTTTCTGAAGCACGTTGCGGAATTTTCCTGTTTCCCGGTTATACGTCGAAGCCTTGCCGCCCTGCCCTTCGTAGGCGTCCACGTGGGCGCTCATCTGCGCGACAGACAGCGCGAGAATTGCGGCGGTGATTGCGCGAGCGCGCGCCTCGGCGGCCGGCTGCTCATCGGGAGCGGGCCCCGCGCGCTCTTGCGGTGCGGCCGGCGCTGGATCATCTGGAAACAGTTCTAGCGAGCTGCCACTCTCGAACACGCGCCGCGCGTAACCCGAAATGTTGCTCTTGATCGCCTTGTCCTTCAGCTTCTTCTCGACATACGCGATCGTCTGCGCGGCGCGCGCTGCGTCAGCCTGAATCCACGTGACGGCCAGCATGTCGCCCAGGCCGATCTGCATCATGCGGCGGTACGTCTCCGTGCCGCGGATCTCCTCAATCGCGCTAGGCAAAACAGTCTCGTGCAGCTGTCCCTGCGGGTTCTGCGTGATGATGAAGCGCATCTCGACGACGCGGCGGCCTTCCTTGCGGTACTCAGGCTCAACAAGGATATTGGACACCTTGTTGACCTCTGCCACGGCGGGCTTGATCACCATATTGGCGAAATGCTTGAATTCGTCATAGGTGGCCGCCTCAGCGCCCAGCAACTTGCGCCACACCTGAAGTGGCACAAACCGCGTGCGGCCCACGCCCTTGAAGCGCAGGCAGTTTTCGAACAGCGTGAGCGCGGAGCCCTTCTTGAAGCGGTTCTGCACGTTCACGTCGATGAGCGCATAGACGTCCGGATCGGCCAGCATCTCGGCCAGCTTCGTGGGGTACTCGTAGCTGCAGATTCCGCCAACGATCTCGGCCTCGGCGATCATGTTCGACTTTCGCCAATGCGCGGGTTGGTGGTCCGTCTCCAGCAGGTCGAATTCGATCTGCGTGCTCATGATGTTCGACAACGCGGCCTTGAGCGTGTCCACGTTCTTGCTGCCGGTCCATCCGACCATCGCCATCAGCATGGCGGTGGGAATGGTGAATACCTTCTGCGTGCCCAGCTTGTCGTAGGCATTGAGCAGCATCACGTTGACCAGCTTGCGCTCAAGCAGGGAGAGCTGACCGCTCACGTGAATGGCGGCGGCTGCTTTGCGCAGCGGGCGATTCGGCAGGGACAGCGATGTTTTCTTTCGGGGCATGGTAGAGCGGGTTGCATGCAGTTTTACGTTTGCCATAGGTCGTACTAACGGCGCCTTGCGTTACGACCTTTAGCCTGGATCGCAGCGCGAGGCGCCGGATTTGCATCAGGCCGCTGGCCCGTAGCGAGCGAAACACCCCCAAAACCACGACCTTTGCACCGCGGCTGTGGACAAGCACGCTACCCTGCTCGCGTTCTCCAATGAAATCAGGGCACTGCGGATTGCGGGCGACGCCGATGTATCGGAACCCAAAACCACGACCTTTCCCCCAAAGTCACGACCTGTCGCCCCCAAAGCCACGACCCTTAGCAGTGTTAGCGAACCCAAAGCTACGACCTTTGGAACCCGAAACCACGACCTTTCTCGCTGCAGGCCCCTGATTTCAGGGGGATTTCCGGAGCTAAAGGTTTTAAAGGTGTTGTCTTTTAAAGGTAACAACAACAGCGGGTTGTTTTTTAGAGAGACTGGATGATTCCCGACCACGGCACCGGGGATGTGACGTGATGCGTCAATATAGATTCTCAAATGACCTGTCGGAAGAAGCTTACTCATCCTTACCTCAAAACATGACGCTATGCGTCAGGCATGTACGTCGCATATAGGTCGTGTTTTCGGGGGCTTTTCACCTGCATCGGCCGCAAACGTGCCTTCCGCTCGTTTTGGAGCGCTTCGAAAGGTCGTGGTTTTGGGGGCGTTTCCGGTCGTGCGGTACTCAGGCTTCGCTGCGCGCTCGGCGCCGGGTAGCCGGTGCCGCGGTCGATGTAGTCTGTGCCGCACGCCAGGCTTCGATCTGCTCGCGAAACTGCTCAACAAGTGCAGGCGGCACCGCAAGCGTTACCCAGCCCTCGGGCACGTCCGCAAAAGCGAGCGTGGATGGCGTCGTGTGGAACAGCGCCTGGCGCAGGTGGACGATCTGCATCCAGACCTGCTCCGTTGCTTCGCGCACCGCTTTTTGCGTCCACTCGCAAGCCGCTGCGATCTCGCGCATCGAGCTGCCGTCGACGACGGCCATGCGTGCGACGCGCACGATGTCGCGATCGAGGTCGGCGAGTCCGTTCTCGAAGCGCGCCCATGATTTCTTCGTCAGGCGTCCGCTGAAGTGCCTGTCACCGCCACTCTCAGGAACCGACGTCCAGCTGGCCGGCCCCATGTCCTCGGTAATGACATCCTCTGCGCTCTCATCAGGATTGAAACCAGCTTCGCGGGCCTTTTCGAATCGCCCCCAGACGGTGGCGACGGCATTGTGGACGGCCTGCTGCGTCCAGCCAAATTCCTTCGCAATGATCGCCTGACGCTCGTTGTTGACGATCGCGCGGCGTGCCGCCTCGATGCGCCTGTCGTCGAGGTTGATCAGCCACGGCATAAGCCGTGCGAAGGCGGCGGCGGAAAGCCGTTTCGTGGAAACTCGACCCATGATGACACCTGTTGAGGCCGCGGCGCCTGCCGCGGCTGACTGTTGTTACTGAACGCAGCGCAGAATCTGTGCGAGTTCGCACGCCTGCCCTGTCTGTCCGCCATGAAGAAAGGCGGCAAGCGCGAAGGCGCCCGCGCCGGTCGGCGCAAACGTCCCGGCGCGCAGCCCGACAAACACCGCACGACCCATGTCGTCTGCCTCACGCGCACGGTCGGCATGGTCTTCGAGCCACTGCGTGGCCGCCTTCATGACTTCGGGCGTCATTTTCTCAAGTACGCCGTCCGCTGTCTGCCCCTGGTCAGCGAGCGCCGCGTAGAGTTCATCGAGCAGCCGCACGCTGAAGGCCAGCGCGTCTTGCCCTGCCGCGAGCTCGGCGACAGCCGCCGCGGGGTTAGCAGCGGCTTCCTGTGGTGCCGTGCCGGTTTCGGTGCCCTTCGCAGCGCGCGGCTTTTTCGGCTTGACTGCTTCCAGCACCGCGTCGACCTGCGTGCGCGCCCGTCGTTCGCCGCGCGTCGCCTCCAGGTTATTCACCAGCGATTCGGCGGCCTTCGGGTCAAGCTTTTCGACCTGCTTCACGCGGTTGATCACTTCGAGGTCCGCGCTGATGTGTTCCGTAACCAGGCGCTGGGCCTGCTGCGGCAGGTTCAAGAGCGCGAGGCGCTTGGACAACCACGCGTGGCTCTTGTGGCGGCGCTCGAGCGTGCCCTGCACTCCCAGACGATCGACGTCGAGCTGCAGCGCGCGCGCTTCCTCAAAGAGCGTGAGGTTCTTGCGCTGGATGTTTTCGGCCAGGCGCGCGTCCTTCGCTTCCTCGTCCGTGAGTTCGATCACGTAGGCGCGCAGTTCTGTGAGGCCAACCAGGCGTGCCGCCCGGCAGCGGCGCTCGCCGGCAACCAGTTCATACGGCGTCGGCCCCTGGACCGGGCGCACCACGATCGCCTGCAACTGCCAGCGCTTCAGGCTCTCGCCCAGTTCGAGCAGCGAATTGTCCTCGTCCTCGAATTCGGTGCGCTCCTGCGCGGGAATGTGGATCTGGTCGAGCGAAAGCGTCTGTTCGCGCGCACGCTTCGTCAGTTCTTCAAGGCTAGTGCGGCCGAGTCCGCCCTTGAGTACCGCGCCCAGGTTACCGAATGGCATTTTCGCGTTCATGGCTCAAGCCTCCATCGCAGTGTCGAGAACCCAGTTGCAGGCGGCCCGCCATTCGCGCGCAGCCGTCGCGTGGCCCTCCCCTTTCGTCGCGTGCCAGACCGGG
The DNA here is from genome assembly GCF_040948855.1 of Paraburkholderia sp. BR10882. Taxonomy (NCBI): domain Bacteria; kingdom Pseudomonadati; phylum Pseudomonadota; class Betaproteobacteria; order Burkholderiales; family Burkholderiaceae; genus Paraburkholderia; species Paraburkholderia sp. BR10882. The sequence continues at coordinate 57,554 of NZ_JBFPKP010000020.1, read as the reverse complement.
TGTCCCTGTGCAATGGCCTGTTTGACCGAAGCGCGTTCGGCCAGCACGTGCGGGGCAATGATGTCGCCCATTTCCGCGCGCAGCGTAGCGAGCCCGGCCAGTTCCGCCGCTGAGCGCGTATTGACCTTGCTAGGCAGCAGGCCCATGACGCGCAGGCCGGAGTTTTCCTTGTTGCGAACTGCGCTGAGGCATTCCCACAGGTCAGCCAGTGCGTGCGCCTCGAAGGCGCCAACGGCGAACGGTGCGAGCACGAAATCTGCAGCCAGCAGGGCCGCATAAGTGGTTGCGTCCTCCCCGAGCGCACCGGCGGTATCGATCACGACCAGTTCGTGCTGGGTCGCGAGCGTTCGCACGTTCGCCGCCGCCTGCAGCGCCGCCTCGGCTCCGGCCCCCGAGCACAGACGCAGTGCGCGATCGGCAGGCAGGAACGCCAGGTTCTCCGTGCAGCGCACAACTTCGCCCGTCAGCGCCGTCTCGAAGCACTGCGATGCAGTCGCATGGCCGGGCGTGGCCTCCACGCCGAAGAAGCGCGTGAGACTAGCCTGCTTGTCGAAATCGATTGCGAGCGTGCGCAGATTGCGGCGCGTCGCTGCGTGAATGATGTGGGACGAGACGGTTGTTTTTGCGGAACCGCCCTTCTGGTTGACGATCGCGATGGTTGGCATGGTGACTCCGGTAGCGTGTTGGTTAGGTGACGCGTTCGATCACCCTGAACACCACTCTACCAGGCTTCGATACATTTAACAATCAATTTGCTTGTTAAATGTATCTCTGCCGGAATTTGCCTTGTGCGACCGGTTTGTGGCGGCTCACGCCGCCTGTGCCTGCAGCGTGAAATCGACGTGTATCGCGTCATAGGGGAAGACAACCCCTTCTTCCGTGCGCTCAAGCACGCCAACGGAGAGCAGCGCACCGACGTCCTCATGGACGCGTTTCACGTCGCGCTCGACCCGACGTGCCACCTCGCGGATCGACAGCACGCCGGCACCCGTCATCGCCTTGAGGATGTTCCAGCGCAGTTGCGTGAGCGTCTGGAACAGAAGCTCGGGCGTCTCGAAGCTGATGAACTGCCCCTGCGCCTGGCCGCGCATGGCCGCAGCAAAGCGTTTCGAGAAGGCGTCGCGCCCTGCGACGCCGAGTGTGACCGTGTTCATGTTGAAGCCCTCCATTGATCGACGTCCGACCAGAAATCAGCCAGCAGCTGTTCCGGCGTCGTGAACACATAGGGTGTCTCGACGTCGCCGATGTGCCGGTGATCGCCCTTGCCACGCTCATTGTCGTACCGCAGTACGCAGACCGTGCGCACGATGTACGCAAGACTGTACTTGAACAGATGGGTGCTCCCTGGTACGGGATGCGGAACCTTCCAGATCAGCGCCGCCGCAAAGGACTGCGCATCTACCACCAGACGTTCCTTGAGTAAGAGTGTGGCTTTCATGTTGGCAATAATGCCAACACAATCGTTTGTTGTCAATTCGGCCAACACCCTAGCCTGAATGCATGGCATTCAATCCACGCCCCTGCCGGATCGCGCACTTTCAGCGGCAGGATCAGGCGCCCGCGAGCGCCCTGCCGCCCGCCACGCTCGGCCTTCCCTCTCTGATGACCGAACCGGCGGCATCGCGGGATGTGCCGGCGTGACCGGTGGCGACCGTTGGCAGTCACGACAGCTGAGTCGCGGCGAGTCATTGCGCGCGTCTCGCCATGTGACGGGTCGGGACCGGTCGCGGGTGTGACTGGACGAGGGTGGTGTGACCGGCGGGGAAAGCGGAGATTTTCGCGCAGGCGAAAATCCTGACCGTCAGTTGCGACCAGGCCGTCGCCAGGGATGCCGCGCGGCGACCTCCTTACCTGTTGAAGACCCAATACTCGCTGCCGTTGCGCACCTCGCGCGTGAGGCCGAATCGCCGGCTCGCCCGCGTGTCGTTCTGGATGATGTAGTACAGGTCGGAGAGGATCGTGCGCTGGTCGCCCACATAGGAATGCCCCGTGAGATCCGTATCGACGTTGGAGACGTCGATCGTCTCGATGCCCCTGAGCAGCACTAGGCTGTCGCCCGAATCCCCGGCGCGCGGACCGCCGTGAATCGCCTCCGAAATACGTAGCGCGTGGTCGGTCGACGAGGCGTACAGCGTCACCGGCGCACCGATCGCGACGAGGCCCGGCGCGATCTGGTTCACGAACACGTCCGTGTCGATATCCGGGGCGGCGAGGATTACCTCACGGATACGGCCTGCCTCATCGGGGTGAGCGCGGGCGAAGTTCACCAGGGCTCGCGTCATCCCACGGTTACCCATGCTGTGCGCGATCACGTAGAGGTTCGCGCCGGGCGTCGCGGCCAGGACCTGCGTCACGAAATTCTGAATGTCATCCTGGGCGCGCTCGATGGCTGCCTCGTCATCGAAGTAGCCCGCGAGGTTGCCCCGCGACGGCCACGAGAAGAACACCGGCGCGCCGGCGAACTGCAGGTCATGGGCCATCTGGGCCGTGCGCATCGCAGCGTCCTCGAAGCTGACGTTGTAGCCGTGGATGAAGAGCAGCACGCTGGGGGTAGGGGCATTCAGCGCCTGGCTGCGCATCTCGGCCCGGAACTGGCTGTACGGCGTGAGCGCCACCTGCAGGATCGTCACGTCGCGGGTCGGATCACGCTGGAACTCCAGCTTCCACAGGGACGGCGACTCGACGACACCGGTCACGTGATGCGGCGGGATACTCACGTCGACACTGCCGAACGCCAGTATCGGCCCGCGCTGGCTGCCGAATCTCGGCGCGCGCGTACTGCCCATGACCACACGGTCGGTACCGAAGAACACGCGCACGACGTCGTACTGGCCGTTTTTCCCGGCCCGTTTCGGGAGCGCTTTCGGCGGGGGCGGCGCGATCTGGAGACTCGCCGCCTGCCCTTCAATGCGCGGTGGCTGGCCCGCAGGCGTCACGCCCTGAGAAATCGGCGGCGGAACAGGCGGGCGGGGGCTAAGCACGAATCCCCGCAGGTTCTCATCGCTTCCGGGCGATTGCCCGGCGCTGGCCTGCGCGTCGGGCGGAGATGGCGCATGGCTGCCCACGGCGCCGATGCCGGCCTTCGGCGCCGCCGCGGGCGCAGCCGCCGTGGTGGCGGTCGAAGGCGGGGGCGGAGGCGCAGGCAAGGGCGCGGCCGCCACTCCGGCGATGCTGCCGGCGGCCGCGCCCCTGCCACCAAGAATGGCCCCGATCGCAGCGACCGTTGCCGGGGATAGCTCGACACTGTTGTTGTTCCCTGACCTATTGACCGCAGTACCGCCCCGGCTCGTCTGGCAGCTGGATACGAGGACGACGAGGCTCAGGATGGCGAGGGCGCGGAGCATGACCGTCTCCCGGTCGTTCGTCTGCGGAAATGGTCGCGCAGCGCGCGACCGCTGGCACCTCCCCGCAATGGCCTTGTGTGCGCCACCGCACACGGGAGACGAATCATTACTTCTGATAACTTCGGTTATCAGAAGTGCATGTTTTTCTCGTCAGATTGAAGGGTCAGGCGTACACTTCGCTGGAACGCCCGCCGGACAAGGGATTGCGGGCACCCCTATCTTTAGGCCGCTCCCGGCACCCACCGACCAACCACTGCCAGACGACTCCACATGTCCCCGATCCGCGCCACTGCTCCCCGTTGGCCGCTCGCGCGTCGCGCCTTGCGCCATCTGCTGTTCGCCTTACCACCGATGGTGCTAGCAGGGGCGTTATACAAATGGAGCATGGACGGCCGCCGGGCCGCCACCCTGGGGGACCCGACCGTGCGTGCTGTGCGCGCGGCGGTGCGCGCCTTCTTCCACTGGCGCGACGCGATGTCGGTGCTCGAACACGCGCTCAGTGGTCTGGGCATGGCACTGGTCGGCGCCGCGATCCTGCAGGTGTTCTATGCCGCCATGGCGCCCCTGTACGACGATAACGTCGCCACGCCCCCGTGGCTGCGCTGGACCCTGACGTTGGGTGTGGGCGCGGGCGTGGCCGCACTGGTCTGGTATGTCGGGTACCCCGGCACCGGCGGGGCCATGGCGCTCGTCGCGCTCGTCGCGCTCGCCGCCGTCGCCGCGTTGTGCGGCCGACCCGGGCAGGCGCGCCGGCTCGCGCTGGGCGTACCCCAGGGGTTCATTGGCTTGACGGGAGGACTGCTCTGGCTGGGCCTTGATCTGACCTGGAAGGTCTACCAGTGGCCGACCACCCACGACACCGCGGCCACCATGCTCGTTCAGCTGGCTGCCAGTGGCACCGGGCTCGTCGCGAGCAGCCTCGCAATCGGCGCCACGGTACGCCGGTTCGCGTGGCTACGCCCCTCGCCGGTAGGAGCCTGACATGCCAGCGCGGATCAAGGCGTCGCCGCGGCTGACCCGGCAGCACTTTGCGCTCTATCGCGGCTGGCTCGAAGGCGCTGCCATCGAGGCGCTGCATTCGGCATACGGCGAGGCCGGCACGGACGTACGCCTGACCCGTCGCCTGATCGACGCGCTGCGCGACACGCTCGCCATCACGGCCCGGCGCGCGCGCGACCATGAAGCCGCGCACCTGCTGCGCCTGAAGCCCGGCAGCCTGCATGACCGACGGCAGGAACGCGTCGCTCCGGCCGGGCTGCACCGGCGCGACGATCCCCCCACGCTCGAGGAATACCGCGCGCAGGTCGATCCGGACGGGGTCTACGGCGAGGCGGAACTGCTGGAGTTCTACCGGGCGGACTACCCGCCGGAGGCCTCGCCTGGCGGAGCGCCGGACCGGAACATCGCCCGGAAGGTGGCGCGGAACGCCCGCCTGCGCGAGCGTCAGACCGCGGCGCTCGCCCGCATGGAGCGGACGCTGGCCGCGGATCCCGCCGCAACTGACCCGCTGGACAGCTGGTTCGAACCCGTCGTGGCCGCACGGCTGCAGGCCGCCGGCCTCGCGACGCTGGCCGACCTGCTGGCCCTGATCCAGCGCCGCCGGCAGCGCTGGTACACCACCGTGCCGCGCCTGGGGCCGAAGGGTGGGGCGCGCATCGCGGCCTGGCTCTCCCTGCATGCGGCACCCCTGCAGCATGAACTCTCGCCCCTCGCGCTCCAGCCACGCCGGTCGTTCCCCGCCGGGCATCCGGCGCTCACGCGCCCGACCGTCACCGCCGGCATCGCGCCGCTCGAGGCCTTCGCGGTGCCGCGCGAGCTGGACGGAAGCGCCGGCAGCAACCGCGCGCCGGTCCCCGCCGAAGGCCAGGAATTCCGGTCCGACATCGAGGCGATCCACGCCTGGATCCGCGTGCGGGGCGTGAACAGCGAACACACGGCGCGGGCCTACCGGCGCGAGGCCGAACGGCTGCTGCTGTGGGCGGTGGTGGCGAAAGGCAAGGCGTTTTCGTCGCTCACCAGCAGCGACATCGACGCCTACCTGAACGGCTTTCTGGCCGATCCGCAGCCGTCCGAGCGCTGGGTCGGGCGGGCGAAGGCCGAGCGGTTCGACCCGGCGTGGCGCCCTTTCACCGGCCCGCTGCCAGCATCCAGCCGCGAGACCGCCCGGAAGATCCTCTCCGCCCTGTGCGCGTGGCTCGTGAAGGTGCGTTACCTGCTCGCCAACCCGTTCGATGCCCTGCCGCGCCTGCAGGTCGCCCGGCCCGACGTGGACACGCACGGGCGCACGCTCACCCACGCGCAGTGGCGCTACGTGCTGCAGACGGTCAGCGTCCTGAACCCCACCCACGCCCAGCAGCGCGACGCCTTCGCCCTGCTCTTCGCCTACGCGACGGGCCTGCGCCGTGCCGAACTGGCCGGCGCCACGCTCGGCGCGCTCGACCGCAAGGCACCGGACGGCACGCTGGACGACGCCTGGTCGCTGCGGGTCGACGGAAAGCGCAGGAAGGAGCGGTACGTGCCGATGCCGGGGCGGCTCATGGACGCGCTGCGCGCCCTGCTGCATCTCACACCGGGCGGACCGCTGACCCTGGAATCCGCGCCGCGCGAGCTGCCGCTGCTGGCCAGCACGACCACCGGGCGGCCGATGACGGCCGACGGCATCGGACTGCTGTTCAGGCGGATCTTCGCGCGTGCCGCGGCGCAGCTTGAACGCCGTTATCCGGATGCGGCGACGGACCTCAAACGGGCGAGCACACACTGGCTGCGCCACACCCACGCGAACCATGCGCTCGACTCGGGCAGTGACCTTCGAGACGTAAGGGACCAGCTGGGTCACACGAGTCTGGGCACCACGACGCTCTATACCACGGGCGACGCGGCTAGGCGGTACGAGTCGGTCGAGCTGTTTTTTGATGCGTCGCTGGACGCCGCTGCGCACTAGTCATTCATGCCTTCACCGCCACAACCGCCCTCTGGCGGTTTTTTCGCATGCGAAATGGCACGCAGCTTTCGCTCTGATGGGATCAAGACCGACCGATCGAGCCATGTCAAATAAGCAATCTTACGCAGAGGCGTAACAGGTGGAAGTGTGCCTAGTAGGCACACGTTCGAAAGCGCCAATCGACAAATGCTGGGTGTGCCTACTAGGCACACCCGCTACAGAGGTCGGTCGTGACTCCATCGTCCAAGTGTGCCTACTAGGCACACCGCGTAAAAAAGCCCGCTATCAGGCGGGCTTTTGCACTGGTGTGGCGAAGCTTAGTTCGGATCGCCGCTGAACAATTCACTAATCAGCTGCCGAATGCGGGTCTCTTGGGCGTCGCTCAGAACACCCGCCTTGATCTTGACTGTGAACCCGTTCACGTCTTTGGTAATACTCCCCGCATGCACGCTGCCAGCAAAGAATTTATCGATTGACCGATCATTTGCCGTTACACGCGCCCCCTTCCGCGACGCCAATGCAGCGATCGCCGAAGCAAATTTAGTCTGATCAAGATTGCCTGCTACAACATCCGGCCACAATTCCTCGGCTGCAGCCAGCCCACTCGGACCGAATTTCTTCAACGTCGAAACAATAGATTCCGCGGCATTCGATCCGATGAGCGCAGGCTTCAAATCCAGATCCCGTGTAATGAATGCTGGCAGGTCAGCAAACGCGAGATACTTATAAAGGCCACGGCGGCTAAAGCCCAAGGACTCTGCCAAGCGCGATCGATTTGGGAACTGCTTTTGCGATTCCGCGAGGGACACCGAAATTTCGTAATCGCTCAGATCGTCCCGACTGACGTTCTCCACAAGTGCGAGGATCGCCATATCCTGATCGGAGCACTCAACCACAACGGTCTTGATCGTCACCGCGCTGAGAATTTTATGCGCTCTCCAACGTCTCTCGCCGGCAACGATCTGGTATGCAGAGTCAGTCCGACGAACGACGATCGGCTGCAACAATCCAGATTCCCTGATCGACTCGGCCAGTTCCGCTAGCTTTTCTTCATTGAAAACCCGCCGCGGTTGCCAGGGATTCGGCACGATCTCTGAAACTGGAAGCTCTGAGTTGGCACCTGTTGCCTCAAGCTCTTTCACGCGAAGTTGAGCCACGGCTAAAGCGCCTGCCATCCCAGGCGCGGTTTCAGTGCGTGCAGCTCGACGACTGGCGTCCGGGGTCCGTTCTGCGGTTGAGCGAAGTCCAGAGGTCTTAGCCAACAATTCCTTTCTGAGGTCACTCATGACGCTTGCTTCCATTGTTTAACAAACTGATCATCAACCCAGCGGCAATACTCGATAAGCGGCTGGCGAACACGTTGAAGAGACTTTGCTTGACTGTGTGTGCTACTGATGTCGAATACTGTGGTGAAGGCGAGGGCACCTGAACTCATTACCGAACTGGCAGGAATCTCGAAGGGGTCCAGCCATTGTCGATATGCCCCTTGCGCCCACGTCCTGACCACTGGAGCCGAAGAGGTCGGTCCGTAGTTGACCCTCGTCAATAGAACAGATACGAAGTCGTATTTCTTGTCGGCTTCGAACTTGATAAACGATTTGGCGACGTCCGAAAACAATCGCCAGAACGACAACGAGCTAAAGAAGTCCAGATTCTCTGGGACCATTGGCATGACCATCGCGTCGGCAGCCATCAACGCGTTCAGATTCAGATACGACAGCGAAGGTGACGTGTCGAGGATGATGTAGTCGTAGTGCCTTCGCAGTGGTGCGAGACCATCTCTAAGCACCCGCCAGAATTTGAATCCAGGTAGACGCATCTGCATAGCGGGCAAGTGATACTCGGCGCCAACGAGTTCGGTGTGTGCAGGAATGATGTCAAGACCATCCCAATACGTCGACTGCACACGACTCAGCAATCCGCCTTCCACCTCTTGATCGTAGATATAGGGAAGCACGGTCGCATCGGGAAAAACTTCTTTTTCCGCATATAAGCCGCACAACTCGGATAGGGAGGCCTGTGGGTCTAAGTCCACCACCAGGACTTTGCGGCCGCGTAGCGTCAAACCCTGCGCCAGGCACATCGAAGTAGTAGTCTTGGCACTTCCTCCTTTGAGCTGGGAGGTGATAATCACCTTCCCCTCAAAGGCATCGCTAGGGCCGGAGACGAGCGGTGTTTGGTAGATGTCAGAGATACGCTGCACCCATGTCCGCGCCTCGGCCAGCGTGAACTGCCGGCTGCGGCTACGGCCTGTGCCAGTAGATTGCCCTTCAGGAAGCACGCCGTCTGCCTTGGATATTTGATACTGGACCTGATTTCGCGTCAGGCCACACATTTCCGCAATTTCTCCCGTCGTGAACATAGGCGCGAGCTTGCGCGGCCGCGGAGCCAAGATCTGATCTCGTAGTTCCGTTGCGTAGTCGGTAACCACATCTGCAAAATCGCTGATCTCTTCGAGCGTCACCGTTCGATCGATAGGCAGCGGTTGACTAACGTTCGCCATTTTCCGAGTTTTCCAACAAAATTTTGGTTAAACGCAGAATACAGCAAATGTGGTGAAAACTGGGTTGGTAACAGCGCAAGTTGTCGCAAAAAGACTGTGACCGCTGTGATTCGGGCACATTCTGACTGCTGTCACTTTGCGGAAGGGTGCAAGTCCGGAAGTGCAGTACAAAACTTCTCACCTTTACCGGTCGCCGCTCCAGTTGTTTGGTGAGAGAAAATGTACGGTGACACCCCCGTCCTCGCACCATCTGGCTGCACGTATCCAAGCAATTATTACGGTTGAAAGCGGACGGGGCGTCAAAGAACCGAAGGTGAGAGATTTTGTGCACTCAGCCAGTTATTTTTTTGCCAATAATCCAGCCTCCCGCAGGAAAAGCCATGCAGTCGTGGATCAACTCGCGCAAGCCTGAGACTGGGCGCGACGCTGTATGTATGTTTCATTTATAGGAAGAAAACATACAAACCTACATACAGAGCTGCACGATTCCTTTGGAATTCAATGGGATAACGCTAAAAGGTGAGATCATGTGTTCCGAAGGTGAGAGATGATGTCCCCAACAGGTGAGAGTCGTTGTTCCCTTTGGTGAGAGAATTTGGGCAGTGACGGTGACAAATAGTGTTCCAAAGCTGCTGAAGCTAAATTCGGTATCTTTTCAATTGTGGATAACGGACAAATAGCCTTTCCAGACAACCGGTTATGCTCCTCAGTCTTCGCTCCCGAAGGTGAGACGTTGTGGGCAATGGTGAGAGATTCTGTTCTCAGAATGGCACGATATCTCCAGGGTGAGACTATTTCTTGGTTATCTCACCTTCCCGTGCTAGAGTCGGAACATTCGGGGCAAGAACGATTGGAAGGAGAGGAGGGCGATGAGCAGCAGCATCGAACGAGGCGTAACGCCACTTCAGTATGCACTCGACCTGTTTGTCGAGAACGCGCCTGCGCGACGAGCAATCCACGAACTCGAATCTGCATCCGACATCGGTTATCAGAAGAATCAGGTGTTTGCGCGTATCGTCGGCCTCGGATTGTCGGCCAGACGATTCGTAGACGCAGCTTATTTCATCGTTGCCCAAGAGTCCGATATCAAGGAAGCGTATGACGTTACATTGAGCTTCTTCAAATGGCTCATGCGCTACGACAGTAAGAACCGAGAGCATTTCTCAAGCGTCATCCGAAGTGTTAAATCTTCGATGCTGGAAGTTACAAGCACCCCGGTCGTGCGTGTCGATCGTAAAGGACGCCTTGTCGAAGACGGTTCAAATGAATCGGAACGCGACGAGGAAGTCACTGAGGCCGAAGTTGATGATGGCCCTAGCGGTTCTACGGAAGATGGTGATTGGTTGGAGTTGATCGGGCGCGTCAGCGTGCGCAACGGCCGTATCCGTTTCCGCGTGCCAGTGGAACTGCAGCGTCTGATCAAGGACCCACAGAATTCGTATTGGACCAGCCTCCTCGTTACTTCTCGATTCACACTCATCTACGCTCGCGGAATTTACGATCACGTGCTTCCGATACTGAGCGCCGGTACTACAGGCTGGTTGCCCATCGAGGTCGTCCGAAACTTACCTGGTCGATCATGGGCGAACCATGCGGAGTTTAAATACTTCAAACGGGATTATCTTGAGCCGGCCGTGAAGCAGATCAACGAACTGTCGGACATCGAGTTGTCGTATGAGACTCGAGCGGGAACGCCGGGGTCTCGAAAACAGGACCAGATTCGAATGCGCTTTAAGCGCAAAGACGGTGCGCTGGCATCGAAGGCTGCGATGTTGAACTCAGTAGCCCTGTTTCAGACGCTTCAAAGTGAATTCGGGCTTACGGACAAGCAGTTCGAGCGCATCGAGAGCAATCGCGTTATCTGGACCGATGATCGAATTCAACAGGCAATCGAATATACAAGGTGGACAATCCGTCAGGGCACAAAGGTCAAGCGCGCCTCTGCTTATCTTATGAAAGCGCTGACGGAGAACTATCGGGTAGCGGAAGCCGACAAACAGGTTGAGGCCATCCAGCAACAACTTGCGGCGCAGACTATCGCTGCGGATCAGGCAAAGGAAGAGGCGCGCAACGTCGTTGCCGCAGCCGTTGCTGCAGCCGATAAAGCTGCCGATTTTCGACGGACGGAAGAAATCCGCAATGCGCGCGACTCGTTCGCGGCGCTCAGCGTTGAAAGACGGGAGCAGTACGTACGGAAATTTACTGCGCACAACAACAGCTTGGGCATCCGCAGCATCGAACGTCAGGGGCTGAAACCGTCGGACATTACAGAAGCAAATATTCTTCAGTGGCCCAGTGTTGCTGATACGTTCTGCTTGTTTGTGGCCGGTGAACTCCGCAAGGCGGCCCGCGCGAAGCCTTCGGCAGCCTAGCTTTCACCAGCTCCTTTTTACGTGGACGCCAGCCTGTCCCCTTGCCTATCGATGCATAGATCGGAGCGGCGTGCGCATCGAAGAAACCCATCCACTCTGTCTGTCCTTCGCTCGGGCAAATCCGCGGTGCGCATAAGCTATCAGGGGGCGACCAGATTTTGTCGCCCTCGGCGCGATCAGGCTAGCCAGGACCGCCACCCAAGAGCACCATGTTCAGGCCGCACGGTATCGGCCCTTTTAATCGCCCTGGCTCGCTGGGTGCAATTTTCGCCTGCGCGAAAATTGGCGCAGGGATACAAACCGTGTACGCTCGCGGGTTTTGCGGCGGACGTCTGCCGCGACGATAATAAGGAACGTTTGGGCGCGTGCTCTCGATCATGTTTTTGAATTTGTGGCGGCAGTTCGGTGTGTGGATTACCACTGGCGCGCTCGCCGCTGCCGTCGGCGCCTCGACTGGATTCGCCTATTCGCTGCTCAGTGAGCCAACCGGCCTTGAAAGCCTCGGTGGGCCGGATAACTACTACCGGCCAGTCGCCCAGCTGCAGGCCGCAATGCTGCAGGCGCAGACCGATCTCCTGCACTACAGCGCGGGGCTTTCGGATGCCGCTACGGTGCGCAAAAGTTTCAACGCGCTGCAGACCCGATTCAATGACCTGGAGGACACTGCCCGCACCGAGCGTGGCACCTTCCTGCGCACGACACCGGGCTATTCTGACGCACTGAGGGATATCGGCCAGGTCATCAAGCACGCGCGGCCTGCGATCAGTGTCCTGCCGAGCGACCCATCGACGCCGGGCACGGCTTCGGCAGTTCGTCCGGTTGTGCAGGAACTCGACGGTTTGAGCACCCCCATGGCGACGGTAAAAGAGGCCGCGGGGGCTGCTAAGGAATTGCGACGCGAGGCGATGGCCCGATCCGTGACGAACAAGCGTCGCTATCTTGTTATCGCGCTGGTTGTCCTGGCGTCGTTGCTGATAGGCACAATGTTTTCGCTCGCGGCCGTGCTACGTCGCAAGCAGTTGCTGGTCGCGCAGCACCAGAAGCTTCTGGAACAACAGGCTGCGGCGATCGAGGCTGAGCGCAGCGCCAGCATCGAGGCGCAGAATGCAGCCCACGCTAAAAATGCGTTCCTCGGCATGCTGGGGCACGAGCTGCGCACACCGCTTCAGAGCATCCTGAGCGTGACTGATGCGCTCACTACCCGGCACTTCCCTGATTCCGACGCAATCATGGTGCGACGGCTCGCACTGGCTGCGGAGCGTCTGGACTCGCAGATGAAGGACTTGACGGATTACGCGCGACTCGACGCCGGCCGTCTTACGCTGCGTCCAGAACTCTTTGATCCTGTCGAGCTTGCCCAGTCGCTCGTAGAGGATGTTCGGGAGGAGGCGGGCAGGAAAGGGCTGGGCGTCGTGCTTGAAACCAGCGGGGAGCAATGGCCCTGCCGTTCAGACCCGGCGCGCATCAGGCAGATACTCGGCAACCTGCTGTCCAACGCCATCCGCTATACCGATCGCGGGACAGTCAGGGTAGGGCTGGCGTTAGGGCAAATGGTCGAAGGCGAGCGGTTGACGCTGACCGTGCAGGACACCGGCCCCGGCATTCCGCACGATGCGATTGACGAGCTTTTCAAACCGTTTGTGCGTCTCGACGAATCCCATACGCGGGTGCACGAAGGGGCGGGTATCGGACTCGCAATCGTGCGCGGACTGGCTGACCTGCTGGGCGGCTGGGTGAATATCGACAGCGATACTGGCCTCGGGACAACAGTCACCGTTTCGCTGCCAGTTGAGATTGTGCGCCAGGCGATGCCGTCACTCCAGCCGGACATCGCAGCGCCGCTCGAGGGGCGACTTGTCCTGATCGTCGACGACACCGAGTCTGCGCGTGAGTCACTGGCCGATACGGTCATTGCCATGTCGGCGCGCGTCGATGTGGTGGCGAGCGGCGCCGAAGCGTATGAGGCGGTGGCCGAAAGCCTCTACGACGTCATCCTGCTCGATATCCAGATGCCGGAGATTGACGGGATTGAAGTCGCGCGGAGAATACGGCGCAGCATGAGCATGAACCGCAGCGCCATTATCGTGGGGGTCAGCGCCTACTCAACGGAATTGCTGCCTCCCGATGACGCCGCGCTCTTTGACGTCCAACTGCAGAAGCCAGTGCGCGCAATGCAGCTTGAGCAGGCACTGCGCGCCGTGATGAAACAGGAATTGACCTAACTGGCGTAACGCGTCTTGATGGCCCGCGCGAGGTCAGTCGCAAGCAGGCCGGCGCGAACGGGCTTTTCGAGGCACGTGCAGTCTTCCGCAACGGAAATGCGCGTGATGTCCTCTTCCGATGCAACACCGTCCTTTAGCTTGCCCGTCAGAATGAAGATCGCCGCATCGCGGCTCGCGGTTTCTCCGCGCCGGATTTCCCGGATCAGCGGTTCGGCTGTTTCCCCTGCGCCGAGTACCCAGTCGATCACGAAGCCGTCAAACACCTGCTCCTTCAACGCTTCTCGCAGCGCGTCTGCATCCGTGAAGGGGACAGCATCGAATCCGTGCGCCCTGAAATTCTCAGCCAGAGTGTCGGCAGTGTGGTGGCGTTTGTCATCGTCAAGAATCGCGACGTTGGGCCGCCTCGCGCGCGGGCCGGTATCCCGTATTTCGATCAGGCGAACCGCGTATAGCGGGCCGGCCGGCGCGTCGCTCGTGCGATAGACCAGCCACGATCCGTTAGTCGTACGGCGTGCGACAAAGGCGCCGGCTTCAGAGCGATGAATTTCCTGGCTGTCATCGATCCAGGCCGTGCAACTCTCCAGTTCCCTGCCAAAGAACAACGTCGCTTCGTACTTGCTGCTCTGTGGCTCCGCTGATTCCGAAGCCGATACGTCGACCAGCACGCTCGCGCTCTCACCGAATTCCGCGGCAATCGCGCGAAGCTGGCTCACGTCCCAGGGCAGTTGTCCCTTCAGCTTTCGGCTCGCCGCCGAAAAGCTCAGCTGTAGCACCTCACTCAGCTTGCTCGCCTGTGAGCGCTTGGCGACGCCGTGCCGGTCCATCAATTCCCTGACGCGATTTGAGATCGCCACTGCTTCGGCGTTGGTGTCGTCCGTTTCCATCATGTCGTGGCAGGTCAGTTAGCAAGAAATACCGGCGAACTGTACAGAGAACTGGCGTGCGGAGCAAGTTTCGCGAAAACCCGAAACCCAAAATTCGCCGCCGGACGCGAGATTTTCAGGCTATAAGTTGCGTGGTACGTCATGTTTTGCCGAAAAATCATTTTTATCTGACGTATTGCGAAATACCTGTTAAAGTGACGCGCCGGGATCGTATGGCGCTCACTATTGCGGCCTGCGTCATGTTAGATACCGTTCCCCGTCATTCTGACGGTGAGGTCAGTGGGCCGCTAACCCAGCTGGAAGCCATGGACGTGATCGACTTTCCGATGCTTGCGCAGCAATGCGCCCCGACCGTGCATCCATCCACCCTGCAGGCGGTGGTCCGCACCGAGTCGAGCTTTAACCCGTACGCAATCGGCGTCGTCGGTGGCCATCTGGAACGGCAGCCGCGCAATCTCGCAGAAGCGGTGGCGACCGCAAAGGCACTCGACGCCCAGGGCATCAACTTCAGCATGGGGCTCGGCCAGGTCAACAAGGCCAATCTCGCCAAGTACGGACTGACCTACGAGACGGCATTCGACATGTGCCGCAACCTGCACGCGGGCGGCGCAATTCTTACGGCCTGCTATGACCGCGCCGCGAAGACGATGGGGCAGGGCGGCGCCGCGCTCAAGGCGGCGATCAGCTGTTACTACAGCGGCAACTTCACAACCGGCCAGAAACGCGACTTTCGCGGCACGAGCTATGTGCAGCGCGTTGCGGCCAATGCGCTGTCGGTCGATTACGTCCCCGCGATACGCGCCGTGATGGATGTGGTGAATACGGCAAAACAGGCCAAGGAATCGGCGGGTAGCTCGCCGGGTTCTGACACCGCACGGCGAACCGCGAAACCCGCTTCCCAAACCCAGAATCCCCCCGCCTCCAGGCCCACTCAGGAGCGGGAACAACCGGCGTCGGATGACTCCGGTTGGGATGCGTTCGGCGAATTCAAAAGGTAGACGCCGGACATCCTTCCACATGCAGTGGGGCATCAACGCAGGAGTACTAATGGCTAACTTATTCAGACGGGTCAACACCGCCCACGCGATGCGCCAGGCAATCGGCGCTGCGTCGGTTCTCGCGGTGGCGTGCGCGCAGCAAGCGCACGCCAGCGGTCTGGACTCGGGAACGACCGCGGCAACCACGTTCAAGACCTTTCTCTACACGTTCATCGGCGTGGTGGCGCTCTGCTACCTGCTCTACAAGGGCGCAATGGCATTTACCGACCGCGAGCACTGGTCGGACTTCGCCGGGGCGTGTCTGAAGGTTGCGGTTGTCGGCTCGGTGGTCGGCGTGCTCGGCCCATATCTCTGGGACCTGTTCACCAGCTAAGCCATGGAAGAAAAAAACCTTTACCCGTCGTACGCCGGGCTTGCCCGCACTCCAATGGTTTGGGGCATTCCGCTCATGGCCGCCCTGATTGTGTTTGTTGTCTCGCTCGTCGTTTCGGTGGTTGGAGGGGCAACGCTTGGTCCCGGTGGTCTGCTGTTCGGCTGTGTGGGCGCTCCGGTGCTCATGTACCTCAAGCATCTGTGTGCCACCGACGACCAGGCGTTACGAATTCTCGGCCTCGAGCTGAGCTGCATGATCCAGCGTCGGTTTTACGCGATGTTCGGGAAGACCTTCACGCTCGCGCCGATCCGTTACGGCAGGCAACTCTCGACCTATTCCCGCGCGCACCGCGAGCAGGGCAACCAGCCTATCGCCCAAAGGTAAATGCGATGTCACCAGAACTCTCAAGCAGTCCGATCAAGGCCCTGATCCGCAATATGCCGGCCATCGAACAGTGGATGCCGAAGGTTGGACGCCCGGTCAGCCGTCGCGTACACACGATGGACGACGGGCGCCTGACCTTCACCATGAAGCTCGTGGGCATCCCGTTCGAATCCGTAAGCGACCGTGTACTGGAAAGCGCCTTCGAGAACATGACGGACATGTACACCGGCCTCGGCCGCGATTTTGGCCGCAACCTGCAGGTGTGGACGACGTTCCGCCGCCGCAAGGTCAATTTCAATGGTCGGTACGCGTTCAGTTCCCAGTTCTGTGAGCGCTTCGCCTGGAAGTATCTCCAGCGCTTTCGCACGGGCGAGTACTTTGAGAACGCGTTCTATATCACTGTCCTCATTCGCTACGATGATTTCGACGATGGCCTGAAGCAGGCTGAGCAAATGGCCGACGGCCTCGAAAAGCAGCTGCGGCCCTATGATCCCGAATTCCTCGAAACCTTCGAGCGCCGCGGCATCCAGTTCTCTAACGTTTTCCGCTTCTATAGCGAACTCGTCAACGGCGAGGAACAGGAAGTCCCCTGCACGACGGCGCCGGGTTCGGAACTCATTCCCGACGCGTGGCTGCACTTCGGCTATGAGGTGCTGCAGATCCGCACCGATACATGCACGCGATTCGCTACCTGCTACGACCTGAAGGACTTCCCACGCGCGGGGTGGGGGCAGCTGAACCCGCTTCTCTCGCTACCGGTGGAATTCACCATTACCCAGTCTTTCGGGTGCATGACGAGCTATCAGGCGGACAAGGCCATTACCGGCCAGATCAACAAGCTGGAGTCTGCGAACGACAAGGCGACGCATCAGGTCGAGGAACTGAAAGACGCGCAAAAGTTTGTCGCCTCCAACGAACTGGCGTTCGGCGATTATCACGGTGCGCTGGTCGTGTATGGCGACACGGCAAAGAAAGCGATCGACAACGGCGAACTGGTCAAGGTCCGCTCGAAAGGCGAATGCGGATTCGGATGGGTCAAGGCGACGGTATCCGCGCCGTTCACGTACTTCAGCCAGGTTCCCGGCGCGCGCGACCTGCCGCGTCCGATGCCGAAATCGTCACGCAGTCTCGCGTGTGCATTCACCCTGCACGACTATTCGTCAGGCAAGGCACGCGGCAATCCGCTCGGCGACGGCTCGGCGGTCATGCCATTGCAGACCGTCTCGAAGAAGCTCTTTAATTTCAACTACCACGCCACGCGCGAGGACGAGAACAACGCAGGCGAGAAGATTGCGGGGCACACCCTCTTCTTTGGATCGACTGGCACTGGCAAGACGACTACGCAACTCGCAATGGTCGCATTCGTGGAGCGCTTCGATCCGATGTTGTTCGCGCTCGATATCGATCGCGGCATGGAGATTTTCGTCCGCCAACTTGGCGGCACGTACATCACGCTGCGCGAGGGCGTGCCGACCGGCCTGGCGCCGTTCGAGCTCGAGGACACGCCCAGCAACCGCCAATTCCTGTACGACCTCGTGAACATGTGCGGGAAGGACAGCGACGGGAAGCTGAGCGCCGAAGAAAAGCAGCAGATCAAGAAGGCAGTCGACACCATCATGTCGCTTGAGGATCTGCGTCAACGGCAATTCAGCCGCCTGCTTGAGAGCATCCCGAACCTCGGCGGCAATTCGCTGTGGCTGCGTCTTTCGAACTGGTGCTACGCCACCAACGGGCGCTATGCGTGGGTCTTCGACAACGCGCCGGGCTCGATGCTGGACGTCACGCAGCAGCGCCGCATCGGAATCGACATTACCGATTTCCTGAAGGCAGACTACGAGCCCTCCGAGCCGGTCTTCACGTACCTGCTGCACCTGAAGAAGCTGATGCAGCGCGAAGGCCAGCTTCTGTGCACGATCGTCGAAGAATTCTGGATGCCGATCAAGTACGAGATGCCGCGCGCAATGATGGAAAAGGCGCTTGCGGCGGGCCGTAAAGCGGGCGAATTCCTCGTGCTGGTCACGCAACAGCCCGCGCAGGCGATGGCGAGCGAACTGTTCCCGCTCATCCGCAGCCAGACAGCGACCAAGATTTTCCTGCCCGACCCTGCGGCGGAATGGGCGGAGTACAAGGCATGCGGCCTGACGGAAAAGGAGTTTGCCGAACTCAAGAAGCTAGGCAAGGCATCCCGCACGTTCCTCATCAAGCAGTCCAACCAGTCTGCCTTTGCAACGCTGGATCTCGCAGGCTTCGATGACGAAATCGCCGTGCTCTCAGGCAACGCCGAAAGCGTCTCGCTCATGGAGCAGGTGATTGCGGAAGTTGGAGCCGATCCTGACGTGTGGCGCGAACCGTTCCTCGAACGCGTGTACATCGCCAAGCAGAAAGCCAAGCTCATCGTGGAATACGGCAAGAACCCCGAAGCCTGGATGCCGATTCTCGATGCGCGCGTGGCGGAACGCAGGCAGCGCGTTGCGGCTGAAACGGAACGATTTGAAGCCGCGAAAGCGGAGATGGCATGACCACCATTTTTTCGCGCAGGCGAAAAGGAACCGGAGTTTGGAAATGAAAGCAATTGTTCGCTTGATCCGATCGTTGGCGATACTCGCCGTGTTCGCGTTCTCAGGGCCAGCCGCGCACGCGCAGATTCCCGTTACGGACGCGCTCGGCCTCGCGCAGGCAATCCAGCAGGTGACTTACCTGACGCAGCAGCTCGCGCAGATGGAGAAGGACTACCAGATGCTGACGAGCCAGTACACCACGATGACCGCGCAGTACGCTGCGATCACAGGCAACCATAGCTACGGCACGATACTGAACGATTCGAGCCTGCACGACTATATGCCTGACTCGTGGAGTTCGATCTACTCGAACATCAGCAGCGGGAGCAATGCAACGCTCGGAAGCTCGGCGACGTCGATCCTTCAATCAGAAGGGCTAACAAGCGGATCGACAGACTCCCAGACGCGGTACTACGACACGCTCGCCGCAAACAAGGCGATGCAGATGGCGGCCTATAACGCCAACATCAGTCGGTTGGACAACATCCAGTCTCTCATGGAGCAGGCAAATGCGACTGACGACGCCTCAGCGAAGGCCGATCTGCTAAATCGCCTGGCGGCGGAGCAGGCAATGGTGCAAAACGAGCAGACCCGTCTGAACATGATGAAGTCCCTTCAGGATTCCGAACTGAAGCTCGCACAGCAGCAGCAGGAAACCGAGACCAAGACGCTCATAAAGGGCAATTGACCATGACCCGACGCCTGTTTGCTGCCATCTGCGCGCTCCTGATGTTTGGGTGCGGGCAACACACAAGCCAGTCTGACGTTGACCTGACCGGCACTTATGCCGCCGACCTGAAGGGTGACGGCCACGCCGTTCCGTTCCTCAAGGTTGAGCGCGCCGGCAATGCTTACCTGCTTTTCGAATACGTTGGGGGCAGCTGGGTCCGTCCTGTTCGGCCGTTCTCGAAGGACTACGAGGCCGTGCGGCCGCTCACGAAAACGGAACTGGAATCGCTCGTGAGACATCCGCTCGATGTCGCGGTGACCGGCATCCAGACGGATGACGTGGTGCTCGCGCACGTTCCCGCTGGCTGGACCGACCGGGGCAGACCGAAGGAGTTTCATTCCACCGAAGGGTGGTTCGCGATCACGCTGCTCGGTGCGGTGGATCTGCACAAGCTTTGATGCCTAGAGGGGATTGACCGTGACTACAAGCGTGACCCTGTTCACCACGATGTTCAGTTCGTTCGAGAGCAATCTGACGTCGACGATCACCACCGGCGCAGGCAACATGATTTCGCTCATCAGCAGCATCATGTCTGTCTGTTTCCTGATTTATCTGTTGCTGATTACCTTCTCGTACTGGCGATCGGGCTCGCTCGAAGAACCCTTTCTGGACTTCTTCACCCGGATGATCGGTTGGGTCACGGTGCTCACGTTTGGTATGAACGCCACGTACTACACAACCTATGTCGTGCCGTTCGTCTACAACCTTGGGGACCAGCTCGCTACGGCAATTACCGGCTCGACACAGACCGGCTCCGCGCTCGATACGCTGATTAACGCGTATGCGACTGCTATTGGCACGATCATCGACAACGCGAGCGGCATTGAGGGATGGCTGATTGCTGGCTTCATGATCCTGATCATCGCTCTGGTCGGCGTGCCGTTCATCGCGATCGCAGCCGCGTACATCCTGCTGGCGAAGCTTTCCCTTTGCATCATCCTCGCTCTTGGACCGATTTTCATCTGCCTCGCGCTGTTTCCGGCCACACGTCAGTTCTTTACGGCGTGGACGGCACAAGCGGCCAATTACATCCTGCTGGTGCCGCTCTACGCGATTGCGGCGCAGCTGGAGATCAATTTCGCGACCAGCAACATTCCGACGAAGATTGGCGCCGCAGGCTGCCTGCAACTGGCGTTGATGGGTGTGGCGTTCATCGTGATATCGCTCAGCCTGCCGGGGCTCGCGGCATCACTGGCTGGAGGCGCAGCCGTGTCCACCAATTTCAACAAATTCGCCTCGGCGATATCCCATGGGATGAGAGCGGCGGCGTGGGCGAGCAAGGGTGGAAAGGGCGGCTCCGGCGGGAGCATGAAGGGCAAATAGGAACATCAGTGAGGAAACTATGAAAGCTGTACTGATCGCGTTGATTGTTGTCACTGTGGCGGCCTGCTCATCGCCGCCCGAAGCGCCGCAACCGAACGGGATGTGGCAACCGATTACCCAAACCCAGCCTACGGCGAAATGAAGCATGCTCAAACAAGTACTCAATAGAATGCTCGGCAGCAAGAAGCCACCGGCGCACGGTTTCGCGCCTTCGGCTCGCGGCCTGACGCCGGCGCTCGCTGCCGGCCATCCCGGCGAGGATCGGGACATCGGCCAGTGGTATCTGAAGCAGGCACGCGAATTCGAAAGCTCAAAGGTCGAAACCCAGAAGGCGGTTAGCCGCCTGGCGATCCGTGCCGCGGTGGGATTCGGCGTGATCGCCGCGCTCGCCATTATTGGCATGTCGGCTTTAGTACTCCTAAAGCGCCAGAACCCACCCGCCGTCCTTCGCGTTGACAACGCGAACGGCACGGTCACGGTGCTGCCGACGACCGCGCACGGCTCCGTGACATGGACCGAGAAGAATGACCGGGCCGACCTTCGCCGTTATGTCGAGATGCGGGAAAGCTACGACTGGGAAACGATCCAGGACATGCACGATGCGATCAAGACCATGAGTGGCGCGCGTGAAAAGGACCTGTACGAAGGGTTTATCCAGGGGCCGGCGTCGCCAGTCAAGATCCTCAAGGATCAGGCGCGCGTGATTGCCCACGTGGGCGTCATTACGTTTATCGGCGACACCGCGCAGGTCTTTTTCTCCAAGGAACTCGTGCCGCTGAATAACGCGATTCCGCGAAAGACCGAGTACTGGGTTGCGACGATCGCCTACAAGCACGACAACGTGCCGGAGCAGACCAGCGAGCAGGATGTCGATCCGACCGGGTTTCGCGTACTCAGCTATCGACTTGACCGCGACCTGTCGCGCACGCCAGCCACTCAGCAGGCGGGTGACACGTCAACGTCCGCGGCGGGAGGTACCCAATGAAGTTGACGACTCTTGCCGCGCTATTGTTCGCCGCGTGGTCGCCGGCCTTTGCGCTGACGGTGCCCGGTCCGTGTGGCACCGATCCCAATGTGCAATGCGCCGAGTACGACCCCAACGAGGTTTTCCAGATCACGACAGCCTCGGGCAAAGCAACGCTCATCCAGTTCGAGGATGGCGAATCCGTGCAGACGAAGGGTGCCGGTATGGGCGACGGCAAGGCCTGGGACGCGACCAAGGGGGCGAACTGGATTCTGCTCAAACCTGCGCAGATCAAGCCGGACACAAACTTTCTCATCGTCACCAACAAGCGCCGTTACGTCCTCTCGCTGAAGTCAGCGGGCCGGGGCGATGCGGTCACGTGGGCATTGCGCTTCGACTATCCGGATACCCGCAACAAGAAAATGGCTGCGGAAGCGAAAAAGCGTCAGGCAGCAGCTGACGTGCTTGCCGGTAGTGCGGCGAATACCGGCCCACGCAATACCCGCTATTCGATGCGCGGTGATACCGACCTGAAGCCGACGAATCTCTTCGACAACGGGACATTCACGTACTTCGAATACAACACGGGCCGCGACCTGCCGAAAGTGTTCGCGATCCTGCCGGACGGAACGGAAGGTCTTGCGCCCTACCACATGGAGGGCGACACGATTGTTGTTCACGAGACGGCAGCGCAGTTCGTGATCCGTCTGGGCAAGTCGGTGCTGGGCATCCGCAACGACGCCTATGTGCCGGAAGGTCACTACAACCGCACCGGCACCACGGTTCCGGGCGAGGTCCGCATTCTGAAGGAGAAGGGCGAGTGAGTGATAACAGCCAACACGTTATCGAGGACGCCGCCGAAGACCGCGGCATGCCCGTGATTGCCGGCCGTCGAAAAGGACGCATCGGCGGCATGGTGTTTGCCGCGGTGGGCGCCGTGCTGGTCGCGCTTATCGTGGCGACGATTGCGCTGACCATCCAGCGCATGACGGCCACGCGACAGGCGGCACACAAGGAGGTCGAGCAGCAGCGCAAGGACAAGGCCGAAGCGGGTTCTGGCGCACAGTCCGATCTCGGGACGTTGAAAGCCCGTGTGAAGGCGAAGGAAATGCAGGATCAGGCCATCCAGCGCGCAGCGTCCGAAGCAGCTGCGCAGTCGGCAGCTGCGCACGCCGCCGCGGCGTCAGCGGCATCCGCGGCGAGTGTTGCGCCTCTCCATGTCGCGCAGCAGCCGGGGACCGCATCCAATCCTTATGGAGGCCAGGTCGCACATACGGAGACGCCACAGGAGCGCCGTCTGGCAGGCGACGTGCTGACGTTCGAGGACGAAAAGAAGGATTCCGCTGGCACGGGCGGAGACGGCGGCGTGCAGGGCATGGTCAAACAGGCCGCGGCACAGCTGGTTCCTGGAAGTGGCGCCGGTCTTGCCGCACAGAAGTCCACCAACCCGCTCGACCAGCAACTGGAAGGCTCCGACAACTCCAGGGCAGCGGTACGCAAGGCCGGCTTCCTCCCGAACCTGTCTTACCTGCTGGAGAAGGGCACGATGATCCGGTGTGTGATGGCTACCAAGGTCAACACCACGTATCCCGGCATGACGGATTGTCAGGTTGCGCAGGATGTGTACTCGGCAGACGGGCGCACGCTGCTGATTCGCAAGGGCGCAGACGTGAAGGGTGAGCAACGCACGGCGCTGACGCAGGGGCAGGCCCGGATCATGGTGCTGTGGACCCGGATCGATGATGGTCCGGTCAAGGTGGACATTGATTCGCCGGTTACGGATTCGCTCGGCGGCAGCGGCATGGAGGCCTATGTCGACAACCACTGGTTCGAACGCTTCGGCGGCGGGATTCTCGTGAGTCTCATCTCGGACTTCGGGTCGGCTGTTGCTAACAAGTCGGTCGGCAACAGCGGCATCACCTTCTCGACCACGACGGGATCAACTGAATCGATGGCTGCGGAGATCCTGAAGGCTTCGGTTGGCATTGCGCCAACTGCGTACTCGAATCAGGGCGTACAGGTGAATATCTACGTCGCTCAGGACGTCGACTTCAGCGATGTGTACGAGCGCGTGCGCGTCGACGGGGGGCAGTAATGGAAAACGAAGGCATTGTCCTCTCGTATGACAAGACGATCACCGTGCGCAGTCTTCTCAAGCAGACGGGAATCATCCGTCATATGAAGACGGAAGGGGTGACTGAGGTTGTCGTGAACCGGCCGGGTGAGATTGCAACGGAAGACCGTAACGGGTGGCGTCGCCACGATGCGCCGGAATGCACGTTCGACGCACTGAACCAGCTGGCGAACGCACTGTGCGTGATGAACACCAAGCATCTCACGCCGCAGGCTCCAATCCAGAACATCGTCCTGCCCGATGGCGAACGTGGACAGGTGCTGATCTATCCCGCGTGCGAAGAAGGCACCGTATCGATCACCGTCCGTATCCCGAGCAAGACGCGTCTTTCGATGGATGACTACGAGCGCTTCGAGGCATTCAATGGCTTCGTTGATGTCTCGTATCACAAATCGGTTCCGGAGAACGTCGAACTTCAGCCCTTCGAACTCGCAATGCTCGAAGCCAAGGAGGCGCGCAACGTGCGGCTGCTGCTCGAACTGGCTGTGGAGCACAAGCAGAACATCGTTTTCGTGGGCGGCACGGGCTCCGGCAAAACGACCCTGATGAAGGCGCTCGCGGATCTGGTGGACCCCGATACGCGCGTTGGCACGATCGAGGACACGCACGAACTCAGTCTGCCGAATCAGTGGAACAAGGTGCACATGTTCTACAGCGCGACGCTGCCGCCCAAGGAGATCGTCAAGTCCACGCTGCGGATGAAGTTCGATCGCGTGTACCTCGCGGAGCTACGCGGCGATGAAACGTGGGACTACCTTGGACTGTTGAATACCGGGCACGAAGGCGGCATGACCAGTATTCACGCAAACGGCCCCAGAGAGACGTTCGCTCGTATCGCAACCCTCGTGAAGCAGAGTGAAGTCGGCCTCGGCCTCGACTATGACTTCATCCTGCGCGAGGCCAGGACGACGATCGATCTGGTGGTGTTCATGGATCACAAGCGACTCACCAAGCTCTATTACGACCCCGTGGAGAAGTACCTGTTACTCAACGGCATGAAGTAACGCGCGTCCCGGCCTGCGCGGGCAGGCCAATGGCTCTCAACTCTGGAGGAATACGGAAAATATGGATCGCAACAAGACTCTCATACTCGTAGTCGTGGTGTTGCTGCTCGTCGCGCTCTTTGCGGCCGGCGGCATTTACGTCGGCGGCTTTGCGTTCGTGCGTCTGGAGAAGCTTCCTGATTCGGCAGTGGGATTATTCACGCTGCGCGACTACTGGCGCGCCTATGGTGATGTGCACCAGGTGAAGCGCGTACTGGTGCTGTGCAACGCGATTGCGGTGTTGATCGCAGCTATTCCCGTCGTCATCGTCGGGCTGATCATAGCCGCGCTAGGACGGCGCGCACTGCACGGCGATGCGCGCTTTGCGCGCGACAGCGAGATCCGCCGCGCCGGTCTGGTGGGGGATTGAGCATGGGCCATCGCTTTCCGGGCATCATCGTCGGTTACCACAAGCGCCTGGGCTATCTCGTCTATTACGGCCAGCAGTTTGTGTTGCTCGCCGCGCCCACTCGCTCGGGCAAGGGCGTCGGTATCGTGATCCCGAATCTGCTCACCTATCCCGATTCGGTCGTGGTCCTCGATCTGAAGCTGGAAAATTTCAAGTACACCTCGAAAGTCCGCGCTGCGCACGGCCAAAAGGTGTTCCTGTTCGCGCCATTTTCGGAACAGGGGATTACGCATCGGTGGAATGTGTTCGATGCGGTGATGTCGTTTCCGCCGCATCTGCGAATTGGCGAAGTGATGTCGATTGGGGAAGTCTTCTGGCCGAGCCGTGTCGAGGCGAAGACGAAGTTTTTCCACGATAGCGCGCGCAACCTCTTTCTCGCGCTGTCGCTGTACCTGATGGAGACGCCGGGCTTGCCGTTGACCCTCGGAGAGATTTTCCGGCAGGGTTCCGGCGCGGGGCGTCCAATCAAGCAGTACGTGCAGGAAGTGCTGCGCACCCGCGCGACGAACAGTGCAGCAGGCCCGGCGCTGAGTCCCGATTGCGTGGATGCGTTCAATCGCTTTCTGAGCATTCCGGACAACACGCTTGGCAACGTTACGGCGACCTTCAATGCGCCGCTGCTGGTATTCGCGAATCCGGTTGTAGACGCGGCAACCAGTGCATCGGATTTCGACCTGGCCTCTGTTCGCTCCCAGCGCATGTCGATCTACTTCGGCGTGACGCCGAACCGGCTTGATGATGCCGCGCAGCTGATCAACCTTTTCTATTCACAGTTGATCAAGCTGAACATGCGCGAGCTGCCGAAGGACAACCCAGCGCTGAAATACCAGTGCGCGATGTTTCTTGATGAAGCAGCCGCGGTCGGCAAGATCGGAATCATTGACCAGTCGAACGCGTATATCGCGGGCTACAACATGCGCCTGGTCACGATCATCCAGAGCGTTGCCCAGCTGCAGCGTGACGACATGTACGGCAAGGACGGCGCCCGGACGCTCGTCACCAACCACGGCATGCAGATCCTCTACCCGCCGCGCGAGCAGGCGGACGCACGTGAGTACTCGGAAATGCTGGGCTATTTCACGGCGGTCCAGCGCTCGCGTGGTCGCAGTACCGGCAAGGGCGTCACGAAGAACAACGGCCAGACGGAGCAAAAGCGGGCGCTGATGATGCCCCAGGAGCTGCGGGAGATGTCGCAGAAAGAGGAAATCATCATCGCGGAGAACTGCAAGCCTATCCGCTGTGAGAAGGCTTTCTTCTACAAGGATCGCGCGTTCATCGATCTGCTCAAGGCCCATAGCCCGACGCTGGCCGCGCTCGGCGATCGCGTGCCCGATCAGGACCAGTTGGAGCTTGCGGCGCTTGAGTTGCGCGAACTGAGCGCACCCGTTCCGAGGATCGACATCGAGGCGATGTGGGCGCAACGGCTGCAGGCGCGCATGGCGCTGCCCGAGTTGCGGGAAGTGACGCCGGACGAGATTGCCCTGCTGAAGGCCGAGGACATTGCCAACGCCGATGAAATCTTCGAGGCCATGTGTGAGATGTGGCCGTTTCTTCGCGAAATTAAGACTCTGACTGAATCAAGGGAGGTTGCAAACCATGAGTGAGAACAACGAAATCGGATTCCAGGGCGGCCTGGCGAAAGAGAACAGCTATCGTGTGGTCGAACCGGGCATCACGTCCGCATGGGACGAGGCCGCAAACGACGTGAACGGTCGGAACGGCGATGGTCTGCGACCGATCGAAGTTGCCGCGCGCGCGCTAAACGTTGTTGAATTCCTGACGATCGCCTCACAGCCGGACTTCAATGCTGCCGACGTTGATCCGCGTGCGCAGGCGAGCCTCGCGCGCGATGATGATCTTCCGGATGCCGCTGAGCGATATGAAGCGTTTCTCGAAGCGCTCGAAACGTATGACCGATTTGTCCGCGCGGCACACCGCCTGAATCCCGAGCGCGAATTTGAAGACGCGCTCGAATCGCGCCTTGACGACGGTTTGCCGACGATCCAGGCCGCAGACAACCTCCGCGTCGCTCCGGTCGATCTCGGCGCAGCCGCGGCCAACGATGGCAATGCCCGCAACGCGGCGAACGATCCGGACAAGAGCCGCGGCGAGGCAACGCTGTCACCGGATCTCGATCGCGTGCGCGTCGCGCGCGCTGAAGATCGCGAGGAATTCGAGCGTGCGCAGGCGGATCTTGCGGCGCTGCTGGAGAAGAACGGCGGGCGAGTGGGGAAAGGACCGACGCAGGCACCCCAGGCCGCGACTCCCCCGGCCCGCGGCGCCGAAGGCCAGCAGGCGGCCGATGGCGGCAAGGATGGCGAAGGCAATGAGGTCAAGGCGGCGGCGATCTTCCGCAAGGACGGCTATGAAGTGCCTACGTCGGTGGTTGCGCAGTACGTCGCGTTTGACGGCAAGTATCTGCATCGACAGACGGAAGTTGTGCACTTCCACGACAAGGGTCGCAAGCTCTCCACGGATAGCGAAGACAAAGCGGTTGTGCGCAGCATGATGGAAATCGCCAAGGCGAAGAATTGGGGCGAAGTCCAGCTAAAGGGCAGCGAGGAATTCCGTCGTCAGGGCTGGATCGCAGCGGAACTCGCCGGTATCAAGTCGACGGGCTTCAGGCCGAAGGCGCAAGACCGTGCGCTGC
This sequence comes from Paraburkholderia sp. BR10882, assembly GCF_040948855.1. Classification (NCBI taxonomy): domain Bacteria; kingdom Pseudomonadati; phylum Pseudomonadota; class Betaproteobacteria; order Burkholderiales; family Burkholderiaceae; genus Paraburkholderia; species Paraburkholderia sp. BR10882. Next base: position 29,722 of record NZ_JBFPKP010000020.1, on the reverse strand, counting down.
TGCAGGCCGCGCGCGAGGAAATGCGCATTTCGGCGGGCGAGCGCGAGGCTGGCCGTAGCGAAGGCGCAAACACAGTCGAAGCATCCGCTCAGGCGCGCGAGCCGGCCCAGAAGCCCTCCGAACAGACGCCGGCGGCCACGGCGAAACCTGCGGAGCCGCAGGCTGCGCACGAAAGCGCCCCGGCATCAGCGAGCGACGCCCAGAAACCCTCCGAACAGGCACCAGCGGCCACGCAGAAAACCGCGGAGCCGCAGGCTGCGCAGGAAAGCGGCGCGGCGCCGGCGAACGATGCGGCTGCCGTGCAGGCTGCGCGTGCAGCGTTCATGGAACGTGGCAATGCAATCAAGGCCAATGCGCGCCCCGGCTTCGACGCGCTAACGGCGGACGCTGCTCGCAAGGTGCTCGAGCAGCGTATCAGGGGACTGTCGCCGGAAGTACAGGCGCGATTCCGCAACGATGTGGAAAAGCAGATCGACGAAGCGCGAAAGGCCGACAGGCCGCTCACCATTCCCGTGCCCAAGGCAGACCGCATTCTTGTCGAAGCCGCCAAGATGCAGCAGGAGGCACCGACACGCGCAGCTGAGGCGAGCCCGGAAGTGCAAACGGATATCGACCGGTAACCGACTCAACAAGGAGGGGTCGGTCCGGCCCCTTACACCAGCAAAGTTCTCAGAAATCCAATCATGCACGTCTCAATCGTCAATTTCAGCGGCAACGTTGGCAAGAGCACCATCGCCAATCATCTGTTTGCCCCGCGCATGCCGGACGCACCGATCATCCGCATTGAGTCGGTGAATTCCGATGGCTCCGACGGCGCGACGATTCGCGGCGACCAGTTTCGCGAGATTCAGGAAGGCGTGCTCACGCTTGCTGACTCGATCAGCGATGTGGGCGCGTCGAACGTCGAGGATTATGTATCGGGCCTGCGCAGCTTTAACGGTGCGCACGAAGACCTCGATTTCTTCATCGTGCCGACCGTGCCCGATGACAAGCAGATGGTGGACACCATCGCCACGATCGATGCGCTTGCCAACGAGATTGGCGTGCCTGCAGCGAAGATCCGGGTGGTATTCAATCGCGTCCATCAACGGCATACGGTCGAGTCGCAATTCGCGCCGATTTTCAACTGGCACAAGAAAGCGCGCGCATGCGTGATCGATCCGGCTGCGGCGATCCACAGCAACGAGATTTATTCGCTGCTGCGCGGCACTGAACAGAGCATCGTCGCGCTGGCTTCGGACGAAACCGACTATCGCGCCATGATCGCCGGCGCTGATGCGACCGAGCGGCAGCGCCTCGCGCGAATGATCTCGCTCAAGCGACTGGCCGCGAGCGTAAAGGATGAACACGATCGCGTGTTCGCCATTCTGACCCGTTGAGCGGCGAGCTGAGCGATGAGCGGAAACCAGATTGAAAGCCTTCGCGATGCGATGCTCGAAGAGGCCGTAGGGCAGGTTATCGCGCTTGCCCAGAACATCGACGCACTGGTTCGTGCACTGGAAACGGCTGTCCCTAACGCGCGCTCCGAGATCGAAAAGGGCGGCGAGTTTGCTGCCATGCGCTTCGCCAGGGTGGCCGACGAGCGTGTGGTGCAGTTCGTGAATGCGACCAGGGAGGTTTCCGCGCTTCGCGAGCTGTTGCTTGGTGAAGTCGCGAGCGCCGCAACGACGCACAGCCTGAAGCTGTTCCGCGAAGAGGTCGCGAAGGCGGCGAACGACAACAGGCGTCAGCGCATCCGCGATATGTCAATGGCTGCTCTTTTCGGCGGGCTGGGGGCGCTGGCCGTAGGCGGACTCCTTGTCGCCGGCTTTCACCTGATGCACTAAACAGGGCGTATCGCGCGCTGGGCGGGGGACGCCGCCCAGCGTGTCACCAGGTCATACCGATAATAAATCAGGAGTCCTAATCAGAATGACGAACTATCTCAGTATTGGTGCGAATACTGGTCGCCAGACAAACAGGTCGCGGTTTGCTGCGATCAAGGCGTTTGTCTGCCTGTTTGTGGTCTTATTGCTGTTGTCACTGCCTGTGCGTGCGTGGGCAGGGGATGACGCCATGAAGCCGCAACCGACAGGTGATTGGGTTCCGGTCAATGCCGTTTCGGATGATGCTGCAAAGGGCAACGATGGCTGGGTTGCGTTCGAGCCGGATACGACGGCGCCCCGACGTGCGGCGCGGGCTGCGAGCGCGGTCACGACGGCGGATCGCGCTCCTGCTGCGGTTCCGGCACAGACTGTTGTCGCAGCGCCGCGGCCGATGGCTTCCGCCGCCTCGGGCGACACGTTGCAGGCGAAGACGGGCGCTGCGGCGGTCAATGTGCAGGCTGCTGCCGCACCGGCACTGCCTTCAGTTGCGAGCGAGCGGCATGACGCGAATCGCTCGCAGGTCAGCACGTCGACCTCTTCTGACACAACGGCTGCAGTCGCCGCTTCCGGCAAGACCGCCGAGAGCATGACGGCTAACGCACATACCACGGACGCTGCTGCACCCAGCGCCCGCGCGGTGAGCGCAGTTAAGTCGGTTGTCGTTGCCGCCCCGTCAGTCCCGGTCGCGCCGGTGGTTGTTGTTTCGCAGGCCGTCCCGCCCGCGAAGCAGCAAGCCGTCGAATCGGCCGAATCGCACACGATCGCGTCTGCTGCGCGCCTCGTGGCCGTTGTGCCGGCATCGCAAGCCGCTGCGACCGGCGCGCAAACGCGCGAGCGTGCATCTATCGCTGCCGCGTCGGCATCGGCGCCGATCGTCGCCGTCGCGGCATCCAGCGCGGGCGCAGTTGCCGCAGCTGGTACGCATGGTCAGGTGGTTGAAGTCGGGGCGCGAGTGGATTCGGCTGCGGCGATCACGACGTTTGGCATGGCGCACCCTTCCAAACTGGCTGCAGCGCCGCTGCAGCTTTCGTACACGTCGCCGGAGGCGAATGCAGCAATGGTGTCCGGCGCAATGACTGGAAGCACCACGGCGATGAGCGGCTTTGAAGCGGCGATAGCGATCGCTGCGTCAGACGCTGCGGCGAACGGATCTCGGGGCGAATGGCAAAAGACACGCAGCGGGCAGTCGCAGGGTGCGACAGAGATGTTGCGCGACCGCGTTAGCTCGGCAGCGGACTCGGCAATTGAGAAGTTTCTGCGTCAGTTTGCTACCACGAGGCTGAACATTGGCGGCAACAACAAGTTTCATGACTACAGCCTCGATATGCTCGTTGCGTTCAAGCAGACAAAGGAAACCGTCTGGTTTACACAGCTGGGATACCGGCGCTCGAACGCGCTGAGTACGTATTACCGCAACACCGCCAATCTCGGGCTTGGGGTGCGTACCTATGTGGACGATTACCGCTGGCTCCTTGGCGCCAACGTCTTCTATGACCGCGATGTGACCCGTCAACACCAGCGTCTCGGCGTCGGCCTCGAAGCGTGGACGGATTATCTGAAACTGTCCGCGAACGGTTACATGCGCCTGACGAACTGGCGTGATTCCGAGGACATCGTAGGATACCGAGAACGTCCTGCGAATGGCTGGGATATCCGTGCTGAGGGCTATCTGCCGCAGTATCCGCAGTTGGGAATGAAGCTCATGTACGAAAAGTACTATGGCGCTAACGTTGGCCTCTTTGGCTCCAGCGCGCTGCAACACAGCCCCAGTGCTGTCACGGTCGGATTGACCTGGCAACCGGTTCCGCTGATCGGCTTCGACGTCAACTACCGGCGAGGGCAGGGCGGTCATTCGGATGGCGGCATGATGGCAACGATTGCGTACCGTATGGGTGTGCCGCTCAGGGATCAACTCGACCCGGCAAGCGTCGGTCAGTCGCGCGAGATCCGCTTTAACCGCCTCGACCTCGTGAACCGCAACAACGAGATCGTGCTGCAGTATCAAAAGAAGGAAGGCCATATCAGCCTGCCTTCGAGCGTGAGCGGCTATCCGGACAGCACGGTGAGCTTCGCCGTCAACGCGTATTCGGGCGTGGGCTTCAAGTCGCTCTCGTGGGAAGGCACGGCGAGCTCGTTTGCCCAGGCCTACAGCGGCGCCAGCGGCACGTTGAACCTGCCTGCGTATAGTCCGGGCGGCGTCAATACATACGACCTGCGTCTTGTCGGCATCGAGAAAGACGGTACGCGCGTAACGTCCAACACGATGACGGTGACGGTCAGCGAGACACTGCTTACGCTCGCTGCCTCGAAGGCATCCGCGCTCGCGAATGGCGTGGAGAGCGTGACTTTTACGGCAACTGTGACCAGCACGAGTGGTGTAGGTGTGGCGGGCCAGACTGTCCGATGGACCGTGCCCGCTAACACGACGCTGGTTTCGTCCACGACACTCACGAACAGCGCGGGCGAGGCTTCTGCAACCGTGACCTCCACCAAGGCCGGGTTTGTCACAATGCAGGTGCTCGATAGCTCGTCGTCGGCCACGGCCAGCGCGAGCACGACCTTCACGGCCGACACTTCGACGGCAACCGTTTCTACGCTTACGGCTTCGCCCACAAGCATCACGGCCAATGGCACCAGCACGTCGACGCTGATGGCTACGCTCAAGGACGCGAACGGCAACGCGCTCGGCGCGGGCCTGACGGTGACGTGGAGCACGACGTCGGGCACGCTCTCGGCGGCGAACAGCACGACTAACAGCAGCGGCCAGGCAACGGTCACGCTTACCTCGTCCACCACGGCAGGCACGGCAACGGTGACGGCAACGGCTACGGCCGGCAACAAGGCTGTGTCGGTGGAATATACCGCCGATGCGTCGACGGCCACTGTCTCTGCGCTGAGTGCGTCGCCCACGAGCATCACGGCAAACGGCAGTAGCACGTCGACGCTGACGGCTACGCTCAAGGATGCGAACGGCAACGCGCTCGGCGCGGGCCTGACGGTGACGTGGAGCACGACGTCGGGCACGCTCTCGGCGGCGAGCAGCACGACCAACAGCAGCGGCCAGGCGACGGTCACGCTCACCTCGTCCACCACGGCAGGCACGGCAACCGTGACGGCAACGGCTACGGCCGGCAACAAGGCTGTGTCGGTGGAATTTACCGCCGATCCGTCTACGGCGACCGTCTCGACGCTCACGGCCTCGCCCTCGAGCATCACGGCCAATGGCACCAGCACGTCGACGTTGACGGCTACGCTCAAGGATGCGAACGGCAACGCGCTCGGCGCGGGCCTGACTGTGACGTGGAGCACGACGTCTGGCACCCTCTCGGCAACGACCAGCACGACCAATAGCAGCGGCCAGGCGACGATCACGCTTACGTCGTCCACCACGGCTGGCACGGCGACGGTGACAGCCGCGGCAACGGCAGGCAGCAATACGGCATCGGTGACGTTTGTCGCAGACACCTCGACAGCAACTGTCTCGACGCTCACGGCCTCGCCCACGAGCATCACGGCAAACGGCAGCAGCACGTCGACGCTGACGGCCACGCTCAAGGATGCGAACGGCAACGCGCTCGGCTCAGGCCTGACGGTGACGTGGAGCACGACGCTGGGCACGCTCTCGGCGACGACCAGCACGACTAATAGCAGCGGCCAAGCCACGGTCACGCTCACCTCGACCACGTCGGGCACGGCAACGGTCACAGCGACGGCGGTTGCGGGCAGCAACACAGCATCGGTTGAGTTGGTCGCGGATACCTCCACGGCGACCGTCTCGACGCTCACGGCCTCGCCCTCGAGCATCACGGCCAATGGCACCAGCACGTCGACGTTGACGGCTACGCTCAAGGATGCGAACGGCAACGCGCTCGGCGCGGGCCTGACTGTGACGTGGAGCACGACGTCTGGCACCCTCTCGGCAACGACCAGCACGACCAATAGCAGCGGCCAGGCGACGATCACGCTTACGTCGTCCACCACGGCTGGCACGGCGACGGTGACAGCCGCGGCAACGGCAGGCAGCAAAACCGCATCGGTTACGTACGTGGCAGATTCATCGACTGCGCGCGTGGTGTCGCTGTCGCAATCGGCAACAACGGGCACAGCTGACGGTAGCAGTACGATCACCTTCACGGCCCTGGTGGAGGATGCGCACGGGAATATCGTGAGCGGAGCGTCGGTGAGTTGGTCGACGACACTCGGTACGCTCTCGGCAACATCAAGCACGACGAGTTCGAGCGGCTATGCGACGGTAACGCTTACCGCACCTTCGTCCGCAGGCACAGCGACGGTGACTGCATCGGCCACGGCAGGCAGCGCAAGTGGCACCGTGACATACGCCAGTGCGGTTACGTATGCTGTGATTCAGAGCCTGACGTATTCGGGTGGCGGGTATTCCGGTTCGAATGTTCAATACACAGTGACCGTGACTGTTAAGGACACGTCCGGGAATGCGATAAGTGGCGCGACAATCAACTGGAGCGATACGACGAACAGTTACGTATCGGCTGTGAGTCTGAGTGCAACATCGTCTACAACCAATTCGAGTGGACAGGCGACCATTACGGTGCTGATTACACCTACAAGTAGCGTGTACTATGGATACGCATATGTGACGGCCACTTCGAACTACAACTCTGCGACCGTCTCCCTCGCGGCGCAGGCATATGACAGCGGTAACGGCGGCTAACATTCAGGCGAGAGCCCTGTAATTAAATGAAATAGAACCCCGAGGCATTTCTTTGCTCGGGATCTTGCACGGGCGTTAAACGCCCATTAAGATAGGCTCAACTGATCGGGAACAACGTGAGGTCAGTTAGGTTCCTGTCCCATAACTCAACTTGATTGAAGAGGTATATATGAAGAGGTTCGCATTCGCACTCCTGATGGTCGCAGCAGGTGTCCAGTTCAGCATTGCTCATGCAGCAGATGCAGATGCCACGCAAACCGCACAGGCCGCGAAGCAGGCCGCTCACGCGAAGCAGATTGTGCATCCGCTGCTCGATGGTGAGCCTCAGACCGGCGCAAACTGGGATTTTTCCAGCGCGCACGATGCGGATGGCTACGCGGTGCCGCGCTCCTGAGCGCCAGACTCACGATCTGAGACAACGAGAAGTAGGGGGCGCAAGCCCCCTTTTTGCTTGGGGCGTCGGTGTAGCTACCACGCCCGCTGCTGCGGGACACCGGAAGATGGCAATGGATATCGATCGTCAATCAACACGACGGAAAATCCTCGAAGTTGTGCGTGAGATGGCCGGAAAATATCCGACTGAGGACTACTGCGATGCTCGCCAGCGGTTCGGGCTGCTAGGGAAGATCAGGAGTCTCGCGAAGAACGTGATGCCGACTGCCAGGCAGTGCTGGGAATATGTCGGTCTGCACAGGTCGCATCTTGTGGATGAATTCGAGTTTGCGCAGCAAGACAATGCCGCGCAAGTCTGACGGCAACTGACATGGAGAGAGTGATGCGCCGCCGAACTCCAAAAATCTACTCAACGCTGCGTCGCCGATTTTGCTTCGAAGCGTTGAAGTTGATGGGCTTTAAATACACGAGTACAAGCGGATCGACGCTGGTAAAGCTCGGTGCATGCCGGACGCCCTATGCGACCGCGAGGCGTGATGGTGAACTCTGGCGCGTAACACCGCTAGTCAGCCCACGTGTATGGCGTCCGCGCTGAACACGGTACGATGTTCAGAAGGCACAAGGGCAGGCAGGGACCGGAGTCTCTGCCTGCCCTTGCCCGATTCGTCGCTCTCCGGCGCTTAGGCTTTCGCGCAGTCGGCGAACGACAGCCGACGTGTACTACCTGGTCGCGTTAGAAGCGATGACGGATACCCACGGTCGCCACGGCTTGCGAGTTCGAATCCGATGCGGACACTCCCACAATATCTGCATGGATCTTGCCCTGACCGTCTACGACGCGCTGATACGCAGCTTCGGCGTATACGTCGGTGCGCTTCGACAGCAGGTAGTCGCCTTGCAGTGTGAACTGGTGGTACTTCGGATTCACGCCTTCCAGACTCGCGTCGGTGTACGTATAGGCTGCCGACAGGGTGAAAGCAGGCGTGAAGGTATAGCGGCCATTGAGTTCGTAGTTGGTGAAATGGGCGCTGTCGCCAGCGAACGACGTCGTAGTGCCCGAAGAGGTGATCGCAGTGAGATTGCTCAACTGCGTTTGCGTGAACACGAAGCCCACGTTGGCCGCGCCGAAAGCGTAGTTCAGGCCGGCGCCGTAGGTGCGCTGACGCGAAGCGGTGAAGGTGGCGTCGTCGCTAACCGCGCCGCTGCTGTTGATGCTCGAACCTGAGTTGTTCAGTTGCAGATAGCCTGCACCTGCCTTGAGGCCACCATACGAGTACGTTGCGCCGACGCTGTAGGCGCGGTTATTCGCGAAGCCGCCCGCAGCGTTCGAGAAGCCATACAGCGCATTGAATTTGAAGCCGCCGTAGTTCACGCTCTGGTACTTGAGCGAATTGCTCACGCGGAACGAGTTGTTGAGGTTGTCGTTGTCGTACGGGTGCGCAGCGAGCGTGCCGCCGTACTGCGTGCCGTTCAGCGACAGTCCGCCCAGGTTGTCGACCACGCTGTCGTACTGACGACCCAGCGTGACCGCGCCGGCGCGGTCGCTCGAAAGACCGACAAATGCCTGGCGGCCGAACATGCGGCTGCCTTGGCCAGTCTTACCGGTCGACAGGTTGAAGCCGCTCTCGAGCACGAAGATCGTCTTGAGGCCGCCGCCGAGATCTTCACTGCCGCGCAGGCCCCAACGGTTTCCGTTGACGAGGCCGCTAGCCTGCTGGAAGTTCGAGCTGCCGCCCTGGTTCGACGTGTACGCGATACCCGAGTCGATCAGGCCATACAGCGTTACCGAGCTTTGCGCATGCGCTGCGCTTGCGAACACGCCGACAACAGCGGCCGCGACGAGAGTCTTTTTCATCTGCTATATCCTTTGAATTTCATAAGCCGCTATAAAAGCGGATGCGCAGAATAACCGAGACGCATCGGAATAGCGCAGTCACTGTTACCAACAAACAACGCCTCATATTTCATAATTTTTCATTCCAAATCCTTTCCATTTATTAACCAAAAATACGCAATTCACTCTTTCCATTTTTAACGCGTAAGATCCGTGCCTGTGTTGATGATTTGTCAAATTGGATGCTGAAAAATGAGCACGTGATAGGCACCGTGAGAGCGCGCGCGAGGCGGGTACACAAGACGACGTCAGATTTATGTGATGTATTCGATATGTGCGGCCTGTAATGTCGTGAAATAAAACACCGCGTAGAATTCTTTGACATGGGCGTTAAACGCCCATAGAATGGATACAACTGATCGGGAACAACGAGAGGTCAGTTAGGTTCTTGTCCCGTAACTCAATCTGGTTGAAGAGGTTAATATGAAAAATATCGCATTCGCAGTCCTGACGGTTGTTGCAGGTTTCCAGTTCGGCATCGCTCACGCGGCTGAAGCTGACGCCAAGCAGACCCCGCAGGCGACGTCGGTCGCGCAGACGCACTCCAGCGACGCCTGGCAGGTCTCGTCGAACGGTATCCGTCACCCGCTGCTCGATGGCGAACCGCAGACGGGCGCCAACTGGGATTTCTCCAGTGCCCACGATGTCGATGGCTACGCGGTGCCGCGTTCGTAAGCCGCCTGCCATCCACCAAACGGGGACGGCGCGTGCCGTCCCCAACTGACCACGCTTACTGAAGGGGTAGCAATAAAATGAAGAAAATGCTTTTCGTCGCGCTGGCTCTCGCCGCAGGTGTCCTCGCAACCGCCCAGGCTGCTGACGCGCCGGCCTCGAACGCAAATACGCAACCGACCGTCAAACAGACGAATGCCAACGACAACTGGAAAGTGTCGTCGAACGGCATCCGCCACCCGCTTCTGGATGGCGATCCTCAGACGCGTGCAAACTGGGATTACTCCGTCGATCACGATGTGGATGGCTACCCGGTGCCGCGCTCGTAAGCCGTCTGTCTGAAGCCAACCCGGTGGAGGGCGTGTGCCTTCCCCAAAACGATCACGCTCAATCAAGGGGTAGCAAAAACATGAAGAAGATGCTTTTCGTCGCACTGGCTCTCGCCGCAGGTGTTTGCGCAACTGCCCAGGCCGCCGAAGCACCGGCCGCGAACGCTAACGCCCAACCGATTGCCACGCAGGCGCACTCCAACGCCATCTGGAACGTCTCCTCGAACGGTGTCCGGCACCCGCTGCTCGATGGCCAACCGCAGTCGGGCGCCAACTGGGATTACTCCAGCGCCCACGATGTCGATGGCTACGCAGTGCCGCGCTCGTAGGGGGCAAACTTGGAAATCCGGGGAGGGGGCGTGAGCCCCCTTTTTTCGTTGCGCGGCATTGGGAGAGCCGTACCGTAGAATAGGAGGTTTCTCTAGTGGACCCTGGTCAAGACACCGCTGCTGCCTCGTGGGCGAGCTGTCGACGCCGCGTGAATCTCATGATGCCTTCTCACCTGCCTTATCCGAAAGGCGACTTGCGCCGGATGCTGACTGTACTTGCTGCGATTGACGTGCTGCCGGTAGCGACTATCCAACTTGTCGCGGAGGCTGTGGGGCTGGACCGGCGTACTGTGAAGCATCTGATCGATCAGGCACGAGAGGAGGCCTGTGTATCGATTCGCAAGGATGGTTCCGTCTATTCGATCATTAACTGGGGGCCGCTCCTCAGGAAGGACGCGGCCATTCGGGCGCTGCGGACCGGCTTGTACCCCGAGGCGGACAACACCTAGAGAACCGCGAAGCGCGCTGCGTTCGATCGCACATTCACGCACCCGCGCGATGCGCAGCAGTGAACGAAAGCGAAGCGCTGCTGCGCTCATTCATCTGTGCCATGCCGGCGTATGTTGCAAGATTCCGAAAGAAAACTACGCAATGTCGGGCATCTTTCGTCGATAAAATTACAGCGCTTTCCTGCGCATTTGCGGCAAGGACGACTCGCGCCGAAAGGTTCGCTCGCCGAAGCGCGACAGCTTATTCCCCTGTCATCCTCCCCAGCATAGGGGTTGCTCACTTGTGCTGTGGCTGCGACTCCCGCCGTTGGCCGGTGCCATCGCAACTCGGCGGCTGGGCTCTGCCCCTCTATCAAGTCCGGCTGCGCTCAGACGCGCTGTTTCATCGCGTCTCACAAAATGAGGCTATGTCGTCGGTTGTGCGGATAGCGTGATGCTGGTGGTGCGGGCTGTGGCTAGCGACGCGGTGAGGTTGTACCGCTGCAACAGGCTTTCATTACGCGCCGTTACAAATACAAGTCAGATACACACAGATGAAGAATGCAACACACCTGCGTAGCGTGACCGGCACGATTCGGGAGCGCGCGGAGCATCTTCCCGTAAGACGACTGGTGCGGGCATGAGTGGCAACGCATCACCATCGCCTCGCAGCTTAGCTACGCTTGCTTCGTGGGCTTGGGGCCTGTGTGGCGCATTGATTGTTGGTCCTGCCTTGATGCTGTTTGCCTTTCTGGCGTTCGACAGTGGCTTTTCGTTCCGCAAGCTCGCAAGCGACTATTACAGCGTTGCAGCGCTGGAGACGACGCGTCCCGCGACGCCCGGCTTTATCTCGATCGCTGCGTGTCCAGGCGTTTCAGCGCCGCTTCAGGCGCTTTCCGCATGTCCCGACGTCCAGCTGATACTTGTACCAGTGTCGAAGCTTGAGAGCGTGATGGCGGCGCGGTTGCGCTTCCTGTACGCGGTCGCGGTGGTGGTATCGGCGTTTGTCGTTGGCGCATACCGGTTGCTGCGTCGAGCACTCGCGGGTGTACCGGGCGCGTGCAGCTGGCCTCCAGTCGAGGAGCGTGATTCAGCTTTCTCCTTTTCGGGAAGCGTCCCGCCCGCGACAGCCGACCGGAAACAAGTCAGCGGGGCGGTCACGTTTGCGTCTGGTACGCGGCTTGGCTCATTGAACTACCGCTATCGCGATACCCCAGGAAAGTGAATGGTCAGGATGCCGTGCCCTTGGAGCTGAAAACAAGCCCGCTAGTGCGGGCTGTTTTTCGAGCTTGCTAGAGCAGACGCGATTGCAGAGGCCTGACGATCCCACGCAGCAGTCTGTGTCTTCGCGCGTCACTTCGATGCGAGATGCGCTTCTGGGGGCATGCAATCCGACAATGCCATGAAAATGTTCTATCACGCGTGATGTTGTTTAAAACATGACGCGACAAGACATATATTGCCTGTATAATTTCGTGACACGGACGGTCTCCCACTTCTTTGCTTACTAAGGGACGCCGCCGCGATGTTCGTCTGCTCGAACAACTGCACGAGGGAGTCTGTATATGAAGAAAGTCATCGCAACATTGGTCATTGCTGCATCGGGTTTCGTCATCGATACGTCGGCTCATGCAAGTGACGCATGCGAGACAATCATCTGCTTGGCGGGACTGCTCCAGGGGTCGGGTGGGGGCAGCGAATGCGACTCCGCGGTGGCGGAGTACTTCGATATCGTCCCAACGCGCCATGGTCATCCGGATCTCTCCGCCATGCCCAAGCAACGCCTGGCATTCCTCAATCAATGCTCTTCAGACGTCGGCACCTGGAAGACGGACATCAACAACGCGTATGGACAAACGTATTGAGCGGGCGTCCAGCCAGGGATGCGTTAGTAAGGTCCGATTTGTGACAAGTCACATGATCCTGCTGGATGACGGTGCGTTTTTTATCAAGCGCAGTATCAACGGCGACGCGGCGTCTGCGAGTGGACATCTTCTGCACCGCTGCGGCTCCGGTGATGGCGTGCTCGATGCGTACGAATGCGTTGGCACCTATGAGCGCGAGGCGTCCGGCGCGTGGGGCGCATCCGTCAAAGTACCTTGCGACGTTGCAACCGGAAGCTGCACGCGCAGGCTCGGGACGTTCAAGACCAACCACGATGCAATAACCGCTTTGTGGAAAGCGCGCCGTGATACGCGCTTTACGTGTCAGCATTAGCGCGAACAGCGCACCGCACCGGCCGGCAGCCGGAAATGGAGCTGGAAACGATGAAAGTGGCCGCCTACGAAGCCCGCCGTGCTCACCGCGTCGAGAAGCGTGCGCGAACCGAGGTTGTCATCACCCGCAAGGCAGTTATACATGCATTTTCCGCCCCCGGCATTTCGCGTCAGGCGGCAATGGCAATTGTGCGGAAGTATATGGGCAGCAGCCCCGTTCCTCCTGCATGGGGGCAGCTTGGTGTGCGTGGGACGTTCGATGGAAAGATTGAGCGGCGCTGGTCCAGGTTTATCCGTCGTTTGCGTCCAGCAGGTTATGCGGACACGCAAGGGCGTTGGGTTCAGCCTTTTGTGCAGACTGCCCATGACTTTGGCATCGCACCGGAACAGCGCGGCGCCGCTCCGATCGTGAAGCTGTTGCGAACCCCCCCGCACGGGCAATATCTCGTCAAATAAAGATGACGTGTGGCGCAATGTGTCTCATACTATGACGTATAAGGTCACGTTAAGCAGGAACAGCAAGTATGGCTCCCAGTCTTTCTCCGTCAGGATCGCAACAGGCCACCGCGCTGCCAGTCTCGCGCGCCTTCGCCCTCGTACTGGCATTACTTGCTACGAGCACTTCAATCTGGATCTCCGTGATTGCTGGCTGGGACCGCGGCGGTCAACTTGGCGAACGGCTCGCTTGGGTTCTCATGGGCCTGGTCCTGCTGCTTGGAGCCCATCTCATACCGGCCCTGTGTAGCCGCGCGTCGCCTGTTGTGCGCCTGCCCGCGCTCTGCATCTGGCTTGTGTCGATGGCCGCGACGGGATACGGCCATGCAACGTTCTTTGTACTTGCGCAACAACATTCGGGGGCGCTTCGTGCCGCCGCACTGCGGCCGGACTTTACTGCGCCGGCGTCGATTGTTGGCCGGACACCAGCCGACGTCGCGCTCGAGAGGGCGAGGGTCACGCGGGATCTTGCTAGGGCGAACGCGCAGACGTGCGAACTGCGCTGTGCGGGCTTGCGTGTCACGCGTACCACGCTCGCCGCGCAGCTTGCAGCGCTCGATGTTGAATTCGGTGAGGCGACTCGCCGTGAGCACCTGGCAGACGATGCCCGTGCGCAGCAGGCGCGTTTTCAGGCGCGGCTAGACGCGGCGCGCGTTGATCCAGTGACAGCGCGAATTGCGCAGACCTTTGGCGTTGCAACAGGTGCGGTGGACCTATGGCTTGCCCTCAGTTTCGGCCTCTTGCTGGAGTGCGTCGCGTGCCTTGGCTGGCTGCTCGCGCTGCGTGAAGACTTGGCGTCAGCGGTAGACAGTCGAAACGCAACTACCGGTCTAGCGATTCAGCCAATCGCCAACGCTGCTGGCGCAGCGCCGTCATTCAGCGAAAGTGCGGCCGAGTTGCAGGCCGCAGCAAGTATTCCGACGCTGGCGATCGGGGATGCCGATGTGGCAAGCGAAACGTCTCCATGCGCGGATCTCGCGCGCGTCGAGGCAGCGGTGGAAGCAAGAAGTATCAGACCCACGGTGATTGAGATAAGGAGTTTTTTGCGGTGCTCGCAGAGCAGGGCGCTCAAGATGCGCAGACACCTTATGTCGCGCCCCGACTTGGAGCACCTGACAAGCCAGGGAACGCCTGCTTCGGCCCTGACACATTGAGTTCTGTTGCGGCCATAATGGTGTGTACGCAACAAACACGGAACAGAACAGAGGAGCGGTTCACTTTTAAGGAGTCCAACATGCACGCACTGCTCAACGTCCTTGGCTGCGGCGCCGTAGCGTTCGGTTTGTACTATGGCGTCTACTGCGTTCTCCGTTACTTCGGGCACGTCGCGAAGACGACCGACATACATTTCTACTGACTCATTCGATGGGGTAGATAGCAACTGGCCCGATACGGTTCATTGCCTGTTTGAACCGGCGACGGATACGCAAGAGTTCCTTTCCTGCTGGTAAGGTGCCAGAGGCACGAACCCTAGTCATGCAAGCGGCGGACGCGTATAATTCGATGTACTTTTTATCGTAACTCCATGCCTAGCATGGATTTGGCCCGCCACTTCGGCGGGCTTTTTTCTTTGCAGCGAGCGATTGACGCCCTGGCGGCTCCGCGATCAGCGACGCCTCGACGTTCCGCTAGAGTGCACATGTGCACGAACTATGCCGCGGTGCGGTGATTTGTAGATTCGCTTGCGGCGAAGTCGCTAGGCGAGGCGCGGTCTGTTTCTCAATCGGTTCCCCCGGACGGATCAATGCCTGTGGAGGCTTACCTGCGCTGCTGTGAAAGGCAAAATTGGCCGCGAGTGCGGAATAGCGCTCGATACGTCATATAGTTCGCATGGCGTCATATTATCCATGATAGTGTGACGCCTTGCGCACAATTAGGGGTATTTGAATGCCCGACTATCGCTTTGATGACGTCATCGTTGCGGACGACACTCAAGACATCCAGAGCTACCTTGCTGAAGCTCACGCAGCGAAGATCCGGCCGCTGTGCCTTTGCCTTCCTGACGGAGTGCCGATGTACGTTGCGAAGGCGGGCAAGGCGTTCATCATCAAGCGGATGCCCAATAGCGGCGCAACGCATTCAGCAGATTGCACGTCGTATCGTCCGCCCGAAGAGATATCGGGCATGAGTCAGGTGCTGGGCGAGGCCATCCGCGAGAATGATGAGGACGGCACGACTGCACTCAAGCTCGATTTCAGCCTGTCGAAGCAGGGCGCCCGCACCGCTCCAACTGCATCCGGACTAACCTCCGATACGGTGCGCGCTGATGGGGCCAAGCTCACTCTGCGCAGCACACTGCATTACCTGTGGGACCAGGCGGAACTGAATCGATGGACCCCCGGTATGGCAGGCAAGCGCAGCTGGTATGTCGTGCGCTCACGCATCGTCGCCGCGGCCGAGCGCAGCGTTACGAAAGGTGCCCCACTCTCGACTCAGCTATACCTGCCGGAGGCTTTCGTCAGCGATCAGGCCTCGCAGCTGCGGCAGCGGCGCATCACGCACATGGCCGGCCTTGCCAGCAGCCAGAAGGCGCGTAAGCTCATGATTGCGATCGGGGAGATAAAGGAAATTGGCGCGGCACGCTATGGCTTCAAGCTTGTCGCCAAGCATCTGCCGGACTTCCCGCTGATGATGGAGGAAGCGATCTATCGACGCTTCCGCACACGCTTCGCCAACGAGCTCGACATCTGGAGCAGCATGGAATCGTCGCACCTCGTTTTCATCGCGACGTTCGGCCTCGGGGCGACCGGAATAGCTTCAATAGAAGCGATCGCCGTGATGTTGGTGAACGCGAACTGGCTTCCCTTCGAGCACATGTACGACGCGATGCTGCTCGATTCGCTTGTCCAACAGAGGCGCCGCTTTGTGAAGGGCGTGCGCTACAACCTGGCCGAAAGCAAGCCACTCGCCTGCGCAGTCCTCTCCGACGTGCCGCTGCATCCGAGCGGGGTCGCGTTGTACATCCGCAAGCCGGGGCTCGAGCCGCACGACATCGCGGAGCTGGACGCGCTGGCCGAGCAAAGCGAGATGCCGTCGTGGATCTGGGATGCCAGCGAGGAAATGCCGCGCCTACCAGACAACGTGCTCAAGGTCGAACCTCCCGCGCCGCCGAGTGAGCCCGTTGAGTCGGCGTGGTGAGGCGGCGGTCAGCAGCTGCACCCGCCACCTGGAAAAGGCCGCCATGGAGCGGGATTTTCGCATTTTGTGCTTGACTGCGATGTGGCGACTAAGCCGCATTTGGTAGCCGGCGCTAAGATCAAAAATTCAGATGCCTGCCGAGCGAAACGTGGATGACGTCAACGCACTGGTGCTGTCCCTGTATCAGAGCGCCAGGGAAGTCCCGCTCGACCAGTTCCAGGAGCAGGCACTGCAGGTCGTGAACGCCACGCCGTCCTTCGACGTGGCACGGTGGGGGACCGGCAGCTTTGATACACAGTGCCTGATCTTACACGCGCCCTTCCTCTACAACGACTCGCCTGAGAGCGTGCATGACTACACGCCGCTCACGGACCATGACCGGGTCGCGTTCTACTGCGCATCTCACTCTGGCGAGACGCTGAACTGCTATTTCCCCGAGCGAAGCCGGCATGCCCCCGGACTCGAGGCGTATGCCCATCGCTATCGACACGAGCTGGGGCTTATTACCGCCTTCCAGAATCCCCTGACGGGGCACACGGCGTCCATCTCCCTTTACCGCGCTTACGAGCGGTGCGCTTTTACGGAAGGCGAGCGCTGGCTGATGCAGACGCTCTTCCCGCCTCTGCTCGAGACGCTGCGCGTCTGTCAGCGTCTCGAAGCCGAGCGCATTCGGCAGGTCGACGATCGCAGTCGGTGGAGCGTGGCCGTGGCCGACATGGGCGGTGTCTTCGCCAACAGCTATGTGGTAAAGCTTCATCGAGAAGCTGGCTGCCGGCAACTGATCACGTTCCCGCTTTGGCCTCGTGCTAGGAGCGGGTGCTTTGCCCTTGTCAATGCATACAACTCTTGCTCGTCAGCGGTGCACAACAACACATTGCGCTCTACCGTCTGCGCGATAAGAATTCACGCATCACATCAGACTACGGGGTGCGTAATGTCCAGGGTAAGAGCATGGAACGGGGATGATGGCCGGCACAAAAACCGATACGTAATCTGTGCTCAGATTGAACTGATGTTCGAGACGATGGCGCCGACAGCATGGTTTGAGCCGCACAGGGACCATTACATCAGAAGCTACGGGAAGCTCAGGAAAGAGGCGGCGCGCCTGACCCGTTCCCGCGACTGGGACGAGAGCAAGATTGTCGGTTTCCTCGAGCGGATGTTCTCAAGACGGGAGGGCGGCTGGATGGCGCGCGCAGAGGGTCGCTGCTACATCAATCGCGTGACGGCGGCGCGCCTGGCTGATGCGTTGAATGCATTCGACCACAGCGACGAAGCGTTGTCGAATCTCGTGACCATTGCGAGTTCCCTTGTGAACAACTCCATGGTCGGTGTCTCGAAGTTTCTCCACTTCTGTCTTCCACATCTCTGTGCAATCACGGACCAGTATCTTCGCCTCGTCAGCGGCACACCGCCCCCCGGGGAGCCGATAGCGCAAGCCGAATATTTCCGAACCTACATGGCGGCGTTGAATCTGGTGAAGCGGGAGCACGCAAAGCTGGCGATGCAGTGGGCGAACAAGGTGTTTGGCTACCGGGTGACGAGAATACGGGCGATCGAGGCGTTCGTTTTCTATCACGTCCGTGAATTCGACAAAGGGCGCTTGCCAGCACTGCGCGCCATCATGGGCCGTGAGCCGCGGCAGTCTCGCAATACGACGCACATACACGCCTCTTCCTGCAGCAAAGTGGCCACAGGCGTGGCCGCCGCGGTTTGACAGACCCGGTGTGCGTTAGCAGGAGTGGCATGGGCCTTGAAACGTGCTTCGTGCTCAAGCCACTTCGGCGTCGATGGCACCCAGCAAGCTCTGAACGGAATTGAGATGCTCCTGCGCAGAGCCGGCCGCGGCAAGCCGTGCCATGCTCTCCTGACTGTTCAGGTCGGTCTTCAGGTATCCAAACGTGTTTGCCACACTTTGGATACATCGCTCGTGAATCACATTGCAGCTTTCGAATTGAGGTTTTCGCTGAGAACGCGGATGACCGCACGCGCAGTCAGCGCCCGCCTTTTTACGCAAATCGCATATTTCCCGCGTTCCTCTGCATCAAATTCAAAAACCGCGGACTAACACGCGCTTGCGCTCTGTATTTTGGCGCACAGTTCCCGGCTGAGAGTCCTGATACTAGTTCCTCTTCGACCAGGAAGGTGTCTGCATTACCCGATTAGGCCGGAACCTCTTACGGAACAAGGAGAGCGATTATGCCAATGGATTCGATGGCGCAAGGCGCAGCAAACCACGGCGGAGAGAACATCTTCATGGAAAAGCAATCAACAATCCGACATCTCCTTGCCCGGGGGACCGTGACTGATCAAATAGAGGAAGGCATTTGCTTAGCCCTTGTTTTGACATGGCTCGCCAATGCCAGCCCAGCTACCCGCGTCATCAACGGCACAGCCGCCGTTGTCAATGCGATATTTAATCAGGGTTCACTTGTGCAAACATGGAAAGCGGACTACAGCACCGTGTCGACTGCAGGGCAACAGAAGTTAGCTACTAGTCAATTCTGGTTTTCGTACCAGGCACGCCCCTTTGCTGCCGGCAAGAATATTGATCAGGATATCCTTACCAGTCAGCACGCTGCCGGCAATGTGGCACGTTTTATATTGTGTCTGCAGACATCCGACCATCAGTATTACGCGCATGCGCTCGGAATACGGAAAATGGCGAATAATAGAGATGTTTATTTTTATGATCCAAACTACGGCGCCGTTCTTCTCCCCACCATAGCCACGTTCCATACATTTCTGGCTGACTTCATCCAGTCCCTTTACACTGCCTGTGATGAGTGGTACATCACGGGTTTCTTGAACTGATGAGCCGCAAAGGCGGAGCCGTCCAGGAATAGCACGGAAACCTGGATTCCCAATTCGCATATTCGCCGGGCCCATGTGCGCGGCAAAAAAACCGAGCAATGCGCGGGTCGGGAGTAGCAGGTTTCCTTTCGTTCAGGTCGGACCGACTGACTCGCCAAAGGCGCCTAGCGGTGACGTCCACACGGCAGGGTCGATGAGGAATGCCGCCGAGAAGTAATTGCGCATGGCTATGTCCACCCTGTAGCCACCTCGATAGATTACGATAGGCGAGGGCGCTACGAAGTAACCAAACCGGGCGCGGCGGCCCTGCCGCGCTCGTTCCCTACCTCCGTCCCTCGTCGCGGCTCGTGGCCGTTCTAGCGCCCCGATTTTCAATCAGGCTTCAAAGCTCGTAGCCGATAACGCTAATCTCGTGCTGGACCATCGGGTGGCTGAAACTGACGTAGAAGGTTTGTTGGTCAACCACCATCACCTTTGCCACGCCAGAAGGGCCAGAAAGTTCTTGGCTCATTGTCCCTTCTGCATTAGATGAAATTCGTATCAGCAACGGAATCCCCTGAATATCACTCCATAGGCGGTATTGAATGGACGCAATGCGTGCACTGGGCGGAATTCCCGAGCTAGCATCGACCTTGATCAACTGCGTCCATTCAACTCGGTGCTGCGAGAGATTTGACTGAGCGACGCTTTCGAGCGGAGCAGTGGGCGCAGCGGTCACACTCGACGCGCGTATCCAGCCGTCCAAGTTGTGTCTCCTCGACAGCGCGGTGATCGCCTTCGGCACTTCGATGTTGATATCTTTGATATGGCCGACTTCAGCGCACAGTTTGCCAGTAACGAGAGAGTGGAATTCTTTGTAGGCTCGCGTATCGTCCTGTTCGATCATATCGCGGCCTTGCTTGCGCACCTTGTCGTCAAGCATCTCCTCGGTCAAATACAAGGCGAAAAGCGGCTTCTTCGTCTGCACAGCATACTCATACTCAAGCTGGATATAGCTTTTCCCTGAGGTCGAATCGATGCTGCCGTATCGCCCGCCGAGGATCAGCACGAAGATGTCGCTTTCATCGATCCAACGCCGGATTATGTCCATCTGCTCAACGTCAGCCGCAGCAAACAGTTCCATGCCGGCCGGAATGTGTCCAGCGGAGAGTATCGACATTACTGCCGCCTGGCGCTCCTCCTTCATGTCGCGGTAAGTGGAGGAGATGAACACCTGATACTTCTTTTCCATGTCGCGTTGGTCTCGGTTGCGAAGTGATGTGAAGTCTAGCACCGCCCAATACGAACCCCGAGCACCCTCAAAAGCACGGAATTCTTTCCTGCGCACGATTGACAGGACCGGCTTGACAGCTGCCCTACCTCGTCCGGCAGTCCGCGCGTTTCCGTGCACCAACGCGTATTAGCGCAGGACGCTCGGAGGACGCACAACGCGGCACGTGTAAGAGATAGACTGGTGTTCACTCCACCCCGAAGGCGCGGCAATATGCGCATCGTCACAGACAACATCGGCGCGATCACAGGGATCATCGGAGCGATAACGGGCGGCTTTGCCCTTTGGAAGAGCTACCAGGTTAAATCGCTCGACTTGCGGCTGGAGCTGCGAAAAGCACTCGGCGAGGCGCATCACGCGCTGCGCTCGCTGCCCGAGCTTCTGGACTACGCTGACCGGTCGCGCCGCGCAGTAAACGCTCAGGGCGGTCAGGCCGGAGCGACCCTCGCATGGGAGCTAGCCTTAGT
This sequence comes from Paraburkholderia sp. BR10882, assembly GCF_040948855.1. NCBI lineage: Bacteria > Pseudomonadati > Pseudomonadota > Betaproteobacteria > Burkholderiales > Burkholderiaceae > Paraburkholderia > Paraburkholderia sp. BR10882. Next base: position 8,722 of record NZ_JBFPKP010000020.1, on the reverse strand, counting down.
AGCTGACCGAACAGCGATAGGAAACATTGCGGCAGAGGTACGCGATGAAGATGCCGATTTCGCTGCCATGTCAGACAAGCAACTCGAAGTGGCAATTGTTGCGACGCACAATCAATTCCTGCGCTTGGAGGCTTTCGTAACGAAGTATCGGGAGGCGGTCGCGGCGGATGACGACCGGAGGCGAGAGATCAGGCGGGAAAACACCAACTTGGCGCACGCGATGATCACGCGGAGATAGCGCGGAGATAGCGCGGCGAGCCGTCGGACAGGAAGCGCCCAGACACGCTCCCGGTTGTATAGAAGGGCGGCAGCCCGTGCCCGGGTCGTTCCGCCCGTCCTACTGTGTCCACCCGCCACGGCGACTGAAACGGTGTGCGGGCTGTTCTATTTCAGCGTCGCCGGTTCGAGTCGATCGTGCCGATGCGGTTGAGTTCGGCCATGAGGCGACGTCGTAAGCGGGCGAGAGCCCTGCGGCCGTCTTCCACGGTCGCGCTGTCCTTGGATAGGTGCCAGAATTCCTCCGCGGCCATCGCCTCGAGCTCGGAAAACGCGTAGCGGTCGGTCTGCACTTCGAGTGCGAACCGCCGACACGCCGGATTCTCCCTCCAGCCTCGCCGCAGTTCCTCGTAGGTGGGCGTGACGAATGGAGGCAGCCCGAAGCGGCTGCGCTCCGCGCGCTGGCGCGCTTCCTTCTTCCAGTCAACATCGTTGGCCGGCGCATCCACTAGGTCGAGCGGCGCCACAAGGCGGCGGTCGCGCTTTGTGTGCTCGATCTTGTGCGAGCGCTGGTCCGTGTAAGCTCAGAAGTCAGCGCACGCTTCGGCGTCGGTCATCCATAGCGGCGTCTGATCGAAGCGGGCACGCTGCTCGTCCCAGTAGGCCCATTTCCATTCCCAGAGCGGTTCCATTGCGATTCTCAAAACACTGTATAAATATACAGTATCATGCGGGGTAGGCATCCCGCTAGTGATGACAGAATGGGAAGAGATTGGAGGGGTTTATGTGCACCAACTACGCAGCGGCGCGCCGCGACCAGCTCTTCAAGCACTTCGGGATCGAGCCGCCTGAGAGCCCGTGGCGCGATGAGGTCTACAAGGACTATGCCACGCCGATCATCTGGCGCGTCGAGGACGACGACCGAGCGGACCTCGCGACGTTCGGCATTGTCCCGCGTCGCCATATCCCAGAGGGCGTGAAGGCGTTCGACACGATGAACGCGCGCTCTGAAACTGTTGGCGAGAAGCGCTCATTCAGCGGGGCGTGGAAGAAACTGCAACTGTGCCTCATCCCGTGCAACGGCATCTATGAGCCCAATTACGAGAGCGGCCACGCCGTGCGCTGGCGCATCGGCTTGGCCGATCACGCACCGTTCGCGGTCGCCGGCCTGTGGCGCGAGTGGAACGAACCCGAGGGCCGCGCGCTGTCGTTCACGATGCTGACACTGAACGCAGACTCGCATCCGCTGATGCGGCGTTTCCACAAGCCCGGCACCGAGAAACGCAGCGTGGTCATCGTGCCACGCGACCAGCACGAGAACTGGCTCGCGTGTCGCTCGACCGATGAGGCCCGATCGTTTCTCTCGTTGTATCCCGCGGACAGCATGAGCGCCGAGGCCGCTCCGGCACCGCCGCGCAAACCGAAGGCAGCTACGACAACAGATCCGTAAGAACATCTACTGGCAGTGTGAACTCAAAAAATGGAGCCAACATGAAGAAGCATGAAGCCCTTCAGCAGTCGTCGGCGACTAAGCGCGCCGTGAAGTTCGCCGGCAGCCTTGGCGTCGTCGCCGTGGTGTGCTCGGCGCGCTGGGGCTCGCATGGATGGACGATCCGGACTTCCGGCGCCAGTTCATCATCGATCGGCACTGCAACCGCAACAGTAACCGCACATAGTTAGCATAGGTGGAAAAAGTCGATCAGTTAGCCTTTGGTTAATTCGTCGGGATTCCTAGATATATATCGAGATTTGGAGGATCGCTGACCGAAGGTGTGGCCGCGATCGCCTCGGTCGACTCAGACACACATCCGCTATACCAGATAATTCAATTGTTACATCGGAGTACTAATAGTAAAAAATGCGAATCTTGGTGCCTATGGCGTAGTGTTGCGTCGGTTTGGCTTTTCAGGTTTTGTTATATTTCAACGGGGAAGGCGGCCGAGTTATCCACAGGATACGGCCTTTTTAGGGAGTTCCCCGTTGCGCATCCCCAACCGGGACGTTTGTTGCGTCGAGTATTACCCGACGACGCCACACGATACTGACCAGGAGCGATCCACGACGGCCGTCGTGTTGCGCACGATCTAGCTGGTTTGCGATCTGGGTCCCACGCCGAGTTGCCACAGCACGTCGATGTTTTTCAGGTACAAGGCAACTTTCTCGGGCGGAGCCTGGATGATCGAATGTCCATCCTCATCAACGTTGGCCACGTGTGCGGTCCACGGGTCTTCCAGGCATTGGCACATGTCGCTAACATCGTCGCGATACTGCTGCAGCTTTTCCGGATCCCAATCACGCACGACGTCAGCCGCCAGGAGAACCGTTAGCGTGCCTTTCCTCTCACCGATATACCGTATCGGGGAGAGGAGTCCGCCGACGTAAAGCATCATGATGGCGTCGATCACGCGATCGTCGTGATCTTCATCCCAGATGACCGCGAAGTCGAGAAACGCGCACCGCTCAAGCCGGTTCAGCAACTCGTCGTGCCACACAGGCGCCCGAAGCACGGAGTAGTGAGTTCCCCGTCCGAGCTTGCCGATCGGATGGGTTTCATCGTGCAGGGTCTGGAAGAAGTGGCAATAAGACATCAAACGCTCCTTTCGGGAGAGAGGCGGCTTCCGCCGCGGAACCTCAGCCATTTCGTAGCTGGGGTATCGAGCAGACACTATCACACCGCAGGGGTGGTTACCGTCGCTTTGTGTCTTCGCGGCGTTTTGATTCAGTCGACGGCATTGCCGATACAGCCGCGGCCGGTATCGCACCGAGTTCGGCAAGCTTGTCACGCGCCTCCCGATTGTGTTCATAGAATTTCGCCCATTTGCTGAAGCCACCGAGTTCGCCGACGGCACGCAGCATGGCGAGATGGGAGGCGGTAAGCAACTGCACGGTGGATTCGAGTTCTGCAATCCTGATGTCCTTGTCGGCCAGCGACGCGGCAGTGTCAGCGCCGGAACGTTTCGCGATCCGGCCTCGCCAGCGCCGGTACGCTGACTGCCGCTGCTGATACTCGGCAAGCAGGCGGCTGCGAGACTCGCTGCGGGTAATCGACGATGCCGCCTTGATGGTTGGGTGCAACCGGGCAACAGCGCGCGCCGTAATGTCTTCGTCGTCAGCCAGCAGCGTCTCAAGAATTTCGCGCATCTGCCCGTCGCCGGCCGATGCCGATTCACCGGGTTCAGTCATCAAGTACTCCACGTTGCGGCGGTACGGAGAGGTCGATACCGTCCGGGAAGGGGTGTTTGCCAGGTGGCGTCGCGAGCAGCTTCTGTACACCAGCCAGCCGCCTTTCGGCATGTTTAAGCTGGTTTTTCCAGCCGACGCTCGTTGAGGGGCGGCCCTTGATCGTTTCCAGCGCCAGCTTAAGCTTGCCTTCGAGACGGACGAGGTTCTGCCGGTGCTCCGGGAGGTCGGTCGCCGAGAGATGGCGGCAATCATTGAAACACTCCAGATGCCTGGGGCACGGATCGACCGTAAACGAGTTCAGGCAGTGTCCATAGGGTGTGGCATGGAATCCGTCGGCTTCAGCACGTAGGTATTCGTACGCGGCCAGGTCGCCTTCCATGGCCTGGATGCGCCGGAACGCATCAATGATCGGCCCTGAGGCCTTGCCGCCCTTGATGAGCCTCGCCACCGTGCTGGCTTTCTCGCCGAGTAGTAGTTCGATATCCTGCGGAATTTCGATCTGATCGAGATCCTCCGCCAGACTGCGATGATCGTACTCATAGCTCTGGGCGACACTGCGCCTGTTGAAGCGCTTCGAGATGATCGTGTCCGCAACACCCAGACGAAACAGTTCCGTGTTTTGCAGATGGCGCAACATGTGCGCCTCTATCTTCAGGGCGCGGTCCTCTTGCGCTTCGGCATACTTGGCAAACAAGTTCGGTACAGCACCATCGTCCAGCAAGCCGTCATAGATAAATTCAGGGTCTGGGCGGCTAACGGCAATGTAACGGGACACGTCACACAGTCCATCATTGCGCTCCTCGGCAAGCGAGCGCTTCGGTTGGACGAAGAGAAGCTCCCACGGTTGAACGGCGCCAACTGCCAGCGGCAGCGGCATGATGTCGGACACCTTGGATGGCGTCGCGCGCCGGATGTGCTCCTCGAGTTCTCCGACATGCAGGTGCGTCGCATGCCACTCCAACCGCTCTGTAAGCTTAACCTGCGAGCCGTCGCCGTGTCGGAAACGCAGGCTGGTCTTACCTTCACGCATCGCCGTCTTCAGGCGATTCCCGAACTGGTAGACTGCCATGTCGAGCCTCAGGTTTCCACTGCGCCGTCGCTCATGCTGGCATTCGTGTAGTTCATCAAGGACTACTGGATTGAAGCTCTCGCGATAGCGCTCTATGAAGGTTTCCCGTTCGATGTTCGACCAGAACGGGTTACCCGTGAGACGCGGGTAGATTTCGACGACGGGCACAACACTGTCGACCGGATACCATGGCAGTAGGCGGCCCGTTTCGCACTGGAGCTTCAAGGTCACACGTAGTGGTTCAGTGAGCCGGGCCACGTGCTCCAATGTCTCGGCCAGCAGCGCGCGGAACATTTCTGGAACTGGCTGGGTGCTTTCTCGAAGGATGCGGCTGTCGGCCTCATCATCCTGCTGCTTCTCCGCGAAGTGACGGATCATCAGGGATGTCGATATGCCGCCAGATTTACCGGCCAGCTGCCCCCTCGAATCCAGATACGTTCGCTCCCGCTGCCAGTCGACGGGCAACAGTGCGACTTCACCTGCACGCATGCCGGTAACGATCAACGCGCGCACCGCGGCGAAGCGGAGGTCGTCCATGAACGTCTGCGGCTTCTCTGTCATCACGATGCGCGCCAATTCCCAGAACGCCCTGCGTTCTGGCAGACGTTCACTCCGCTTGCGGGTCTCGATATCGTCACGAAGCTTGTCCGGCGACCATGTATGTTTCGCCGTGATCGCGCTTTTGCCTCTCATCCGAGGCACAGCAAGCGCCGGGTACAGCGGCCCCGCATTACAGATATGTTGCGCGTCGAGTACGACCTTGACGATGCCTGCCACCTGATCCCCTAGCGCTCCGGTGGCCTGGACCGCCCTGCCGATTCGGATGGCAACGTGCAGGTCATCGATCGTCAGCTCCCACGGTTGCCTATCCACACACGTCGCGATGACCCTCAGCGGGCGCGCGATGGACTGCGTCACATGACCAGTCGTGTTGCGTCTGAACAGCAGTTGCTCGACGACGGCCGCCTTGACCAGATTCTGCCATGCGGTGGACAGCGGCCGTCGAGGCAGCGGTGCCAGTCCGCGCTCGATGCGCTCTGCGTTGACGAGTGCCAGTGCTTTCGCATCAGTTCCCAGATCTCGCAGGTAAAAGCTCGGCGGCGGGACATCACCGACCACGACCGTCAAGTTCCAGCCGAGGCCGTCTTGCGCGACGCCGGCCCCGTCGAGAGGTATCTCCCAGTCCAAGCCCTTTTCGCGCGCGAGAGCCTTCCCGAGTTCGATGAACGCTGCGTAGTGTCGGTTCATCAGTCCTCGCTCTCCAGTTCGTCAATGACGGCCTCTATTTCAGCAATCGTGCGCTGCAACTGGAGATAGGTCGGAGACACCGTGTCGCCACGGGAACCCTGTTCAAAGAACAGGACCACCTCGCGCATCGAGGCCAGCACGCTCTCGTGCATCGCCTTGTCGTGCAGGGGCATGAACTTCCTGCACCCGTAGCACGACGTCACCGGGTTATAGGGGCACGCTGGCTGTCCCGACGTGCAGCCACCGATGCCAGCGATCGGAATGCCGTGAGGCACGCCGCCGATCTGCTGCTCACCCTTGAGTTGGGTGAGCTCTTCCGGGGAGATGAACCGGTCATGCGCGATTCTCGCCACCCGCCGGTACACATCAGACGCGCCGAGCGCCCGATTGACCCGTTCCGCGTGGGAGGCCGACGTCCGGAAGTACACGAGTCCGGTCTGAACGTACGAATGTCCCATGAACTCGGCGAGTTCTTCGTGACTCGCACCGGCATCTACCAGGCGCTGGGCTGCAGTATGTCGTAGATCAGTCGCCGTGCCGATATCATCGTAGCCAATTAGATTCTTCACGAGCGCGGCAATGCGACTTCCCGCCTCCCCGACCGATTGAACATCGAAGAAGCGAGAAGCGCCCGCCGCTCCGCCGGCTTTTCGCCATGCATGGATCGCAACGAATAGAGCCGCCCACTCGCGCTTGACCCGGCGCGTAAGCGGCCGTCTCTTCGAAACGCTTCGTTGCTTGGCCATATGGAAGGTCAGGTGCACAGTCGGTGGCCCATCAGGAGCATCGTGCCAGATACGAACGTTTCGCATATCTATCATCGAAATCTGGATGGGTCGCATGGCAAACTGGTAGGCACACAGCACCATGCCTGCGTCGTGGAGGCTTTCGTTTGACAAGGCCGGGACTGCCGGCGATCCAAGCGCCGCCACTACTTCATCCAGATGCCGCACGATCGCCGCCTCCTCATCGACCGACAGGAAGACATCCCCTGAGCGCACCCCTGCATGCGAATTGCCTGCCGGTCCCGGCAAGGAAGAGCGTACGAACTCCTCGTATGTCGGCGACCAGCCGCAGAGCCTGTGAGCACACAATAGGCGCAGCAGCGTCTTTGCGAAGCGATATGCATCCTGAGGCAGGTCGCGGGTTCGCATGACGGTCCATTCGCGAATGATCCTGTGTGGACCAGCACCCACCAGTTTCTCGACTTCTTCAACCGTGAAGTGCGCCGCCCCGCCGGCCGCCTTAAAGGCGGACACAACATGGAGTCCTTCACCAAGCAGATAGAGGAAGAGCTGTTTTACCAGCATGCCGAATGCAGCCGGATAGCGGGCAAAGTCCAGCTTATGCGTTCGCCCGTATATCAACAGTTCGAACGCTTGCGCATTGTCAGGCGAGGGAATGGAACGGGTGACGTCATCGAACTCGTCGTAGTATCGGATAGCGGGAGGGAGTGCGGGAAGCGAGGAGACAACGTTGGCGACAAGCCCATCACCATCGAAATCGGCATGGGCAAGACGCTGACCAGATGGCTGACTCATCGTCACAGTCCCTTCGGGATGGCGCGTAGCAGCGCTACACGGTCATCGAAGCTGTCGTTCCAAACGTCGGCGAGCCTGTCTTCGAATACCGCTCGTGCATAGCGTGAAGGCATGACAGATTTCCTGGACCATCCAAAGAAGGTCCGCATTTTCTGTAGCGCTTCATCCATCTGATCGCCGCTCTCCAGCATCTGATGTAGACGTAAAGCCGCACTTGTGTGACGCAAATCATGCGGTGTTACGGAGAACTTGTTGCAGCGGTCAATCAATTCCTGACGCGCAGCGGAGGGTAACGCATGGGAGGCCTTGCGAAACGCCCTTGTCAGCGATTCAGTCGCCAACGGATTATCGATATACGAATTGAGCAGGAAGGGGTGGCTCGGGCGGCCACGATAGTTTTCGACGTAGCTTTGAACCAGTCGCGCCGTCACCGGACTGACAGGAATCTGGCGCACAGAATGAACGGTCTTGATGCCTGGCTTCGAGTACCTCGGGTCGATCGACTCTTCAGCCTCTTCGTCCTCGTATTCGTTTTGCTGTACATCGATCCAATGACGGACCGCTTGCCGTTTTTTATCGAACCCCGATTTCACACAATCGGCCGTCAGCAACAGCAACTCGCCGCGCCTCAGGCCTTGGTGCAGCATCAGCACGAAGGCGATGTACACACGCCAGCGAGTCCTATCACCCTTGAAGGGATTCTGGATCGACTCTGGATCCAACAGTTCGTAGAGGGCTTCCACGACGGAAGACGGTAGCGAGCGAACGATTTCGATCTGACCGCTTTTCCGCACATGCAATTGACCGTACAAGGTCGACAGCCGATGCAACCGTGCCTCCACGTCCCGTAGCTGATCGTCAGGAATGCTACTTGTGGACAGCCAGGTCAGTACGTCGGTCACAAACCGGAGCCCGGCATTCCAACGTAGCTCGTCCGCTCTGGTGACTTTCGGCTGGTTCCGGATCGCAACAAACCATGACTCGAGAACGTCAGCCAGCGCCCGCACGTCCATCTCAGCCAGCGCATCGTCCAGACCGTTCACGCCCAGGATGCCGTCCGCATGCTGGTATAGGTCTTCGATGTATCGGAGCGCGCCCGTTTGTGTCGACTCGGCCAGATGTCCCATCGAAACCAGCAGCCAAACGTTGGCCCAGTATCGAGGGATGGCGGAGTCGTCTACGAGTGTGATGCCTCGTAGGCGGCCAGGCACAAGCGCCTCCGCGAGCCGCAAAAAAGCCATGGATTCGCGCAACAGTAAAAGATGCCAAATCCTAAGTCACTGTTGCTGATGAATTGATGACAGACACTCGATGACGCAACACTTCAAAAGATACCACTGTCAAAGCCATTTTCAGATGTCCGCTTCCCGGCCAAGTTCAAGTGTCCGCTTTTGCGGGGTTCAGGTTTTGTCTTTCACGGGTTGCAGCTCACGCAGTGTCGAAGATCGGATCATGAACGGGCAGG